>NZ_JAMYSW010000004.1:0-512813 GCF_040322135.1 Mesorhizobium sp. M0189
CCAAAGTTCCCATCAGCCATCGCATCAAGAAATGCGCCTGGAACGACGACTATCTCATCAATGCCATCACTCATATGCGATAGCCCTGCCTTACAGGGGGAGAAGGGAAGATCGCGTTCGTTCACGCCTTGGCCGCCTCTTCGATCTTGGCGACGTCGATCTTGGTCATCTGCATCATCGCCTGCATCACGCGGCCGGCCTTTTCCCTGTCGGGGTCCAACAGCAGTTTGGGCAGCTGCTCGGGAACGACCTGCCAGGAGAGGCCGAATTTGTCCTTCAGCCAGCTGCACTGGCTGGGCTCGCCACCGCCCGCGATGAGCCTGTCCCAGAAATAGTCGACCTCTTCCTGCGTCTTGCAGTCGATGGAGAGCGAGACCGCCTCGGTGAACTTGAATTGCGGGCCGCCGTTGAGGGCCTGGAACGGAACGCCGTCGAGCTCGAATGAGACCATCAGCACCTTGCCCTCACGATCGCCGCTGCCCTTGGGCCAGCGCATCACGCTCAGCACCTTCGAATTCTTGAAGATGGAAACGTAGTGGTTCATGGCCTCCTCGGCCTGGTCGTCGAACCACAGGCAGGTGGTGATCTTTTGCATTCTCTTGCTCCTCGGGCTGGTTTGTTTGCTTTCGAAACGGCCGGCTGGTGATTGATGCCCCGCTCCTGCCGTCTGCCCAAGGACGCTCGAGTAAAACACGATCCGACAGCACCTCTGACTTTTTTGCGGTCTGGACCGGCTGCGTCTTTGGCTGGCCGTTCGTTCCGCTACCTGGCGCAGCGCAAAATTGTGGCCAGACCAGAGCGTGGCGTCTATAAGGCCTGCGGCTCAATTCCGGTTTTCCGCACCTTTGGGTGCGACGCAGACAGCAAGGACAGTTCAATGCCCGCCTACCGTTCCCGCACCACCACCCATGACCGCAACATGGCCGGCGCCCGCGGCCTGTGGCGCGCCACCGGGATGAAGGATTCGGATTTCGGCAAGCCGATCATCGCCGTGGTCAATTCCTTCACCCAGTTCGTGCCGGGCCACGTCCATCTCAAGGACCTCGGCCAGCTGGTTGCCCGCGAGATCGAGAAGGCCGGCGGCGTCGCCAAAGAATTCAACACCATCGCCGTCGACGACGGCATCGCCATGGGCCATGACGGCATGCTGTATTCGCTGCCGTCGCGCGAATTGATCGCCGATTCCGTCGAATACATGGTCAACGCGCATTGCGCAGACGCCATGGTCTGCATCTCGAATTGCGACAAGATCACGCCGGGCATGCTGATGGCGTCGCTGCGCCTCAACATCCCGACTGTCTTCGTCTCCGGCGGACCGATGGAGGCCGGCAAGGTGGTGCTCGCCGGCAAGAGCCAGGCGCTCGACCTAGTCGACGCCATGGTCGCCGCCGCCGACGACAAGATCTCCGACGAGGACGTCAAGATCATCGAGCGCTCGGCCTGCCCGACCTGCGGCTCGTGCTCGGGCATGTTCACCGCCAATTCGATGAACTGCCTGACCGAGGCGCTCGGCCTCTCGCTACCCGGCAACGGCTCGACGTTGGCGACGCACGCCGACCGCAAGCGCCTGTTCGTCGAGGCCGGCCATCTGATCGTGGATCTCGCCCAGCGCTATTACGAGCAGGACGACGACACCGCGCTGCCGCGCAGCATCGCCTCGAAGGGCGCCTTCGAGAACGCCATGACGCTCGACATCGCCATGGGCGGTTCGACCAACACCGTGCTGCACATCCTTGCCGCAGCACATGAGGGCGAGGTCGACTTCACCATGGAGGACATCGACCGGCTGTCGCGGCGGGTACCGGTGCTTTGCAAGGTGGCTCCGGCCAAGGCCGACGTCCACATGGAGGATGTCCACCGCGCCGGCGGCATCATGGCGATCCTCGGCCAGCTGGATAGCGCCGGGCTGATCAACCGCGACCTGCCGACGGTGCACACCGCGAGCCTCGGCGAAGCGCTCGACCACTGGGATATCTCGCGCACCACCAGCCAGAATGTCCGCGATTTCTTCCTGGCGGCACCCGGCGGCGTGCCGACGCAAGTCGCGTTCAGCCAGGACCGCCGCTGGGATGATCTCGATCTCGACCGCGAGAAAGGTGTCATCCGCTCGGCCGAACATCCTTTCTCAAGGGATGGTGGCCTCGCCGTGCTGAAAGGCAATCTCGCATTCGACGGCTGCATCGTGAAGACTGCCGGCGTCGATGAATCGATCCTGAAATTCACCGGTCCGGCAAGAGTGTTCGAAAGCCAGGACGCCAGCGTCAAGGCGATCCTGTCGAACGAGGTCAAGGCCGGCGATGTCGTCGTCATCCGCTATGAAGGGCCGCGCGGCGGCCCCGGCATGCAGGAAATGCTCTATCCGACCAGCTATCTTAAATCGAAGGGTCTCGGCAAAGCCTGCGCACTGATCACCGACGGGCGCTTTTCCGGCGGCACCTCCGGCCTGTCGATCGGCCACGTCTCGCCGGAAGCGGCGGAAGGCGGGCTGATCGGGCTGGTCAGGGAAGGCGACACGATCGAGATCGACATCCCCAACCGCACCATCCGGCTGGCTGTCGACGACGCGGAATTCATCGCCCGTCGCGCGGCGATGGAGGCGAAGGGAACGGCTGCCTGGAAGCCCGAGGAAAAGCGCAAGCGCAAGGTGACGATGGCCTTGCGCGCCTATGCGGCGATGGCAACCAGTGCTGCCAAGGGTGCGGTGCGGTACGTGCCGGAATAGGCATCATTCTTCAACGAGGTGGCGATAAATGGATTTCGACCTTGTGGTGCGCGGCGGGACGCTGCCCGACGGCAGGATCGCCGATATCGGCATCGTCGGCGAGACGATCGCGGCGATCGAGCCTGAGCTCAACATCAGCGCCGGCACGGCGATCGATGCCCATGGCAATCTGGTCTCGCCGCCTTTCGTCGATCCGCATTTCCATATGGACGCCACGCTTTCGCTCGGCATTCCCCGCATCAATGTCTCGGGCACGTTGCTCGAAGGCATTTCTCTGTGGGGCGAGCTGAAGCCGCTTCTGACCCACGAGGCGGTGCGCGACCGTGCGCTTGCCTATTGCGACTGGGCGGTGTCGATGGGCCTGCTCGCCATCCGCACCCATGTCGATGTCTGCGACGATCGCCTGCTGGCGGTGGAAGCGCTGCTCGACGTGAAGAAGACGGTTGCGCCGTATATCGACCTGCAATTGGTCGCCTTCCCGCAGGACGGGTTTTACCGCTCGCCGACGGCGCGCGACAACACCACCCGCGCGCTCGACATGGGCGTCGATGTCGTCGGCGGCATCCCGCATTTCGAGCGCACCATGGCCGACGGTACGCGCTCCGTCACCGAGCTCTGCGAGATCGCGGCCGAGCGCGGCCTGATGGTCGACCTGCATTGCGACGAGACCGACGATCCGCTGTCGCGCCACGTCGAGCAGCTTGCCTATGAGACGCAGCGGCTTGGATTGCAGGGCAGAGTGGCCGGCTCGCACCTCACCTCGATGCATTCGATGGATAATTACTACGTCTCGAAGCTGTTGCCGCTGATCGCCGAGGCCGGCGTTTCGGCGATCCCCAATCCGCTGATCAACATCATGCTGCAGGGCCGCCACGACACCTTTCCCAAGCGCCGCGGCTTGACGCGGGTCAAGGAAATGCTGGCGCACGGGATCCGCGTCGGCTGGGGCCAGGATTGCGTGCTCGACCCCTGGTATTCGCTGGGCACCGCAGACATGCTCGACGTCGCCTTCATGGGCCTGCATGTCGCGCAGATGTCGAGCCCAGCCGAGATGGCGCGCTGTTTCGACATGGTCACCAACGTCAATGCCGCCATCATGGGTCTCGACCACCTTGGCCTGGCCGTCGGCAAGCGCGCCAGCCTGGTCGTTCTCGATGCCGGCAACCCGCTCGAGGCGCTGCGCCTGCGCCCCGAGCGGCTCTGCGTCATTGCCAAAGGCAAGGTGGTGGCCGAGCGGAGCCGGCAGGACACGCGGCTTTCGATCGCCGGAAGGCCGGGCACCGTGAATCGGCGCCACGCTTAGACCAGCCGATTTCCGGCGCTGGTCTTACCGAATTCTCGATTTTCGCCTCGTCACGGCCGCTGCTAGCGACTACGACGCGGGTCACCGTAGCCACGGCGAGGAACCGGTAACGGAATGGCGCAGCCCGCAGCCCAGAACTCGACGATCAGGAACGTGCTGCTGGCCGGCATCCTGCTGATGCTCGCCGGCGATTTCCTGTTTGCCTTGAACGACGCGATGGGCAAGTGGCTGGTCGCCAGTTTTTCCGTCGGCCAGGTCGTGCTGATCCGCTCGATCGGCGCCTTTTTCATACTCGGGCCGATGATTGCACATCAGGGTGCGGCCAAGCTGTTTCGCATGGAGCGGCCGGAGCTGCAGCTGCTGCGCGTGGTGATGACGACGCTCGACACGGCGCTGTTCTACGCGGCGGTCGTCTATCTGCCGCTCGCCGACGTGATGAGCTTCTACATGGCCGGGCCGATCTATGTCGCGGCGCTGTCGCACTTCTTGCTTGGCGAAAGGGTCGGCTGGCGCCGCTGGGCGGCTATCCTGGTCGGTTTCTGCGGCGTGCTGATCATGCTGAAGCCGTCTTCGGCCGCGTTCTCGCTGTCGTCGATGTTCGCGCTCGCCGGCAGCATTTCCTTTGCCTTCGCCATCATCCTCAACCGGCGACTGCGCGGCACCAGCGACACCTCGCTGGTCACCTGGCAAACCATCGGCACGCTGCTGGTCGGCGCTGCGTTGACCATCGGCAGTTGGAAGACGCCGTCCTCGCTCGATTTCGGCGCCATGCTGCTTCTCGGCATTGTCTCCTGCGGCGCGCATCTGATGATCACTAGGGCATTGAAGCTTGCGCCTGCCTCGACCTTGGCGCCGCTGCATTACAGCCTGCTGTTGTGGGCAGTGATCTTCGGCTCGGCCTTCTTCGGCGATGTGCCTGGGCCACGCATCCTGGTCGGCTCGGCCATTGTCGTGCTGGCCGGCCTGTTCATCTTCCACCGCCAGAAGGTGGTCGACACGGTGCCGCCCGAAAACGTGCCGAAGGGTGTGAATTAACCCCGGCGCACCGCCGCGAGATGCCGGGAAAATTCCGGCGTCTCCATCAGTGCCTTGCAGCGCGCGAAGCGGCCGTCGGCGTAGGCGCGGAAATCGTCGACCGGATTTTTGTTGGCAAGCTGGATCAAGCCCCACAGCGTCCACAACAGGTCGCACATCGCCTTGTAGATGACGATGCGGGCGCGCTCCGCCGGTCTCGGCTCGCCGCCGAAATAGGCCAGCATCATCTCCTCGTCCTGCGCGGCGTCGAATTGCCCTTCGACGCTGAGGTCGCCGAGATCCCAGAGCGGATCGTTCATCCCGGAATATTCCCAGTCGACGATCCACATCCTGTCGCCCGTATCGAGAAAGTTTTCGCAGAGCGGATCGCAGTGGCAGGCGACGATTGGCAGAGGATGAGCCGCAAGTGCCGAGCGCACGGTTTCCGCTTCGCGGACCCCATCGTGGTAGCCGGCAGGCAGGGCGACGTCCTTGGTCGACAGCACTTTCAGATAATCATCGATCATCGCAAACAGTTCAAAGCGGAAGGGGAACACCGCGCCGGATGTGTGCAGTTTGCGAAAGGCCTTGCCGGCGCGTGCCGGGCTGCCCGGTCGGGTCTTGAATTTTTCCGGCGACATCGTCTCGGCGCTGGCGATGAAGCGGGTCACCAGCACGCCGGTCTCGGCATCGACATGCAGCACTTCCGGGCTGACGCCGGCCTTCGCCGCTTCCCGCGCCGCCACTGCCTCGTTGGCGCGGTTGATGTATTCCTCGGTACCCTTGCCGGGGATACGCAGGCAGAAATCCTTACCCCTGAAGACGAGGTTGGTCAGGCCGCCGAGCCGTTCCAGCGGGCCGTCATAACCGGCCAGCATCGGAATGGCCGCAAGTGCGGCGCGTGCCTGGTCGTCCGCCATGGCTTTCGCTCCTTTTCCAGTCTTTATTGTCGCGACGACGGTTCCACAGTTTTCGCCGTTTGGCTATGATCGCGTCGCAGATCGATACCAGGCGACGGAAAGCGATGACGGACAGCAAACAGCAGAGCGCGCTCGCCGCAGCCTATGCGGCGAAGCGACCGGAAGACGTCGCGGCGCTCTACGACAGCTGGGCCGGCACCTATGACGCCGACATGTCGGCGGCCGGCTATCGCCATCCGACCATCTGCCTTGCCTTGCTGGCCCGCCATCTGCCGCGCGGCGCCGCTCCTCTCCTCGATGCTGGCGCAGGCACCGGGCTCATCGGCGAATGGCTTGCCATCACCGGTTATCCGCAGGTCGAGGCGCTCGACATTTCGGAAGGCATGCTGGCGCAAGCCGCGCGCAAAGGCGTCTATTCGGCCCTTCATTGCCTGGCGCTTGGCGCGCCGCTGCCTTTCGTGGACGATGCCTATGCCGGGATCATCTCAGCCGGCGTCTTCACGTCCGGCCATGTCGGGGCCGAGGGTCTGGACGAGCTGATCCGCATCTGCCGGCCGGGCGGGGTGATCGTGCTGACGGTGAAGAACACGCTGTGGGATGCGGGTTTTGCCGCGCGGATCGCCGAGCTCGAGGCGCAAGGCACCGTCACCCGCGCCGAGGAGACGCCGCCCTATGTCTCGATGCCAGGCGAGGCCGATACGGTGCCCAGCCGGGGGCTGGTGCTCATCGTGAACTGAGGCTGAAACCGGAAGGCTCTAGGCCTTCACCTTTGCTCCCGCCGGATCGTAAAGCGGCTCGAGGTGGATTTTAGCCGGCGTCCGTTCCATCGCCACCACCAGCTCGTAATCGCCGGAGGTGAGGAAATCATCGCCGACGCCATCGGCATTGCGCACATAGCCGTAGCCGATGTTCTTGCCGACGGTGTAGCCATAGCCGCCGCTGGTGAGATAACCGACGGCCTCGCCATTGCGCAGGATGGTCTCACGCCCGAGCAGCACGATATCCGGATCATCGACTGTGAAGCCGGCAAAACGTTTCCTGAGCGCCGCGCCGTCGAGCTTTTCAAGCGCCCGCCGGCCGAGGAAATCGGTGTTCTTCCTGAGCTTCACCGTCCAGCCGAGGCCGGCCTCCTGCGGCGTGTCGTTGGGCGTGATATCGGCGCCCCAGGCGCGGTAACCTTTTTCCAGCCGCAGCGATTCCAGCGCCCGATAGCCGACCGGGCGAATGTCGTGGACAGCGCCCGCCGTCATCAGCGCGTCGAAAACCTCGCCCGTCGCCGCGATCGGCGCATGCAGCTCCCAGCCGAGCTCGCCGACATAGGTGACGCGCAGTGCCCGAATGACGTGGCCGGCAATGGCGATCTCGCGAACATGGCCGAACGGAAAGGCGGCGTTCGAGACGTCGGCATCGGTCACCGCTGACAGCACGTCGCGGGCGCGCGGCCCCATCAGCGACAATGTGCCGAACTCCTCGGTGACGTCGGTCAGCGTCACGTCGAACTCGCTGCCGATATGATCGGCAATCCAGCAGAAATCATGCGTGCGGAAACCGGTGCCGGTGACGATGTAGAATTTCTCCTCATCGAGCCTCGCCACGGTCAAATCGGCCTCGATGCCGCCGCGCGTGTTGAGGAGCTGCGTGTAGGTCAGCCGGCCGACCGGCTTGGCAACGTCGTTGGCGCAGATCCAGTCCAGCGCCTTCAGCGCGTCGGCGCCGGTCATTTCGTATTTGGCGAAAGACGACTGGTCGAAAATGCCGATCTTTTCGCGCACGTGGCGGTGCTCGTCGCCGACGGGTGAAAACCAGTTCTGCCGGCCCATCGAATAGACGTCCTTCGGCTCGATGCCTTCCGGCGCGAACCAGTTCGGCCGCTCCCAGCCGAGTTTCGAGCCGAACACGGCGCGATGTTTTTGCAGCCGCTCGTATAAAGGCGAGACGATGCACGGCCGGCCGGTGACATATTCCTCGTGCGGGAAGCCGATCGTGTAGTGCTTGCCATAGGCTTCCAGCGTGCGGTCGCCGACCCATTGCCGGTCGCGGTTCAGGTCGGAGAAGCGGCGGATGTCGACCACCCACAGATCGAGCGGCGCCTCGCCGTCGACGACCCATTGCGCCAGCACCCAACCGGCGCCGCCGCCGGACGCAATGCCGAAGGCATTGAAGCCGGCGCCGACGAACATATTGGGGCATTCCGGCGCCACACCGAGGATGAAATTGCCGTCCGGCGTAAAGCTCTCCGGACCGTTGATCATCTGCTTGACGCCGACATTGGCGAGCGCCGGGACACGCTCGATCGCCTGGCTCATATGCTGCTCGAAATGATCGTAATCGTCGTCGAACAGCCGGAACTCCCAATCGTCCGGCACATCGCCGGCGGGTAGACCGGTCGTCCAGGCCTGCGGGTTCGGCTCGTAACCGCCCATCACCAACCCGCCGACCTCCTCCTTGAAATAGGTGCGGCGGTCGGGGTCGCGAATTGTCGGCGCGTCGGTCGCCAACCCCTCGATCCTATCGGTGATGATGTACTGGTGCTTCACTGGCTGCAGCGGCACGTTGACGCCGGCCAGCGCACCCACCTGCCGCGCCCATTGCCCGGCGCAGTTCACAACCTTGTCGCAGGCGATGTCGCCCCTGTTCGTCCTAACCTTGACGATCCGGCCGTTGGTCATTTCGAAGCCGGTGACCCGCACCTCCTCGAACAATTTTGCGCCGTGCATACGCGCGCCTTTGGCCAGCGACTGGGTGATGTCGGAAGGGCTTGCCTGCCCGTCGCTCGGCAGCCAGGAAGCGCCGACGAGGTCGCCGGTTTCCAGCAGCGGCCACATTTCCTTGACCTCGGTCGGCGACAGCAGATGCATGTCCATGCCGAAACTCTTTGCCGTCGTTGCCAGCCGCTTATACTCGGTCCAGCGGTCGGCATTGGTGGCTAGCCGCAGGCAGCCGGTCATCTTCCAGCCGGTGGCAAGGCCGGTTTCGGCTTCCAGCCCTTTGTAGAGATCGACCGAATATTTGAGCACGCGCGTGATCGACGCCGACGAGCGCAGCTGGCCGACCAGCCCAGCAGCATGCCAGGTCGAGCCCGAGGTCAGTTTGCCCTGTTCGAGCAGCACGATTTCGGCCTTGTGGTCGCGCGCCAGATGATAGGCCGTCGAACAGCCGATGATGCCACCGCCGATGACGACGATGCCGGCCTGGGCGGGCAAGGTCATGTCCGCGTCCCGTATTTTGTCCTGTAGTTTTCCAGGGCGTCTTCGAGCCGCGCCAGGTTTTCGTCGGTATAGGCGGCGTAGTCGACACCGGGGGCGTCGAGGTAAAGCTCGGAAACCATGCCCCACATCGCCTCGCGCAGCAGCGACGCGCATTGCATGGCGGCGTGCGAGCGCCGTATCGCTTCGTCCGGCTCCTTCATGAAGTAGGCGGTCAGGAAGGCGAAGGATTCCTCGTCGCTCATGCCGGCATTGGAAGCCGCGCCGGCAAGGTCGAACATCGCGGTGTTGAAGCCGGCATATTCGAAATCGATGAGCCATAGCCTGTGACCGTCATCGATTATGTTAGCCGGCAGAAGATCGTTGTGGCCGAAGACGATCGGCAGCAGTTTTTGCGCGCGCTCGAGCTCGTCCGCCAGCGTCAGCAGGCGTGGCAATTCGCCCAGCTTGCGGCTGCCGCCTTCCTCCAGCGTGCGCGCATAGTCGCGAATGACGTGGAATACCCAGAACATGAAGCCGGCGCCGGAGACATGACCGGGCATCTCCCGGTGGAAACCGCGCAGCAACGCGGCGACGCGGCCGAGATCGGCGCGCACGTCTTGCGCGACATAGGCCTTGGCGCCGAGATACTCCGTCACCATGACGCCGGGTCCGGTGTAGCGGACCGCCGGAGCGAAGCCTGCCGCGTGTGCTGCCCGCGCGGTCATCATCTCGCGCTCGCGAAAGACATGGTGGAACGGATAGTCCTGGCCGAGGCGAACGACATGCCGCCCGGCCGCGTCCTTGACCAGATAATTGGCATTGCTCAGGCCGCCCGGCAGCGGCGCAATGTCGATGCTGCCGGTCCAGCAAGGCAGCGCACGGATGCGGTCTTCGACAGTCACGATCTCGTCCAACATTGGGTCAATTTTCCACGCATGTCATGGCTGGCCAGCGATGACAATCGGACGGAGGAATGGAGGCAACACGAAGATCTCGTCGGTGCAGATCTCGGGATCGGTATCCCGCACCGCACCGACGAGCCCCTTTGTGCCGGGTTCTTCGACGCCGGCATCCGCCCCCGCGGATCCTAGATTTCGGTTCCCTCGCACCCGAGGATTTCCCAGGCGTTCAGGCAGGCGATTTTTCGTGCGGCTCAGCCGTCGGCCTCCGTTCCGGGCCTGTCACAGCGATAATGTCGCGCCAGGCTGGAGACGTTGTCAACGCGAAATTGTGGTGTTTTCTGCTTTTTTGCCCGAATGTTGCGAAATATGTTGGAGTAAGTGGCATTTATGCCGTAGAAACGGTCAATGGTGCAACAATTCGACCGGTTGGAACCGATGGGCCACTCGAAGCGGCATGGCGAAATCCTGCGCCTCCTCAAGGAGGAAGGCACCGTCACCATTGCCAGCCTGGCTGACCGGCTGGGCGTCTCGCTGGAGACGGTACGCCGCGATGTCAAGCCACTGACCAGCGATGGTTCCATCCTCAAGATGCATGGCGCCGTCGGCCTGCCGTCGATTGCCGGCGAAGCGCCGTTCGAGCGGCGCATGCGTGAGAACGCCGATGCCAAGCGGGCAATTGCCCGCATGGTCGCTGCCACCATCCGCGACGGCGAGTCGATCATGCTCGACACCGGCACGACCACGAGCTTCCTGGCCCGCGAGCTGCTCGGCCACCGGCGGCTGACGGTCGTCACCAATTCCTCCGACATCGCCCGCACGCTGGCCACCGTCAACGGCAACAAGGTCTATATGGCCGGCGGCGAGCTGCGCAGCGATTCCGGTGCTGCTTTCGGCGTCTCAGCCATCGAATTCGTCAGCCGCTTCTCCGTCAGCCACGCGGTGATTTCGACCGGCGCGGTCGATGCCATCACGGGTGTCATGGACTATGACCTCGAAGAGGCTGAGTTCGCCCGCATGGTGCTGTCGCGCGGCCAGCGTTCGCTTGTCGTCACCGACCACAGCAAATTCGGCCGGCAGGGTCTGGTTCAGGTCTGCGGCTTCGACGGCTTTTCCGAACTCGCGACCGACCGGCCGCCGCCGCATGACATCGCCGCCGCCCTTGCCCAGGCCGGCGCGCGGCTCAGCATTGAGGATGGCGGAAGCGAGGACTGAGCTCTATCGGGAGAACGGCACCAGCACCCACTTCCCAGCGCCGCCTCTGCCGTGTTTAGTCCGGCCATGGCTTTCACCATCCGCCAATTGCAGTTCTTCATCGCCGTCGCCGAGCAAGGCACGGTGTCGGGCGCCGCCCAGAATCTGTCGATCTCGCAATCCTCGGTCACCGAGGCGATCAAGGAGCTGGAGCACGATCTCGGCGTCGAGCTGTTCGAGCGCCACCCGCGCGGGCTGAACATCACCCACAAGGGCCACCAGTTCCTGCGCCATGCGAGGAAGATCCTTGCCGACGTTTCCGATGCGCGCCGCGCCTTCTTCGGCGAACAGATCGCGGCAAGCGGGCGGCTGCAACTTGGCGTCACCTCGCTGGTCGCCGGCTATGTGCTGTCCGATCTTCTTGCCCGCTATCGCCGCGCCTATCCAGGTGTCGAGGTCTCGGCGATCGAAGACAATGGCGACTATCTCGAGCACCTGTTGATCGGCGGCAAGCTCGACATTGCGGTCATGGTCACCTCGAACCTGCGCGACCGCACGGCGCTGCAGTCCGAAATCCTCGAAGTCTCGGCCTACCGGCTGTGGCTGCCGCTCGGCCATCCATTGGCCGGTGCCGACATCATCGGCATCGGCGATATCGCCCCGGAACCGCTGATCATGCTGACCGTCGACGAGATCGAGGAGAATACCGGAAAGCTGCTGACGGCGATCGGCGCCAAACCGCACGTCGCATTCCGCACCCGCTCGGTCGAAGCGGTGCGCAGCCTCGTCGCCACGGGCGCCGGTGTTGCGCTGCTGCCGGACCTGGTCTACCGGCCATGGTCGCTAGAAGGCGACCGCATCGAATCGCGCGATATTTCGGGATCGTTGCCGGTCGTCCAGGTCGGCATGGTCTGGCGGCGCGGCTCCGGCCTGCCGCAGGCGGCGCGCGACTTCATCGGACTTGCCCAGTCGCAGCGCATGGTGCGCCAACGGCCCGAGAAGATCGGCCGCTGATGTATCGGAAAAACCGATATCGGCTTTCTGATAAATGAATTTGCGAAACCGGAAATTTCGCAGCACTTTTCGGCCAGGGAACAAAGCTGCCGCCGGAGCACGGCCCTTCAGAGCCGCGCATCCAACGTTTTTGAACGGGCGCATGATCTTCTTCCGAAAACCGAAACCGGTTTCGGGGTCATGCAAAATGGGAGATCGACGATGAATTCATTGCTGAAATCATGCACTGCCTTGACGGTCGCGCTGACCTTCTCCGGCCAGGCCATCGCCCAGGTCAAGGAGCTGGGCAAGGGTGAAGGCGAGGTCAATATCGTCGCCTGGCCGGGCTATATCGAGCGCGGCGAAACCAACAAGGGCTATGATTGGGTCACGTCGTTCGAGAAGGAAACCGGCTGCAAGGTCAACGTCAAGACCGCCAACACCTCCGACGAGATGGTTTCGTTGATGAACGAAGGCGGTTTCGACCTTGTCACTGCCTCGGGCGACGCCTCGCTGCGCCTGGTTGCGGGCAAGCGCGTCCAGCCGATCAACACCGACCTCATCCCGAGCTGGAAGACGGTCGACGACCGGCTGAAGGATGCGCCCTGGTTCACCGTCGGCGGTGTCCATTACGGCGTGCCGTACCAATGGGGGCCGAATGTGCTGATGTACAACACCGAAGTGTTCAAGGAGGTGCCGAAGAGCTGGAACATCGTGTTCGAGGAAATGAAGCTACCCGACGGCAAGTCGAACAAGGGCCGCGTCCAGGCCTATGACGGGCCGATCCACATTGCTGATGCCGCCAACTACCTGATGGCCCACAAGCCGGAGCTCGGCATCAAGGATCCGTACGAACTGACTGAGGACCAGTACAAGGCTGCGCTCGACCTGCTGCGCGTCCAGCGTACGCTGGTCGGACGCTACTGGCATGACGCTGCCATCCAGGTCGACGATTTCCAGAACGAAGGCGTCGTCGCCTCCGGTTCATGGCCCTATCAGGTCAACACGCTGATCGCGGCCAAGAAGCCGGTCGCCTCGACCATTCCCGAGGAGGGCGTCACCGGCTGGGCCGACACCACCATGATGGAGGCCGATGCGGCCCACCCGAACTGCGCCTACATGTGGATTGAGCATTCGCTGTCGCCGAAAGTGCAGGGCGACGTCTCCGCCTGGTTCGGCTCGCTGCCGGTGGTGCCCGCCGCCTGCAAGGGCAACGAACTGCTCGGCGAAGAGGGCTGCAAGACCAACGGCTACGACAATTTCGACAAGATCAAGTTCTGGAAGACGCCGGTCTCGAAATGCGCCACCCAGAACGACCAGTGCGTGCCCTATTACCGCTGGGTGTCGGACTATATCGGCGTCATCGGCGGACGGTGAGTTCGTCTCACCTACGAAGCTCGGCGCTGCCCCTCACCCTTACCCTCTCCCCGTGAAGAACGGGGGGTCGCCAGCGTTGGAGCGCCTCCCTTCTCCCCGTCCACTACGGGAGAAGGTACCGGCAGGCGGATGAGGGGCAGCGCTACCCTGAATTTGATGAGCCTGACAGATCAGGACAACCCATGACCTCCGCCGTTTCTTTCCAAAAAGTCTCCCGCCATTTCGGCAGCGTGCGTGCCGTCGACGCGGTCGATCTCGACATCGTGCCGGGCGAGTTCTTCGCCATGCTCGGGCCTTCCGGCTCGGGCAAGACGACGTGCCTGCGCCTCATCGCCGGGTTCGAGCAGCCGACGGCGGGCTCGATCTCGATCTTCGGCGAACGCGCCGAGGGCGTGCCGCCCTATCGCCGCAACGTCAACACCGTGTTCCAGGATTATGCGCTGTTCCCGCATCTCAACGTGCTCGACAACGTCGCCTATGGGCTGATGGTCAAGGGCGTCGGCAGACCGGAGCGGCAAAAGGCGGCGGAAGAAGCGCTGGCGCTGGTGCGGCTTCCCGGCTACGGCGCGCGTCGCCCTGGCCAGCTTTCCGGCGGCCAGCGCCAGCGCGTCGCGCTCGCCCGTGCGCTGGTCAACCAGCCCAAGGTGCTGTTGCTCGACGAGCCGCTCGGCGCGCTCGACCTCAAGCTTCGCGAGAACATGCAGGAGGAGTTGAAATCGCTGCAGAAGGCGCTCGGCATCACCTTCGTGTTCGTCACCCATGACCAGGGCGAGGCGCTGTCGATGGCCGATCGCGTCGCCGTCTTCAACGACGGCAAGATCATGCAGATCGGCACGCCGGAAGACATCTACCAGCGCCCCAAGACCCGCTTCGTCGCCGATTTCGTCGGCTCGTCCAACGTACTGCCGCCGGATTTCGTCCAGCGCTATGCCGGCCAGCATCGCTGGGGCAGCCTGCGCCCTGAATCCATTCGCATCGGCCGGGCGGCCAAGGGCGACGGCGTTGCGGCTCGCCTGGTGTCGACCAACTATCTCGGCGCGACGATAAGACTGGCGCTCGATGCCGAAGGCTTGCGGCTGCATGCCATCGTGCCGGCGGGTGCTGCCTTGCCCCGGGAAGGCGAGGCGGTGGTGCTCACCTTCAACCGCGAGCATTTGCATCTGATGGACGAGTTGGGATGAGCCTGGACGCCGCCATGCCGCGGGCCACGACCCCCGCCATCCTGCCGGGAAGCGGCGGCCTGCGCGGCGCGCTCTCCGACCTCTTCTGGCGCCGGCCCCAACTCCTGCTTCTGCTCATGCTGCTGCCGCCGGTTCTTTGGCTCGGCATCGTCTATATCGGCTCGCTGTTCGCGCTGCTTTTGCAGAGCTTCTTCTCGATCGACGAGTTCTCCGGCCTCATCAACCGCGAGTTCACGCTGAAGACTTATGGCGACCTGCTGCAGGCCGCCAATCTCGACATCATCCTGCGCACGGTGACGATGGCGGCGCTGGTGACGTTTGCGTCGGCGGTCATTGCCTTTCCCATCGCCTATTACGCGGCGCGCTATGCGCGCGGCCGTTGGAAGGCGTTGTTTTATCTCGGCGTCATGCTGCCGCTGTGGTCGAGCTACCTGGTCAAGATCTATGCCTGGAAGCTGATCCTCGCCAAGGAAGGCATCCTGACGTGGCTGCTGGCCAAATTGCATCTTCTGTGGCTGCTTGATGCCTGGCTATCGCTGCCGATCGTCGGCGGCAACTCGCTGTCGGTATCGTCCACCGGCACCTTCATCGTCTTTGTCTATGTCTGGCTGCCGTTCATGATCCTGCCGGTGCAGGCGGCCCTCGAGCGCGTGCCGGGCAATCTGGTCGAGGCTTCTTCCGATCTCGGTGCGTCACCCGGCCAGACCTTCCGCAACGTGCTGTTCCCGCTGGCATTGCCGGGTATCGTCGCCGGCTCGATCTTCACTTTCTCGCTGACGCTCGGCGACTACATCATCCCGCAGATCATCGGCACCTCGCGGCTGTTCATCGGCCAGGCCGTCTATTCGCAGCAAGGCACCGCCGGCAACATCCCGCTCGCCGCCGCCTTTACCGTGGTGCCGATCGTCATCATGGGCTTCTATCTCTGGGGCGCCAAGCGCATGGGGGCTTTCGATGCGCTCTGACCGTGGCCCATCCGCGCCGATCGGCCTGAAGCTCGCTGCCACCGGCGGCCTGCTTTTCCTGCACCTGCCGATTCTGCTGATCTTCGTCCATGCCTTCACCACCGAGGAGAAGAGCTTCGTCTGGCCGCCGCCGGGCCTGACCACGCAATGGTTCGCCGTCACCTGGAACCGCCCCGACGTCTGGCAGGCGCTGTCGCTGTCTGTACGGGTCGCGGCGATCTCGACCGCCATCGCGCTGGTCCTCGGCACGCTGTGCGCCGCCGCCGTGTCCCGCACACAATTCTTCGGCCGCGAAACCATCTCGCTGCTGGTGATCCTGCCGATCGCGCTGCCCGGCATCATCACCGGCATCGCGCTGCGCTCGGCGTTCGCGCTGGCCGAAATCCCGTTCTCGTTCTGGACGATCGTGCTCGGCCACGCCACCTTCTGCGTGGTCGTCGTCTACAACAATGCGGTCGCCCGTTTCCGCCGCACGTCCGGCTCGATGATCGAGGCGTCGATGGACCTCGGCGCCGACGGTTTCCAGACCTTTCGGCATGTCGTGCTGCCCAACATCGCAACCGCGCTGCTGGCCGGCGGCATGCTGGCCTTTGCGCTGTCCTTCGACGAGGTCATCGTC
This sequence comes from Mesorhizobium sp. M0189, assembly GCF_040322135.1. Taxonomy (NCBI): domain Bacteria; kingdom Pseudomonadati; phylum Pseudomonadota; class Alphaproteobacteria; order Hyphomicrobiales; family Phyllobacteriaceae; genus Mesorhizobium; species Mesorhizobium sp. M0189. The sequence goes on from NZ_JAMYSW010000004.1 coordinate 16,376, forward strand.
ACCACCTTCACCGCCGGCCAGCAGCAAACGGTGCCGATCTGGATGCTCGAAGAGTTGATCCGTCCGCGCCAGCGTCCGGTCACCAATGTCGTGGCGATGGTCGTGGTGCTGGTGACGCTGCTTCCCATCCTCGCTGCCTATTACCTGACCCGCGACGGCGACCAGATCGCCGGTTCGGGCAAATGATCTCGTTCATAAGGGAGAGACTTCCATGGACACGCAGATGCTGATCGGCTCGAAATTCGAAAAAGGCACCGAGACCGAGGAACCGATCCTCAACCCGAAGACCGGGGCGACCATCGTCAACCTGCCCGAGGCCAGCCCGGCGCAGATCGAGGCAGCAGTGCTTGCCGCGGAAAAAGCGTTCGTCACCTGGTCCCGCACAACACCGGCGCAGCGCGCCGGCTATCTCCTGAAGATCGCCGATCGCATCGAGGCCGCGGCAAAGGATTTCGCGACGCTCGAGGCGCTGAACTGCGGCAAGCCGATCAATGCCGTGCTCAATGACGAGATCCCGGCGATCGTCGACTGCTACCGCTTCTTTGCCGGTGCGGTCCGCTCGATGCCCGGCCAGGTCGCCGGCGAATACATTCCCGGCCACACCTCGATGGTCCGCCGCGACGCCATCGGCGTTGTCGCGTCGATCGCGCCGTGGAACTATCCGCTGATGATGATGGCCTGGAAGCTGGCGCCGGCGATTGCCGGCGGCAACACCGTCGTCTTCAAGCCGTCGGAACAGACGCCGCTGACCGCGCTGAAGCTGGCGAAAATCCTTGCCGATATCCTGCCGGAAGGCGTCGTCAACGTCGTGCTCGGCCGCGGCGACAGTGTCGGCAACACGCTGATCAACCACCCGAAGGTCAACATGATCTCGATCACCGGTGACGTCGCCACCGGCAAGAAGGTGCTGCAGGCCGCCGCCAAATCGGTCAAGCGCACACATCTCGAGCTCGGCGGCAAGGCGCCGGTCATCGTGTTCGATGACGCCGATCTCGGTGCGGTGGTCAACGGCCTGCGCGCCTTCGGCTATTACAATGCCGGCCAGGACTGCACCGCCGCCTGCCGCATCTACGCCGGCAAGAAGATCTACGACAAGCTTGTCGCCGACCTCTCCGCTGCGGTCTCGACCATCAAGTATGATCGCCCCGACGATACCGAGAACGAGATCGGCCCGCTGATTTCGCGTCGCCAGCGTGATCGCGTCTCGAGCTTCGTCGAGCGCGCCTCTGAGCTCAAGCACATCGAGATTACCACGGGCGGCAAGCCGGGCGAGGGCTCCGGCTTCTTCTACCAGCCGACCGTCGTCGCCGGCGCGCTGCAGGAAGACGAGATCGTGCGCCGCGAAGTGTTCGGCCCGGTGGTCTCGGTCACCCGTTTTTCCGAAGTCGACGAGGCGGTGAACTGGGCCAATGACTCTGACTATGGCCTGGCGTCATCGGTGTGGACCAAGGACGTTTCGCGCGCCATGGCGACGGCCGCCCGCCTGCAATATGGCTGCACCTGGATTAACACCCACTTCATGCTGACAAACGAGATGCCGCATGGCGGGTTGAAACAATCCGGCTACGGCAAGGACATGTCGCTCTATGCGCTGGAGGATTACACAGCCGTCCGCCACGTCATGATTGCGCACGGGTAGGGTCCAGATGCGGGAGAAGGTGGCCTGAAGGCCGGAAGTGGCGGCGCGACTATTCTTCCGCCTCGTCCGTCCCGTCCGCCGCCGGCGCCACCAGCAGCACGGTGGCGCCGAGGAGCGCGGCGATGAAGGAGCCGGCGAGGATGCCGACCTTGACCGCGTCCTGCAGAGCGACGTCGCTGGCGAAGGCGAGCAGGCCGATGAACAGGCTCATGGTGAAGCCGATGCCGCAGAGCAGCGAAATGCCGATCATGTGCAGCCAGCCGGCATTGACCGGCAGATCGGCGAAGCCGAGCCGGATGGCAAGCGCAGAAGACCCGAACACGCCGACCAGCTTGCCGGCGACGAGGCCGGCGGCGACGCCGAGCGTCAGCGGCTCGGCCAGGGCGGCAGCGCTGAGACCGCCGAGTGAGACGCCGGCGTTGGCAAAGCCGAAAATCGGGATGACGAAAAAGGCGACGACTTTGTGCAGGCCGTGTTCGAGCCGGTGCAGCGGCGAATGGTCGAGATCGTGGCCGCTGCCCGGCGATATCTTCAATGGAATGGTGAGGGCCAGCGCGACGCCGGCAAGCGTCGCATGGACGCCCGATTTGAGCACCAAAACCCACAGAACGATGCCGAGCAAGACGTACGGCAGCAACGTCAGCACCCGCATGCGGTTGAGCACCACCAGCAGCGCGATGACGGCGAAGGCGGCGCCGAGATAGGCGAGGGACAGCCCGCTGGTATAAAACACCGCGATGATGAGCACGGCGCCGAGATCGTCGATGATGGCGAGCGCGGTGAGGAATATCTTCAGCGAGCCCGGCACGCGGCCGCCAAGCAGCGACAGCACGCCGAGCGCAAAGGCGATATCGGTGGCGGTCGGGATCGCCCAGCCGGACAGAGCGGCTTCATTGTTGCGGTTGATGGCGACGTAGACCAGTGCCGGCACCGCCATGCCGCCGGCGGCGGCGATGCCGGGCAGCACGCGGCGCGGCCAGGTCGAGAGCTGGCCGTCGAGCATCTCGCGCTTGATCTCGAGGCCGACCAGCAGGAAGAACACCGCCATCAGGCCGTCATTGATCCAGTGCGAGACGCTGAGCGGTCCGAGATAGGCGTGGAGGGCGGAGAAATAAGCCTCGCCCAGCGGCGAATTGGCGACGATCAGGGCCAGGGCCGCCGCAGCCATCAGGATGAGGCCGCCGGCCGCCTCGCTGTCGAGGAATTCGCGCAGCATGGAGACCAGCCGCTTTTCGTCCTGCATGTCGCCTCCGTCGTATCAGCGGCAAGGTCCGACACCGCCAAGCGATGATGCGCAAACAGCGCTGGCCGGGCAAGCCTGCAGTCAGAGCCTTTTAGCGCGGCGCGCGCTTGGCGAGGATACGCTGCAGCGTGCGGCGATGCATGTTCAGCCGGCGCGCGGTTTCCGAGACGTTGCGGTCGCACATTTCATAGACGCGCTGGATGTGCTCCCAGCGTACCCGGTCGGCCGACATCGGATTTTCGGGCGGTGCTGCGCGTTCGCCCGCCGTGCGGGTCAGGGCTGCAAAGATGTCGTCGGCGTCGGCCGGCTTCGACAGATAGTCGATAGCGCCGAGCTTCACCGCCGTCACCGCGGTGGCGATGTTGCCGTAGCCAGTGAGGATGATGGCGCGGGCATCGTCGCGCTTCTCGCGGATCGCGGCGACGACGTCGAGGCCGTTGCCGTCGGCCAGCCGCATGTCGACCACCGCGTAGGCAGGCGGATTGGCGCGCGCCTTGGCAACCGCCTCCTCGACGCTCTCGGCCGTCTCGACCACGAAACCCCTGGTTTCCATGGCGCGGGCAAGCCGCGTCAGGAACGGCTTGTCGTCGTCGACGATCAGCAGCGAGGTGTCCTCGCCTTCGACCATTGCGCCAATCGTTTCGTCAGTACTCATCGTGCTGAAAATCCTGCTGCCTGATTTTTACGCAAATATAGTTTCGCGACGCTATTGTCCAATTTAGGCCGTGTCGAACATGGTGGCCGAAGCCTGCTCGGGATTGAGGAAGACGCTGCGCGGCCACGATATCTGCACGATAGCGCCCTCGCCGGGCTCGCTCGAATTGCGGAAATCGAGCGTCGCCCCGGAGCGTTCGAGCAAGGTCTTGGCGATGAATAAGCCAAGGCCGAGGCCGCCGCCGGCTTCGGTGCCTTGTCGCGTCGACATATAAGGTTCGCCGATGCGGTCGATGATCTCCGGCGGAAAGCCCGGCCCGTCGTCGATGATCGAGAAGCTGACGGCGGCCTCGTTCCAGCTCCAGCGTACAGTGACGTTCTTGCGAGCGAAGTCGACGGCGTTCTCGACCAGATTGCCGAGGCCGTAAATGACGCCGGGATTGCGCCGGCCCACCGGTTCCGGGCCGATGCGCTCGCCCGGCCGAAGCTTGATCGAAATGCCGAAATCGCGGTGCGGCGCCGTCACCTCCTCGACCAGTGAGGTCAGCGGCAGGCGCGAGAGGTGCACCTCGCTCTCGGAGGAAAGGCTGGTCAGGCGCTTTAGGATTTCGCGGCAGCGCTCGCTCTGCGAACGCAGCAGCTTCACGTCCTCGCCGTATTTGGGATCTTCGCCAAGCGCCTTCTCCATCTCCTTGGCGACAAGCGTGATCGTGGCGAGCGGCGTGCCGAGCTCGTGCGCGGCGGCCGCGGCGAGGCCGTCGAGGGCTGAGAGATGCTGCTCTCGCTGCAGCACCAGTTCGGTGGCGGCAAGCGCGTTGGCAAGCAGCCGCGCCTCCTCGGCCACCCGGAAGGCATAGATCGCGGTAAAGGCGATGGAGCAGAACACCGCCATCCACATGCCGGCGACATAGATGAACGGCATCGCCAATGGTGCGCCCTCATGCCAAGGCAGCGGCAGGTGGTAAAAGACCAGCAGCGTCGCCGCCACGATCACCAGCGCGCCGAGCATGGCGGTCAGCCGCAGCGGCAGCGACGTCGCCGAGACGACGACGGGCACGGTCATCAGCAGCGAAAACGGATTGGTGAGGCCGCCGGTCATGTAGAGCAGGCCGGCAAGCTGCAGGCTGTCGAAGGTCAGGATGGCAAAGGCCGAGGGCGGGGTAAGCCGATGCGCCGCCGGATAGCGGAAGGTCAGCAAAAGGTTCATCCAGGCCGAACAAGCGATCAGCGCAAAACACATGCTGACCGGCAGCGGAAATTTCAGCCCGTAAGCGACGACAAGCACGGTCAGGCTCTGGCCGACGATGGCAAGCCAGCGCAACCTGATCAGCGTGTTGAGGCGCAGCCGCTGGCTTTGCTGGAAGTCGGGTGCGTGCAGGATGTTTATCATGGCCAATGATTATAGAGGGGAAACAGCCGGAGGTCTTTTCCGAAAAAGCGCCGAAGCTGGCCTTCCGTTCGGGATAACAGTCCGGGAATCATTAGGTACCGCGCGGTTTGGCGCGGCTCGTTGCGGCGGCGAGAAGCGGGTTCTCCGGCCAGACATGCCTGGGATAGCGGCCGCGCATGTCTGTCCGCACATCGGCCCAGGAGCCGCGCCAGAACCCGGGCAGGTCGCGCGTCGTCTGGATCGGCCGGCGCGCCGGTGACAGCAATTCGAGCGTCAGCGGCACAGTGCCGTTGGCGATCGCGGGATGCCGGTCGAGGCCGAACAGCTCCTGCACGCGGATTGCCAGTACCGGCCATTCGCCGTCATAGCGGATCGGCAGCCGACTGCCCGACGGCGCGTCGAAATGGGTCGGCGCCAATGTGTCGATCTTGCGCTGCAATTCGTGCGGTACCAGCGTCATCAGGCCTTGCGAAAGCACGCTGGGATCGATCGCGGCAAAGGATGCGGCGCCGGAAAGGAACGGCAGCAGCCAGTCGTCGAGGCGCTCGACGAGCGCCGCATCGGAGACATCGGGCCATGGCGCACCGAGGCCGCGATGCAGCCAGCCGAGCCGCTGCCGCAACGTCTCCGCTTCCCTGCTCCACGGCAGCAGCGACAGGCCGTGTTCGCGCAAGACGTCGAGAATGGCGCTGTCTGCGTCGGCACCGGTCGGCGCCGGCAGCATGCGTTCGGACAACGTGATGGCGCCGAGCCGAACCGTTTCGCGCACCCGCACCGCGCGCCTATCGCGGTCGAAGCTCACCTCGCGGCGAGTCTCGATCTTTTCCGCCAGCGCGGTGCGGATGTCGGCCTCGTCGAGCGCCGCCGCCGCGGTGATGCGGGCGTTCTGCGCCTTACCCTGCAGATCGGCGACGACGAGCCAGGTCTCGCCGGCCAGCGGGTCGGAGGCGTCGAGCATGGCGCCGGAGCCGTTGGCAAGCACGAAGCGGCCACGCTCGCCGCGCGCTTTAGCGACCCGGTCCGGCCAGGCATGGATGAGGAGAGCGCCGGCGGTGCTGCCCTCTCCCTTGAGGGGAGGGTCGATCCGCGTAGCGGACCGGGGTGGGGTCGGTTCGGGCACGCCATCGGCGACCCCGCCGCGTCTCCCTCGTCTCGCTGCGCTCGGCTCGCTCGCCGACCCTCCCGTCGAGGGGGAGGGTGAAGCCTGCTTTGCCAACCTCTCGGCCAGCTGCCGGGCAGCGGTGGCACGCGGCGATCTTTCGGCATGAAAGCGCATCAGCCGCCGTTCGAGATCGGCACCATCGCCGCCAAGGCCGCGCTCGGTGAGCAGCATGGCCAGCATCGCCGCCTCGAGCGCCTGGCCGGTCCTTGCCGCCTCGGCGACCATGTGGGCGAGCCGGACCGGCAGAGCCAGCTTGCGCATCGCGGCACCGGCCTCCGTCAAGCGCCCTGCCGCATCGACGGCATCGAGCGCGCGCAGCAGCGCCCTTGCCTCGTTGAGCGCCGGAGCCGGCGGGGGGTCGAGGAAGGACAGGCTCGTCGGATCGGCAACGCCGAACGCCGCGCAATCGAGCAACAGGCCGGAGAGATCGGCTTCGAGGATTTCCGGTGGCGTGAAGGCCGGCAGTGCCGCTGTCTGCTCGGCCCGCCACAGCCGGATAGCGACGCCCGGCTGTGTGCGCCCGGCCCGGCCGGCGCGCTGGTCGGCGGAAGCGCGGGAAGCACGCACCGTCTCCAGCCGCGTCAGGCCGCTGGCCGGCTCATAGCGCGGCAGCCGCGACAGGCCGGAATCGATGACGACGCGCACGCCGTCGATGGTGATGGAGGTTTCGGCGATCGACGTCGCCAGCACGACCTTGCGACGCCCGGGCGGCGCCGGCTTGATCGCTGCGTCCTGCGTCCTGTTGTCGAGCATGCCGTAGAGCGGCACGATGTCGGTGTCGGCGCCGACCTTGCCCGCCAGCCGCTCGGCGGTGCGCTCGATCTCGCGCTGGCCGGGCAGGAAGACAACCACGCTGCCCTCCTCCCCGGCAAGCGCCGAGCGGATCACCCTGGCCATGGCATCCTCGATGGTGACGCCGGCCGGCCGCTCGTCATAGCGGATGTCGACCGGAAAGGCGCGGCCTGCGCTCTCGATCACCGGCGCGCCGGAAAGCAATTTTGCGACACGCGCGCCATCGAGCGTCGCTGACATGACCAGCAATCTGAGGTCGGGCCTCAGCGCACCCTGCACGTCGAGCGCCAGCGCCAGCCCGAAATCACCGTCGAGCGAACGTTCGTGGAACTCGTCGAACAACACCGCCGAGACACCAGGCAGCTCGGGATCGTCGAGGATCATGCGGGACAACACGCCTTCGGTGACGACGACGATCCTGGTCTTCGCGGAAGTCCGGTTTTCCATGCGCATGGCATAGCCGACGGTTTCACCGGGCTCTTCGCCAAGCAGTTCGGCCATGCGGCGGGCGGCAGCGCGGGCGGCGAGGCGGCGCGGCTCGAGCAGGATGATCTTTCCGGCGCCGAGCCATTGCGCATCGAGCAGCGTCAGCGGAACCAGCGTCGTCTTGCCGGCGCCGGGCGGAGCCACCAGCACGGCGCTGTTACCATGGCTCAGCGCTTCATTGAGCGCCGGCAAGACCGCGGAGACCGGCAGGTCCGGCAAAGGTTTTGTCGTCATTGTCCTATGATGTGCAGCCAGTTGGCAGCGATCGCATATCAGCGGTGGCGGTCGCCGCGCAAGCTTGGTACCAGCTCAAAGTCGGGTCCGCGCAAACGGGTTCCAGCGCACCGTGCCGAGCCGCACCTCCTCGCGCACCATCGTCAGCAGACCGGAACCGCCGACCACGGCAAGCCCGACCAGCGACAGAAAATCCGGATATTCCCTGAAGAACAGCGCGCCTAGAACCACCGCCCAGACGATCTGCGAATAATGCGTTGGCGCGATGCGGTTGGCCGGCGCGTATTTGACCGCCAGCAGATGCAGCAACTGACCGCCGGCGGTAAAGGCGCCGGCCAGCACCAGCCACGCCCATTGCCTGCCATCCGGCAGCGAGAACGAGGTAGCCGCCGCACCGACGCCGTTGAAGAGCAGGCCGTAGCCGATCAGCACGCCGAGCATCGTCGTGCGCTTTTCCTGCGCGGCGAGCGAACGCATCAGGATGACATTGGTGGCGGCCAGGAAGGCGATGATGAACGCCGCCAGATGACCAAGATGCAACTCGCGAAACCCAGGCCTGACGACCAGCATCACCCCGGCAAAGCCAGCGACGACCGCCAGCCACCGCCATGGGCCGACCTTCTCTTTGAGGACGAGCGTGGCCAGGATGGTGACGAACAGCGGCGCCAGGAAGATCAGCGCATAGACTTCCGCCAGCGGGATGGTGGTGAAGGCGTAGACGCTGAGCACGCCGGAGGCGATGCCGGCCCAGGCGCGGGCCTGTACCGCCCAAGGCCGTGTCGTGCGCCAGAAATCGCGCCAACGCTCGCCTGGCGGCCTGGCAAAGAGCAGAAAGCAGCCGGCAAACAATGTCGAGAAGAAGCCGATCTCGAAGACGTTGAACTGCCCGCCCAGGCTTTTGACAACCGCGTCGCTGCACGAATAGCTTGCATAGGCGATGAGAGCGAGCAGAATTCCGTTGGGCACGTTTTCCATTTCCGGGAGGGATGAGAGTGAAGATATTGGCGCTTGGCGCGCATCCGGACGACATCGAGATCTTCATGTTCGGTACGATGGCCGCCTATGCCGCGCAAGGCGCAGAACTCTTTTTTGCCGTAGCCACGGATGGCGCCAGGGGCGGCTACGGCGATCCGGCCGCGCTTGCCCGCACGCGCCGCAAAGAGGCGACGGCGGCGGCCGGTCTGCTTGGCGTGACGCCGCGCTTCATCGATTTTCCCGATGGCGCGCTGGTGGCGGACGCCGCCCTGATCGCGGCGCTGAAAGCACTGATCGGCGAGATAGGGCCGGATCTGGCGATCACCCATGCGCCGAACGACTATCATGGCGACCACCGCGCGCTATCGGATAGCGTGCGCATCGCAGCGTCATTCTCGGTGCCGGTGCTGCATGCCGACACGCTCGGCGGCACCGGGTTTTCGCCAACGCACTACGTCGATATCTCCAGGCATTTCGATCTCAAGGCGGAGGCGATCCGGGCGCACCAATCGCAGGATCCCGAGCGTTTCGTCGACGCGGCGCGCACGCAGAACGCCTTTCGCGCCGGCCAGTGCAACGGCCCAGCCGGATCGTTCGCCGAGGCCTTCCGCTTCGAGCCGGTCTTCCCCTTCGCCGATATCCGCGCGCTGCTGCCGCCGGCCCCAGTGATCCGTCCGGTGGCGGTCAGCAACAAGACGGTGACCTAGGCAGGTCGCCGCAACTTCTCACGTTGCTTTCCTATCCAGCATGCTGCGGTGCAGCAACGAATTCGCTTGCCTTGTTTAGTAAAAATTGCATCACTAAACAAATTACTAAACATCCGACGTGTTGCCGCGCCGTTGTGTTTAGGCCCCGGAGGAGGGGTTTAGCGGGCTCTTGAAACCGTCATCCGGACGCGTTTCGCAAATGGGAGGAAGGCATGAAATCGACCTTGAAACTGGCGTTGGGACTGGCATCGACACTCCTCGCGTCGACAGCCGTTTCGAACGTCGCGCAGGCAGAAGATCTGACGCTTTGCTGGGCAGCCTGGGACCCGGCTAACGCGCTCGTGGAATTGTCCAAGGACTTCACCAAGGAAACCGGAATCGGCATGAAATTCGAATTCGTGCCGTGGACCAACTATGCCGACCGCTTTCTCAACGAGCTGAATTCGCACGGCAAGCTGTGCGACATGATCATCGGCGACAGCCAGTGGATCGGCGGCGCCGCCGAGAACGGCCATTACGTCAAGCTGAACGACTTCTTCGACAAGGAGAAGATCAGCATGGACGATTTCGTGCCGGCGACTGTCGTCGGCTACTCGGAATGGCCGAAGAACTCGCCGAATTACTGGGCGCTGCCGGCTATGGGCGACGTCGTCGGCTGGACCTATCGCAAGGACTGGTTCTCCAAGCCGGAACTGCAGAAGGAATTCAAGGAGAAATACGGTTGGGATCTCGGCCCGCCGACAACCTTCGACCAGCTGAGGCAGATCGCCGAATTCTTCCAAAAGCGCGAGATCGACGGCAAGACCGTCTATGGCGCGTCGATCTACACCGAGCGCGGCTCGGAAGGTATCACCATGGGTGCCATGGACGTCCTCTACAGCTTCGGCTTCCAGTATGAAAATCCGAAAAAGCCCTACGAGATGGAAGGTTTCGTCAACTCCGATAAATCGGTGAAGGGCTTGGAGTTCTACAAGGCGCTCTATGATTGCTGCACCCCTCCCGGCGCCTCGAACAGCTACATGGGCGAAGGCGTCGACGCCTTCAAATCCGGCCAGGTGGCGATGCACATGAACTTCGCCTTCACCTGGCCAGGCCTGCAGAAGGACGAAAATGTCGGCGGCGACAAGATCGGCTATTTCGTCAATCCCAAGGGTCCCGACGGCGACCAGTTCGCCCAGCTCGGCGGCCAGGGCATCTCGGTGGTCTCCTATTCCGACAAGCAGGAAGCCGCGCTCAAATACATCAAATGGTTCGCCAACAAGGACGTGCAGTCCAAATGGTGGTCGCTCGGCGGCTATTCCTGCCTCAACGCGGTCGTCAAGGACCCGGGCTTCCCGGCCAGCCAGCCTTATGCGCAGACCTTCCTCGACTCTATGGCCATCGTGAAGGATTTCTGGGCCGAGCCGAGCTACGCACCGCTGCTGCAGGCATCGCAGAAGCGCTTCCACGACTATGTCGTTGCCGGGCAAGGCTCGGCCAAGGACGCGCTCGACGGCCTCGTCAAGGACTGGACCGAGGTCTTCCAGGACGATGGCAAGATGTAATCGGATGTAACCGGCTCCTCCCGAGCCCATGACCGAACCGTCCCGTGCCGCCCTTGGCACGGGACACAGTTCAGATAAATTCCATTGTCGAGACGATCCAAGTGACCGAAGCAGGACTGACCATGCTCAATCGGACGGCGGACAGCGTTGCCCGGGCTACGCCTGAGCCGTTGGCCCGCAAGGTCCGGGGCATCAGCGACAAGGGCCTCGCCTGGCTGTTCATCTCGCCGACGATCCTGTTGCTTCTCGCCATCAATATCTTCCCGCTGTTCTGGGCGATCTATCTGTCCTTCACCAACTTTCGCGCCAATCGCCCCAACGAGGTGGTGAAGAATCTTGGGCTGGCCAACTACAAGCGCATCCTCGCTGACCAGGACATCTGGATCGCCATGCAGACGACGGCGCATTTCGTGTTCTGGACCATCCTGCTGCAGACGCTGATCGGCTTTACGCTGGCTTGGCTGATCGACCGCAAGTTTCGTGGCCACGCCTTCTGGACGACCATCATCCTGGTGCCGATGATGCTGTCGCCGGCGGTGGTCGGTAATTTCTGGCGCTTCCTCTACGAGCCGCAGATCGGGCTGTTCGCCTACGCCGTTTCGTTCGTCACCGGCATTCCGGCAACCGAGATCAGCATGCTGTCCAACGTGTCGCTGGCGCCATGGTCGATCATCATCGTCGATACCTGGATGTGGACTCCCTACGTGATGCTGATCTGCCTCGCCGGCCTGCGCTCGATCCCCGAATACATCTACGAAGCGGCCGAGGTCGACCGCGCCTCCAACTGGCGGCAGTTCTGGTCGATCACGCTGCCGATGGCGCTGCCCTTCATCATGCTGGCGGTGCTGTTTCGCGGAATCGAGAACTTCAAGATGTTCGACATGGTCAATTTGCTGACCGGTGGCGGGCCGGGATCGACCACCGAAGTGGCCTCGATCACGCTGAAGCGGCAGGCCTTCGAAAGCTGGCGGACGGGCTATTCCTCGGCCTTCGCCATCATCCTGTTCGTCGCGGTGTTCGGCCTGGCGAACATCTACGTCAAGGCGCTCAACAAGGTGAAGCAGAGATGAGCCTGACGTCAGCCCATTCGGTCGTCGCACCCTCGGCCACGTCAAAGCGCGTCGCCGGCACGATCATCGTCGCCTACGCGTTGATCTCGATCGTGCCGCTGCTGTGGATCTTCGCCACCAGCTTCAAGACGCCGCCGGATTCGATCGCCTATCCGCCGAAGATCCTGTTCCAGCCCAGCGTTGAGGGCTACTGCAACCTGTTCACGACGCGGACAAGGCAGACGCCGGAATACATCAACTCGCTGGGGCCGGCGACGGGCCTTTGCGACGAGACGGTGCGCAAGCGCAACATGGTGATCGCCGGCCCCTCGAACTTCATGCCGCGCTTCGTCAATTCGCTGATCATCGCCTTCGGCTCAACCTTTTGCGCAGTGTTCCTCGGCACGCTGTCGGCCTACGGTTTTTCGCGCTTCAAGGTGCCGCTCGCCGACGACCTTTTGTTCTTCATCCTGTCGACGCGGATGATGCCGCCGATCGCTGTCGCCATCCCAATCTACCTGATGTATCGCGAGCTTGGCCTGTCGGACACGGCTCTCGGCATGATCCTGCTCTATACGGCGGTTAACGTGTCGTTGGCAGTGTGGCTGCTAAAAGGCTTCATCGACGAGATCCCGCGCGAATATGAAGAAGCGGCGATGATCGACGGCTACACCAGGCTGCAGGCGTTCTGGCGCACGGTACTGCCGCAGGCGACCACCGGTATTGCCGCAACCGCCATCTTCTGTCTGATCTTTGCCTGGAATGAATATGCCTTCGCTGCGCTACTGACCTCGGGCACGGCGCAGACCGCGCCGCCCTTCATCCCGACCATCATCGGCGAAGGCGGCCAGGACTGGCCGGCGGTCGCGGCCGGCACAACGATCTTCCTGGTGCCGATCCTGGTCTTCACCATCCTGCTTCGCAAGCAATTGCTGCGCGGCATCACCTTCGGCGCGGTGCGCAAATGAACCTGACCGCAAAACGCAAATCGCGCTGGCCCGTTTGGGCCAGGCGCGGGCTGATGGAAAACGTCGCCACGGCGATCATCGCGATCGGCTTCCTGATGCTGTTCCAGCCCTTCGCGCTGGCGCTCTACACCTATTCCTTCATCACCATGCTGGCCGGCACGGCAATGTTCATCATCGTCTCGAAATTTCCGGAGTAGACGATGGCCGAGATCAGGGTCGAACATCTGAGGAAGGCATTCGGCGATTTCGTCGCCGTGCAGGATTCCAACTTCGTCGTCGAAGACGGCGAGTTCTTCGTCATGCTGGGGCCGTCGGGCTGCGGCAAGACGACGACGCTTCGTATGATCGCCGGGCTCGAACTGCCGACCGGCGGCAAGATCCTGCTTGGCGGCGAGGACGTCACCATGCGGCGTGCCCGCGAGCGCGACATCGCCTTCGTCTTCCAGCTGTTCGCGCTCTATCCGCACATGAATGTGAGAAAGAACATCGGCTTTCCGTTGCTGGCGCAAGGCATGCCAGGTGCTGAAATCCGGGCCAGGGTGGAAGAGACGGCGAAGCTTTTGCGGATCGACCATCTGCTCAACAAATCCGTCTCCGGGCTTGCCGGCGGCGACCGCCAGCGCGTAGCGCTCGGCCGCGCCATCGTGCGGCGGCCAAAGTGTTTCCTGATGGACGAGCCGCTCGGCACGCTCGACACCGAATTCCGCGACCTGATGGTCCATGAGCTGCGCGACCTGCACAACCGCATCCACGCCACCACCGTCTATGTCACGCATGACCAGATGGAAGCGATGTCGATGGCCGACAAGATCGCGGTGATGAACCATGGCGTCATCGAGCAGTTCGGCACGCCGCGCGAAATCTACGACCGGCCGGCAACGATGTTCGTCGCCGACTTCATCGGCTCGCCGCCGATGAATTTCCTCGGCTTCGGCGGCGGCCTTTCAAAGGGCGCCAGGGAAATTGTTGTGCAAGGCGCGAAGGTGGCCGTGCCGGAGGTGCGGGAGGATATTGCGCCGGCCGAGATGGCGCTTGGAATCCGGCCGGAGCACATCCGTTTCGATGACGCTTCGAAGCTGCGCGGCGCCATTTATGGCACCGAATATCTCGGCACCACGCAGATTGTGGCGGTGGAGACGGCAGACGGCATCATCAAGGCCAGGGTACCGGCCGAAATCCGGCTCAATCCGGGCGATCATGTCGGCCTGGCGCTGAGCAGCGCGCGGCTGTCGCTGTTCGCAAAAGGATCCGGCCGTGCGGTGCGCACCGAAATCCATGAGTCGGCCTCCCAGGGGAGAGCGCATCATGGCTGACGTTCACATCAAAGGCGTGACCAAGGTTTTTGGCGAGCATGTCGCCGTCGACAATCTCGACCTGCATATCGCCGACGGGGAATTCGTCGTGCTGCTCGGGCCGACTGGCGCCGGCAAGACGACGACGCTCAGGCTGATCGCCGGGCTGGAGCGGCCGGAAGCGGGCTCGATCCATATTGCCGGCCACGACACGACGACGCTGTCGCCGGCCGAGCGCGACACCGCTTTCGTCTTCCAGCAATATTCGCTCTATCCGCATCTGTCGGTCTACGACAACCTCGCCTTTCCACTGCGCTCGCCGGCGCGGAAAATGCCGGAGGACCAGATCCGCCGCCGCGTCGACGATGTGGCCAAGATGGTACGCATCCACCACAAGCTGAATAATCGCTCGATCAAACTGTCGGGCGGCGAGATGCAGCGCGTCGCCATCGGCCGCGCCTTGGTGCGCAAGCCGTCGATCTACCTGATGGACGAGCCGCTGTCGTCGCTCGACGCCAAACTGCGCGCCGATCTCAGGCTCGAGCTGAAGCGCATCCAGGCCGAACTCGGCGCCACAATGCTCTACGTCACCCACGACCAGATCGAAGCGATGACCATGGCCGACCGCATCGGCATTCTCGCCGACGGCGTGCTGGTGCAGATCGGTTCGCCGCGCACGATCTATTCTGAGCCGGCAAACCTTCACGTCGCGGCAAGGCTCGGCCAACCGGCAATCAATTTGTTGCCGGTCGGCTTGCTGCCGGATGGCGGCGCGCCGGCGGGAACCAAGACGATCGGTGCGCGTACCGAACATCTTTCGATCGAGAAGGCGGCGAACGGCCATGCCGACGGCGTCGTCGACTGGATCGAGCATCTCGGCGACCAGAACCACCTGCATGTGACGGTCGGGGGCAGGAAACTGGTGACGCTGACCGACCCCGACACCGACCTGGCGCAGGGCGACAGGATCATGATCCGCTATCGCTCGCCGCTGTATTTCGGCGCCGATGGGCGACGGCTGATGTGAGCGCTGCGCGAGTGTTTTCCTGGCACCTTTCAACCGGCAATTTCGGGCACCGGACTGGACCAATTCGATGAAGCATTTTTTCAATCGCAGGGATACGATCGTAACTGAGGCACTGGACGGCTTTCTCGGCACGACCGGCGCCGGCGATCTCGCTCGCCTCGACGGCTATCCCGAAATCAAGGTCGTCCTCCGTGCGGACTGGGATAAGAGCAAGGTCAGCATCATCTCCGGCGGCGGGGCCGGGCACGAACCCGCGCATGCCGGCTTCGTCGGCGTGGGCATGCTGACGGCGGCAGTATCAGGCGAGATCTTTGCTTCGCCGAGCGTGGAAGCAGTATTGGCCGCCATCCGCGCGGTAACCGGTCCCGCCGGGTGCCTGCTGATCGTCAAGAACTACACCGGTGATCGCCTCAACTTCGGCTTGGCAGCCGAGAAGGCGCGCGCCGAAGGCTTCCGCGTCGAGATGGTGATCGTCGCCGACGACATTGCCCTGCCGGATATTGCCCAGCCGCGTGGCGTTGCCGGCACCTTGTTCGTGCACAAGATCGCCGGCCACCTGTCGGAAGCCGGCAACGATCTGGCGACGGTTGCCGCTACGGCGCGGGCCGCGGCGGTGGACATCGTTTCACTCGGCATATCGCTGTCGTCCTGCTCGATCCCCGGCCAGAGCCATGACGAAAGATTTGGCGCCGACGACGCCGAACTCGGCCTCGGCATCCATGGCGAACCGGGCGTTGAGCGGATTGCGGTGCAAAGTGCCGAAAGGCTGGTTGCGATCATGTCGGAGCGCCTTGCCGCGCGGCTCGATCCCGCCAGTGACTACGCCTTGCTGATCAACAATCTCGGTTCGGTGCCGCCGCTGGAAATGTTGCTTGTCACCAATGCGGTGTTGGCTTCACCGCTGGCACGAAAGGTGACGCTGACGATCGGGCCCGGGCAGCTTATGACGGCGCTCAACATGAACGGCTTTTCCCTGTCGCTGATCCGGCTCGATGCGCCTCGCGAAGTAGCCTTGCGGGCGCCGGTCGGCCCTCACGCCTGGCTGCCGGCAAGAGCCGTTCGCCCAGTGAGCGTCGTGCCGGTGGCCAAAGCCACCGGCCCGAACAGCGCGTCAAAAGCCAGCCAGGATGCACGCACCGAGCAGTTGGTTGTCGCGGTCTGCGAACGGCTGATCTCGCTTGAAGGCGCGTTGAACGGACTGGATGCCAAGGCGGGAGACGGCGACACCGGATCGACTGTGGCGGCCGGTGCGCGGAGCGTGCTTAGCCGCCTTGAGACACTGCCGCTCGCCGACCCTGCCGCAACGCTCGCCACCGTCGGCGACATACTGAGTACCAGCATGGGCGGCTCCAGTGGCGTGCTGCTGTCGATCTTCTTAACCGCCGCCGCGCAGGCGTCGAAATCTGGCGAAACGCTTCCCAAGGCGCTTCTCGTCGGCCTGGATCGGATGTCCTTCCATGGCGGAGCGAGGGTCGGCGATCGCACGATGATCGATGCCCTGGAACCCGCCTTGAGGGCGTTGGATAGCGGCAGTCTGGAGGACGCGGCGGTCGCGGCGCGACGCGGCGCCGAGGCCACCGCGGCCATGCGCAAGGCCAAGGCCGGGCGGTCCGCCTATATTGGCAGCCAGCTCGACGGCGTGGTCGACCCCGGCGCCTTTGCCATCGCCGAGGTCTTCACTGCCCTCGCTGCGTTGCTCGAACCCGCTTGACTGGGGAAAAGAATGCTTCAATTGCCGGATATGCAATTTTCTCGTACTGCCGGCAGCGCGGAGGCCAGGAGCATGGGTGATATGGCGGCAGCGGATCTTTCCAGGCTGATCGAGGCGGCGGCAAACACCATCGCCGCCCATGCCGAAGAGCTGACCAGGCTCGACCAGGCGATCGGCGACGGCGACCATGGACTCAACATGAAACGCGGCTTCGAGGCAGTGCGGGCCGAGGCCGGCGCGTTCGCGGCAAAGCCATTGCCCGAGGCGCTGAAGGCGATCGGCACCAAGCTGGTGATGACGGTCGGCGGAGCCTCCGGTCCCCTGTTCGGCACGCTGTTCATGGCGCTCGGCAAGGAGATTTCCGCCGCGCCGGGTCGCGCCGATCTGGCAGCGGCCTTCGGCAAGGCAATCGAAGCGGTAGCCGCCAGAGGCAAGTCGCAGGCCGGGCAAAAGACCATGCTCGACGTACTGCAGCCGGTGCATGAAGCGCTGGTGCAGGGAAAGACAGCAGGGGAAATCGTCGACATCGCCGACAATGCAGCCGACGCGACCGTGCCGATGAAGGCGTTGCGTGGGCGCGCCTCCTTCCTTGGCGACCGTTCGATCGGTCATATGGATGCCGGCGCACGCTCGACCGCGCTTCTGGTGCGGGCCGTCGCCGAAGCAATCGAGGCGCGCGCATGAGCAATGTCGGCATCGTCATCGTATCGCATTCGCCGCTGGTCGCCGAAGGCACCGCAGACATGGTGCGGCAGATGGTCGGCGACGAAGTGCCGCTTGCATGGTGCGGCGGAAACGGCCATGGCGGGCTGGGAACCAATGTCGAGGCGATCATGGGCGCCATCGACAAGGCGTGGTCGGAGGCGGGTGTCGCGATCCTCGTCGATCTCGGCGGTGCCGAGACCAATAGCGAGATGGCGGTAGAGATGATCGGCGAACCACGCGCCCAGAAGATCATCGTCTGCAATGCGCCGATCGTCGAAGGCGCGGTGATGGCGGCGACCGAGGCTTCCGGCGGCGCCTCGCTCAAGGAAGTGGTGGCGACGGCGCACGAACTGTCGCCGTCGTGAGTGAACGGGAACTTTGACAAGCATGTCCGCAGCAGCCGAAGCCAGCGTCCTGATCACCCATGAGGTGGGACTGCATGCGCGTCCTTCGGTGAAGTTCACCAAGCTTGCCAAGACGTTTTCGGCCGACGTCGAGATTGCGCTCGCCGCCAACGGGCCATGGTTCGACGCCAAGAGCATCGTCAAGGTGATGGCTGCGAAAGCGCCAAAAGGCACTGTCCTGCATATCAGGGCCAGAGGCGACGGCGCCGGCGAGGCCGTCGGGGCACTGGTCGAGCTGGTGCGGCGCGATTTCGACGAAGGCAAGGACCATGCCCGAACCGCTTAGGCTGCAGGGCATTTCGGCATCGGCCGGCTATGCCGAGGGGCCGCTGTTCGACCTCGACCAGGCTGCTGTGCGTTATGTCCGCAAGGCGACTGCCGCGGACGAGAAAGCGGCGCTTGAGGCCGCCATCTCCATTGCCGCAGGCCGGCTCGCGATATTGATCGAAACCAGCGACAGCGAGGCGGCCGGGATCCTCGAATTCCAGCTCGCCATGCTGGAGGACGACGCGCTGACCGGCCCGGCTTTTTCGCACATCGCCGAGGGCATGGCTGCTGATGTGGCTTGGCGAACAGCGCTCGACGCCGAGATCGCCGGCTACGAAACATCCGAGCAGGACTATTTCCGGGCGCGCGCGGCCGATATGCGCGATATACGCGACCAGGTGCTACGCGCGCTGACCGGGGGCGGCGACATTGCCGCGCCGGCGGGTGCGATCTTGTATGGCGAGGATATCGCACCGACGCGCTTCCTCGAGACCGACTGGAGTGCCGGCGGCGGCATCGCGCTTAAGGCCGGAAGCGCCGCAAGTCATGTCGCAATGCTGGCACGCTCGCGCGGCGTGCCCATGGTGGTGGGGCTTGGGCTCGTGGGGCGTGGGGTAGCCGGGCCTGGTGCTTCGCCGGCTCACCTTGCCGGAATCGCACTGCTCGATGCCGAACATGGCGGCATCGTGTTGGGGCCTTCGAAAGCGGAGATCGACGCGTTCCGGCGATCGTCGTCGTCTTTCGCGGCGCATCGCGGCAAAGCGGCAGCCTATCTGACAAGGCCGGCGGCAACGAAGACCGGCATAGCGATCGGGGTGCAGGTGAATATCGCCGATCCGTCCGATGTAGACAGCATCGATGTCGCGACGTGCGACGGTGTCGGGCTGATGCGGACCGAATTCCTGTTCGGCAAGACGCTGCCGGACGAGGAGACGCAATATCACGCCTACCGCAAAGTGCTGGAATGGGCCAGCGACAGGCCGGTAACAATCCGTACCGTCGATGCCGGCGGCGATAAGCCTGTGCCGGGCCTGACCGTCGAGGAAGGTAATCCATTCCTTGGCCTGCGCGGGATCAGGCTGTCGCTGGCGCGCCCAGAGGTCTTTCGCGTGCAGATCCGCGCCTTGCTCCGCGCCGCCATGCACGGCAATCTGAAGGTGATGTTCCCGATGATCGCCGTTCCGGAAGAGTATGAACGCGCCACCGCGCTGTTCGCTGAGGAGCAGGCTGACCTTTTGGCGCGCGGCATCGCGCAAAAAATGCCGCCACTTGGCATCATGGTCGAGGTGCCTTCGGTGGCGATTGCGCCGGAGGCATTCGCCAGGGCCGCCTTCTTCTCGATCGGCTCGAACGATTTGACCCAATACGTGATGGCCGCCGCTCGCGATAACATTTCGGTCGCACATCTGAATTCCGTCAGGCACCCGGCCGTACTCCGGCTGATCGCGTCGGTTGCCGCCTTCGGGCGCGAGCATAATATCCCGGTCAGCCTGTGTGGCGATGCCGGCGGCGACCCCGCCTCGATCCCGGCGCTGCTCGAAGCCGGCCTGCGTGACCTCTCCGTCGCTCCCGCCCAACTCGCGATGGCCAAGGCGGCCATCGCGGACGTTTGGATCTAGGCCCGGCATGTCAGACAAGGCGTCGCAATCCGGCCCCGAAGAGGCGATCCGCGCCTACAAGACGATCCTGTCGCAGGTGATCGATCAGCGCCCGTCCGGCATGCGCCAGCGCCTCGCCGACGCGCTGGGCAAGCATCGCAGCTTCGTCACGCAGATTTCCAGCCCGGCCTATTCGACGCCGATCCCGTCGAAGCATTTGCCGGCTATCTTCTCCGTCTGCCATTTCAGCCCGGCCGAACGTGATCATTTCCTTGAAGCATATCATCGGGCGCATCCGGGAAAGATGTCGCTGGCCGCAGGCATGCGCAAGACACGCCATGTCTCGCTGATCGTTCCCGATTTCGGCGACGATAAGCAGAATGCGGCGCTCGACCGGGCGGTCAATGATTTCATCCAGAAGATCACCAGCATCGCCGGCAAGGGCAGCTGACGCTGGCCTATTTCGGGAGGACAGCCATGAAGAAATTTCTGAATTCGGTCGACACGGTGCTGACCGAGAGCCTCGACGGCTTCGTTGCCGCGCATGCCGACATTCTGGCGCTTGGCGAGGAACACAAATTTGTCCGCCGCAAGCTGCTCAAATCGGGCAAGGTGGCGCTGATCTCCGGTGGCGGCTCGGGTCACGAGCCGCTGCATGGCGGGTTCGTCGGGCACGGCATGCTGGATGCCGCCTGCCCTGGCCAGGTGTTCACCTCGCCGACGCCGGACCAGATGATGGCGGCCGTGGAAGCCGTCAATACGGGCGCCGGCTGCCTGTTCATCGTCAAGAACTACGAGGGCGACGTGATGAATTTCGACATGGCCGCTGAAATGACAGAAGGCGTCATGCAAATCGTGATCAATGACGATGTCGCGGTCGAAAACTCGTCCTACACCACCGGCCGGCGCGGCGTCGCCGGCACGCTGGTGGTCGAGAAGATCGTCGGCGCGGCGGCCGAGCAAGGCATGGCACTGGAGCCGTTGAAGGCGCTCGGCGAGCGCGTCAACGGAGCGACGCGCTCGATGGGCGTGGCGCTGACCAGCTGCACCGTGCCGGCGGCGGGCAAGCCGACCTTCGACATCGGCGACGGCGAGATGGAGTTCGGCGTCGGCATCCATGGCGAGCCCGGAAGGCGGCGCGACACGTTGAAGAGCGCCGACGCTATCGTCGAGGAGATCTGTACCGCGATCCTCGGCGATCTGGGCGACAGCGCCAAAGGCCGGGCGCTGCTCTTCGTCAACGGCTTTGGCGGCACGCCGCTGATGGAGCTTTATCTGATGTACAACAGCGCCCGCAAAACCTTCGAGAAGCACGGCGTGACGGTGACCCGGTCGCTGGTTGGCTCCTATGTGACTTCGCTCGACATGGCCGGCTGCTCGATCACGCTGAGCATGTTCGACGACGAGGCTGCGGCGTTTTGGGATGCGCCTGTGCACACCGCCGCGCTGCGCTGGGGCATGTAGCGGCGGAGAATGCCTCAGAGATAGTCGGTGATAAGACCGACAGCAGCAGCGTGGTGCATCGCCAGACTGTTGTCCTCCTCACCCTAGGTAAGATAAGGGACTCAGCGGGTTTGGGGAGTTGGGGCATGCGTTACAATTGGGATCGGGCGCCGACAGGTTTCGAGCGTCATGGGAAAATGCTGGCAGCCGCCTTGCTGATCGCCTGCGGGGTTGGCCTTATGCTCACTGCGCTGCCGCTTTAGGAATCAACTCGAGTAGCAGACTACTTCTCAGCGGGTTATCTCAACGCGCCCGCCCTGTCACGGCGATGAAACGGCGGTCACGCCCTTCAAATCCCTGGCTGAAACGCTGCACGAGTACGACAAGCACGCCTGCTTTGCGGTCGGGGGTGAATGCGTAAGATTCCGACAGGCTGTAGGAAGTCGGGCAATTCCTCGAACCCGGCACCGCCTTGTCCTCATGCAGCAGCTTGATCGGCTTGCCGTCCTGACCCTGCAGCGTCAGGCGAAAGCCGAGCGCCTTGCCGGTCGTTTCGCCTTGCTGCGTCCCGTCGAAACTCGGTGAACAATCCGCCGTACTGTCGGCAAGGATCTGCTCGAGCTGGATGGTCGAGATGCCAAGCTCGTCATAGTTCGGCGAAAGCCATTTTTGCGAGACTTGCTCGAGGCGCGCAATGTCGTTGTAGGCGACCATGTCGTCGGGAAAGGTGAATTTGTCGAAGCCCGTCCGCTCGCCGCGCAGTGCGATGGCATATTTGGCCAGCAACGGCGCTGCCAGCTCGGCGGCCTGTGCCCTCGCCTGCGCAAGTGTCAGCGTCGAATCCTCCGTCTCGTCAACGATGAGGATCGGCTTGCCGCCGACGAACTCATCGGTGCGGGTGTCGATGATTTCGATCTCCGACCAGCCCGAATCCGAAGCACCGGCATCGAGCGTGCCGTACTGCTCGAAGGCGAAATAGTTGCCGTCGGGCGAAAAGCCGATGATGCGCCGTGCCGCCGCATCACCGGCCTGAGCAGCTGAAGCGAGTGCGAACGCCAGCGTCGCAACGACGGCAAATCCAAGCTCGTATCGCAGTTTCATCGCGCCCTGCCCCTGTGTCGAAAATTCGGCCGATATCAGCCCCGCAGACCACGACGACCCTGGATTTGCGGCCGAATTGGAACGACGGCAAACGAAAAGCACAAATACATGGTTACAGAAAGCAGCATACGCTATTTCAAGGACAGCAAACATTCCTGGGGAGGAAGCTGGATGGCGTCACGCTACCACGAGGTCTATGACGGCTGGAAACGCGACCCGGAAAAATTCTGGGCCGACGCCGCCGGCGCAATCGACTGGTTCTCGCCCTTCGAGACCGTGTTCGATGCCAATGCCGGCGTCTATGGCCGGTGGTTCAATGGTGCCTCGTGCAACACCTGCTTCAATGCCGTCGATCGTCATGTGGCGGACGGCCGCGCCGACCAAATAGCGCTTATTCATGACAGCGCGATTTCGGGCACAATCAAGAAATTCACCTATGCCGAGTTGAAGCGCGAGGTGGTCGCACTGACCTCGGTACTCAAGAATCGCGGCATCCAAAAAGGCGATCGCGTCATCATCTACATGCCGATGGTGCCGGAAGCAGCCTTCGCCATGCTTGCCTGCGCGCGGATCGGCGCCGTGCATTCAGTGGTCTTCGGCGGTTTTGCCTCACATGAGCTCGCCACGCGCATCGACGATGCCAAGCCGAAGCTGATCATCTCGGCGTCCTGCGGCCTGGAGCCCGGGCGTGTCGTTGCCTATAAGCCGCTGCTCGACAAGGCGATCGAGATGTCGCGGCACAAGCCCGAAGCCTGCCTCATCCTGCAGCGCGACCAATTGCGCTGCGAGCTCAGGGAAAACTACGACATCGACTATGCCGACGCTGTGGCGCGGGAGCGAGCCGCGGGTGCCAATGTCGACTGCGTTCCGGTGCTTGCCACCGATCCGCTCTACATCATCTACACGTCCGGCACGACCGGCCAGCCAAAGGGCATCGTGCGCGACAATGGCGGCCACATGGTCGCGTTGAAATGGTCGATGGAAAACGAGTTCGGTGTGAAACCCGGCGAAGTGTTCTGGGCGGCTTCGGACGTCGGCTGGGTGGTCGGCCATTCCTACATCGTCTACGGCCCGCTACTGCATGGCTGCACGACGGTGCTGTTCGAAGGCAAGCCGGTCGGCACGCCCGATGCCGGCACCTATTGGCGTGTGATCGCTGAGCATGGCGTCGTCGCGTTGTTCACCGCGCCAACCGCCTTCCGCGCCATCAAGGGACAGGACCCGAGGGGCGAGTTCGTCCCGAAACACGATCTGTCCCGGTTCCGCACGCTGTTCCTTGCCGGCGAGCGCGCCGATGCGGAAACCATCAAATGGGCCGAGCAGAAATTGAACGTGCCGGTGATCGACCACTGGTGGCAGACCGAGACCGGTTCGCCGATGACCATCAATCCCGCCGGACTGGGCCTGCTGCCTGTCAAATACGGCTCGCCCGGCATGCCGATGCCCGGCTACGACATTCGCGTGCTCGACGATGCCGGGCATGCGGTCAAGCGCGGCACACTGGGCAACGTTGTGGTCAAACTGCCATTACCGCCCGGCTGTCTGCCGACGCTGTGGAATGCCGACGAGCGGTTTCGCCAAGCCTATCTCGAGGAGTTCCCCGGCTTCTACAAAACGGCGGATGCCGGCATGATGGACGAGGACGGCTATCTCTATGTCATGGCCCGCACCGACGACATCATCAACGTCGCCGGCCACCGGCTGTCGACCGGCGCCATGGAGGAGGTGTTGGCCGCGCATCCCGACGTTGCCGAATGCGCCGTCGTCGGCATCGCCGATGCGATGAAAGGCCAGGTTCCGCTCGGCTTCGTCGTGCTGAATGCCGGCGTCGACCGCGACGCGGGCATCATCGAAAACGAGGTGGTCGCGCTGGTGCGCGAACGGATCGGCCCGGTCGCCGCCTTCAAGACGGTGGTGACGATCAAGCGCCTGCCGAAGACGCGCTCCGGCAAGATCCTGCGCGGCACCATGCAGAAGATCGCCGACAAGGAGAAATGGAGCATGCCGGCGACGATCGACGACCCCGCCATCCTCGACGAGATCACCGCCGCGCTGAACGGCCGTGGCATCGGCGTGTAGGAGGCCGAAGCCGAGTTGCGTCCGAAGCTCCGGTATGGAACGACCGGCGCCAGACATGGTATCCAGGCGCTGCGTCTTCATGTTGTTTCGGAATCGAGACGCCCCCACAGCCATGCGAGACGCCATTCGTGACCCTGTTCCAACGATCGAGAAAGCCCCCGACGGCGGCGCGCCAGCGGCTCGAGATGGATCTGCAGGACACGGTCGTCTATGCGATCGGCGACGTGCATGGCTGCTATAAGGAGCTTCGCTCCCTGGAGCAGAACATCCTGGTCGATTCTGCGTCTTTCGAAATGCGCAAGCTCATCATCATGCTCGGCGACTACGTCGATCGTGGCCCCCAGTCGGCGCGCGTGCTCGATCATCTGCTGGCGCCGCCACTCCAAGGCTTCCAGCGCATCTGCCTTGCCGGCAACCACGAAGTCGTGATGCTGAACTACCTCGACGGGATCATTTCGAGAGAGTCGTGGCTGGCGATAGGTGGCCTGCAAACGCTGTTTTCCTACGGCGTTGATCCGTCGCGCATGGCCGATCTCTACGGTTCAAGCGAGGAGGTCGACCGGCGCATTCGGGAGATCATTCCAGCCGGCCATGTCAGCTTCATGCGTGCGCTGCCGGTCATGGTCTATTCGGCCAAATTCGTGTTCGTACACGCCGGCATCAGGCCCGGCATCGAGTTGGCCGCGCAAGACGAGGACGACCTGCTCAACATCCGCTCGGAGTTCTTCGAAGCCGCGCATCTTCTCGAACGTTATGTCGTGCACGGGCATACGCCGGTCGACATTCCGAAGCTCGAGGGACGCCGGCTTGGCATAGACACCGGCGCCTTCCAAACCGGCCAGCTGGCCGCCCTCAGGATCGTCGACAACCGCGCGAGGCTGATATTTTCCTAGAGCGGGAAGGTCTCAAGCCGCCTGCTCATGAGTGGGTGTAAAGCGCTGGGTTTGTCTTGCTCGCTCGGACGCCAGCAGCGTCGCATATCCCAACCGTGATGCGTTAAAACACTGCGAGGTACTTCAGCAGCGAAATGATGCCAATAATGATCACGACAATCTGGGCAATCTGACGAGTGCGACCATCAAGCGGCAACCGATTGACCAGATACAGCACCAGAATTATGACAAGGAAAGTGATCAGAATGCTGATCAACGGAGTGCCGGCCATTGTCCCTCACTGTATGAAACGTAGAAAAAAGCCAGCACACCGCATCGTGTGAAGATTGCCCATGCTTGTTCGAGCCGTAGCACCTGACAAGTGATTCGAACAGCCTGGCTGGCGGTGTCGAAGGCTGTCTGGCACGCCACAGAACCTTAACCTCCTTAAATCGTTTTAAATCCGAGAAGGGATATCAACCATTCCTTCAAAGGAGATTTATGAACAAGATATGTGGCGACGGTCGACTACAAGCCGTGGATGAAGCGGAAATTCAACCGCAATCGCAATTTTTCGCGCAACGATGGCGTAAACTGGATCGGTCATCGCGGCTATCGTGAATACCATCGCGGTTATCGCCGTCATGGTGACTACTGGTTTCCTCTGGCGGCCTTCGCTGCCGGCGCGGTGATCAGCGGCGTGATCATTAACAACAACCAGAACCCGGTCGATCGCGGCGATTCGCATGTACAGTGGTGCTA
The DNA here is from genome assembly GCF_040322135.1 of Mesorhizobium sp. M0189. Lineage (NCBI taxonomy): Bacteria > Pseudomonadati > Pseudomonadota > Alphaproteobacteria > Hyphomicrobiales > Phyllobacteriaceae > Mesorhizobium > Mesorhizobium sp. M0189. The sequence continues at coordinate 42,480 of NZ_JAMYSW010000004.1, forward strand.
CGACCGATACCGGAGCTATCGAGCTTCAGACGATACATTCCAGCCTAGCTATGGCCCTCGGCAGCAGTGTAATTCGCCGTACTGAAATGTAAGGTTTTTGACCGCATCAACAACCTCGCATCGCGCGGGGTTTTCGTAGCGGCGCCAAGGCGGCGATAGAAAAGCGAAAGTAGCGTGGATCTCGGCTTGAGTGTCTATTCCAGACGGAATTCGACAGCGTGCGCTTCAGCCTCGGCAATGAGGCCGCCGTCGACGGCGGCTTCGAACGCTTTGGCAAAATACTGATCATCGGAAGTCTGGTGATCCTGGCCCGAAAGATCGATCGGATACGCGCCGATCACCCGGCCCGTAATTTTCTCGATTACTGTCACCGTCCGCTGCATTGGTTTCTTCTTCAATTAAACGGAACCTATAGCACAGAGAATAGGAACATCAGCGGCAGCCGCTCGCGAGCGGCTTCGCAACGTTCGAGCTACACCACCTGAGGGACACGACCTCCAAGGCGATATTCGGAACAGCCGCTTGAAACGCATGCCAAGCACCAAACTATGCTGCTTTCGGCATCCGCGACGTGAACGTCGCTCTGGTAATGGCAATCGTCGTGCCAGTATTGCCCGTGACCGTGTCAATGCGTGCTTCAAGCTGTTTAACAAGCGCCTCCACGATCGCTGTCCCCAGTCCCGCACCTGGAATGTCGCGAACGGGTTTGCCCCACCCGTTGTCCGATACGGTCAACTTCCAATCCTCAGCATCGGTCTCATAGGTCACCAAGATCAGCGCATCGACCTTTTCTGTCGAGAATGCATACTTGATGGCGTTGAGAACGAGCTCGGTCACGATCAGGCCAAGGCTGACCGCCTTCTGGGAGTCTATCCTTCCATTTTCCGCCATAACGTTTACAGCAATAGCCTGTGCTTCCCCGATCATCGAAGCGGCCAAACTACTGCAAAGCTTCGACAGATAAGAACCAACCTCGATTTCGTCGGCACCGGTTGAGGCATGGAGATGCCGCTGCACTTCTGCTACCGACAGCACGCGTTGATGGGCATCCTTCAGGTGCTGCCGCGTTTCATCTGAGGTGACGGACCGGGCCTTCAGCAGCAAAATGCTGGCGATGATCTGCAAGCTGTTGGCGACCCGGTGCTCCATTTCGCGCAGCAGCACATCTCTGCCGCAGCAGGTCTTCGGTGCGGCCGAGAAGTTCTTCCTTTTCCCTTTCTATGGCGCGGCGCGCCGTGATGTCATTGAAGGCGAGCAGGATGGTCGCGGCTGAACTGTGGTCGTAAAGGACCTTCCGCGCGTTGAGCAGCATCGTGCGCCGGCCGATATCGGGGAAATCATGCTCGACCTCGAAGCCGTCCATGGCGGTCTTCTCGGGAATGATCGTCTCCAAGAGCAGGTGAAGCGCTGGAATGTCCCACTGGCCGTCGCCCAGCGCGTAGAGCAGCGAGCCGTGCGTCTGCTCGGGGTCGACCCTGAAGGTCTGATAGAAGGAGTGGTTGGCCGCCAGCACGCGAAAGTTCTCATCGAGAACGAGGAAGGGTTCGACCATCGTATTGACGATGGCCTGCGCCAGCGTCTGCGCGTCTTCGATATTCGCAATGGGATGGAACATAGGCTTCGAGGCCAATCCAGGGGCTGTTTCCCCTTGATTTTCTTTCTACCGGGTCGCCAGGCACCTGTCGCGAATTGAATCGGCCTGACACGAGTGAGCGGCCGGTCCGTGCGCACAATTGTTTTAGGAATGGCCTTAGGACACCCGAGGCACTAACACCGGCTCGATGATTCCAGCACTCGACCTCCCGGAAAATACTCTCGAGCTCGACGATGATGCGCTGTTGGATGTCGTGCAGCGGCAGACGGTGCGCTATTTCTGGGAAGGCGCGCATCCCGTCAGCGGTCTTGCCCGCGACCGGCAAAAGACCACAGGTGATCCTGCCAACGATCTGGTGACGATCGGGGGGGCCGGTTTTGGCATTGCAGCCATCATCGTTGCGGTCGAGCGGGGATGGATCGACCGCACCGTGGCTTTGCTGCGATTGCACGGCATGCTCGATTTCTTGGAGAACTCCCCGCGCTACCACGGCGTTTTTCCGCATTTTATCAACGGGCGAACTGGTGCGACGATCCCGTTTCGTCGCAAGGACGACGGCGCTGATCTCGTCGAAACCACCTTCCTGTTTCAGGGTCTGATTTGCGCCCGTGAGTATTTCGCCGGGATGACAACTGGCGAAGTGCGCCTGCGCCAGCGCGTGGACGCGCTGTTGCTACAGGCCGAATGGAACTGGTTTACACGCGGCGCTCGGCAACTCATGTGGCATTGGAGCCCTAATTTTGGCTGGGCGATGGACAGCCCGATCAGGGGTTGGAACGAATGCCTGCTCACTTTCGTGCTGGCGGCGGGATCGGCGCGCCACCCTATTGATCCGGGAATCTATCACGAGGGTTTTGCTGTAGGACCTGGCTTTCGAAACGGGCGCGACCATGACGGGATCGTGCTGCCGTTGGGAATGAATTCTGGTGGCCCGCTCTTCTTTTCGCACTATTCTTTCTCCGGGCTCGATCCCCGGGGCCTAAGTGACCGCTACGCCGATTACTGGCAACAGAACGTCAGTCATACGCAGATCAATTATCGGCATTGCGTTCGCAATCCCCATAGCCATTTGGGATATGGACCGGACTGCTGGGGTCTGACCGCGAGCCATGGGCCGCGAGGATACGTCGCGCATGCACCCGACAGGGACTTTGGCGTGATCACTCCGTCTGCTGCCCTGTCGAGCTTTCCCTATGCCCCGGCGGAGGCGATGCGCGCACTGCGTGGCTTCCTGGGCAAGCCTCGAAAACGCATATGGGGCCGCTTCGGCTTTGTTGACGCGTTTTGCGAAAGCCGCAACTGGTACTCCCGAACCTATCTGGCGATCAATCAGGGGCCGATCATCGCGATGATCGAGAACCATCGTACAGGGCTGTTGTGGCGGCTTTTCATGAGGGCGCCGGAAGTGCGCAGAGGCTTGGAGAGGCTTAGCTTCATCAGCAAGCATCTCAGAATGTCAACACCCTAATAGATCTTTGCGACGCCGGGTGATTCCGCTTCGGTGCAAAAATGCTCGAAACGCGCGGACCGCACTCAGGCAGCCGCCTTTGTGCGCGCTTCTGATTTTTCCAGATAATAGCTCGAATATTTGTCGAAGAATTTTTCCGAGCCGCCGATCGCGCCATACTTGGCGAGTTTCTTCAGCTCGACCTTGTTCAGGACCGCGCCAATGATCTTCTTCGCGATATAGGGTTCCGAGCTCAGCATCGATTGCACCATCGCACGCGGCGTGCGTCCCCACTCGGTGACCAGCACGAAGCCGTCGACAAGCGGAGCGAAGGCCTTGGCGTCGACGACAGGCCCGAGCGGCGGCAGATCGACGATGATGTACTCGAAGGTTTCCTTGGCGTTGTCGATGAAGCGCCGCATGCCGGCCGAAGACAGAAGCTCGCTGGTATGCGAAAACTGGCCACGCAGGACGGCCGGGATGATCACCAGTTTGGTCTGCCGGTCGATCTTGCCGACCGACTGCCAGGTCTGCCCGCTCACCACCGCTTCCATCAAGCCCTGCTCGGCCTCCATGCCGAGGCTGCGGCTGAGGCCGGGATTGCGCAAGTCGCCGTCGATCAGCAGCGTTTTCGATCCGTTGGCGGCAAGCAGCCCGGCAAGATTGGCCGCCACCGTCGACTTGCCTTCGCCCGGAAGCACCGAGACCACGCCGATGACCCGGCTGCCCTGGCCTTCTATCACGACGTCGAAGGCGATCTTTGCGTTGCGCAGCGTCTCGGAGAACATCGATGCCGGTGCATCGACGGTTACCCGCATGCGCGCACGTTTTTCGGCTGCCGACAATGTTTTGGAGGGCTGGGATTTGGAGGACTTGGCGGTCTTGGATTCAACGACTTTGACGTCAGGCTGACCGCCATTGCGCTGGTCATCCTTGCCAGCCTTGCCGATGACCGGGAGATAGCCGAGGAATTTGAGGCCGACACGGTCGCGCACATCCTCGCCGGTCCTGAAGAAGCGTTCTCTGAATTCATTCAGGCCACCAACCCCGGCCCCCATCATTATGCCAAGCGCCAGCGAGAGCCCCAGCACGATGGCCGTGCGCGGGGTTGCGGCCGACTGTGGCATCGTCGCGTCCGAGATGACCCGGATCTTGCCGACTGGGAAGGATTGCTGTTGGGCAGCCTCCTCATAGCGGTTCAGGAACGTCTGGTAGAGCGTCGACAGCGCCGTGGCCTTTTGGTCCAGCTCACGCAGCTTGACCTGCGACTGGTTGTCGATGGAGCTCTTGCCAGCCGCCAAGGCGACATTTGCGCGGAGCGCGGTTTCGCGCGCCAGAGCGACCTCGTATTCGTTGCGGTAGCTTTCGGTCAGTTGCTTCAGCTCGCCGAAAATCTGCGCCGATATGTCGGCCTTCTCCTTGGCGAGCGCGACGGCCTGCGGATGTTGCGGGCCGAAATTGGCTTCGACGTCCTGCTGCCGCTTGGCGACGGTGAGATAGCGGTTCTTCAGCGTCGTGATGACGGAGCTGCTCGGCTGGTCGTTCGATATCGCGGCGTCCTTGAACGCATTGTCCGAGCCGCTTTCGACGATCGACTTGTACTGCTGATAGCGGGCGCCAGCACGTGCGGTATCGGCCTGCGCGACGATCAGCTGAGTGTTGAGATCGGACAATTGCTTGTCGCTGATCAGCTGGCCGTCATTGACGGCCAATCCATGTTCGGCCCTGAACTTTTCGACCGCGAGTGCGGCCGCCTGGGAGCTCTCACGAAGCTCGGTCAGCCGGCCTTGCAGCCAGACAGCCGCCCGCTCGGTCGCGTCGAAGCTGGCATCAAGCTGATCGGCGAGATAGGCGTCGGCATAGGCCTTGGTGATGGCGGTCGCAAGCGCCGGATCCGTCGCCTGAAAGGAGATGCTGATGACAAAGCTTCGGCCGATCCGCTCGGCATCGAGTTGGTTCTGCAGTTTGAAGATTGCGTAGTCGCGGGGCGACGACGATGCGGTGATCGCGTCACGCGTCGCGGCATCAAGCTGAGTGACATCGGTTGTGCTCGCGGCGCGCTTGGGGCGGACAGACTGGATGATACCGCGTACAAAGCTTGCGACCTTAGACAGGGCCGATGTCGGAGGGTTCATGAAAGCATCGTTCTGATCGAGCTTCAGCTTGTCGACGACCACCCCCGCCAGCCTGGCCGACTGTAGAATTTCGATCTGGCTCAGAACGGCGGAGTCGGTCTGCATGCTGACCGACGCCGCCGAAATATCGTCGACGACCTTGTTCAATCCTTCGTCGATCAGCACGCTGCTCGTCGCCACATAGGTAGGAGGCGTGGTCTGCAAATAGAGCACGCCGAGAAAGAGACCGATGATGGCGCAGGCGGCAACCACTTTCGCCTGCCGCGCGGCCATGCCAAGCAGACGCTCGATGTCGATGAAGTCTTCGGCGTTTGCCGCACTCGAAGTCGGCAATGGCGTCCTCTTGTCGACAGGAAAATTGGCATAGTTCATCTTCGGTCCAATTCTAGTTTGCAGGCGCTACCGCCTCGAAGATCGGCACATAGGGTGCAAACCCTGCGCCGGACAGTGCGCGTTACGCGCGGCGCAACGGCCTGTCCTGCGTCATCAGCCGCACCCACAATGCCTCGAAAAAATGGACATTATGCGGCTTCTTCCCGACGCTGATGCGACCGGACGAATTCCTGCAGCATCTCGAAGATCGGACCCTTCATGTCCTCACGCGCCAGCGCGAAAGCGACATTGGCCTGGATGAAGCCCTCCTTCGAACCGCAGTCGAACATGCGGCCGTTGAAAGGCTGGGCGAAGAAGGCCTGCGTCTGTGCGAGACGCACCATTGCGTCGGTCAGTTGGATCTCGTTGCCGGCGCCGCGTTGCTGGCTGCCCAGCAGCGAGAATATCTCGGGCTGCAGGATGTAGCGGCCGTTGATGTAGAAGTTCGACGGCGCGTTGGCCGGTGCCGGCTTTTCGACCATGGCCGTCACCTCGAAGCCGGTGCCGACATCCGCGCCGCGCCCGACAATGCCGTATTTGTTGGTCTCGGTCGGATCGCAACGCTCGACGGCGATAACGTTTGCGCCAGTCTGCGCATAAAGATCGGCGACTTCGGCAAGACACCCTCGCCCGCCAAAGGACACCATATCCGGCAACAGCAACGCGAAAGGTTCGTCGCCGATGACCTCTCGCGCGCACCAGACGGCGTGGCCGAGGCCTTGCGGCGACTGCTGACGGATGAAGCTCGTCGCGCCGGCGACGGGAAGCAGGCTCTCGAGTGATTCGAGCTGCGCCTTCTTGCCGCTCTGCTCCAGGGTTCCGATCAGTTCAGGATGCAGATCGAAATAGTCCTCGATCACCGCCTTGTTGCGGCCGGTGACGAAGACGATGTGCTCGATGCCGGCCTCGAATGCCTCGTCCACCGCATATTGCACCACAGGCTTGTCGACCACCGGCAGCATTTCCTTCGGCATGGATTTGGTCGCCGGCAGGAACCGCGTTCCAAGCCCCGCCACCGGTATGACTGCCTTCCTGACTTTTTTCATTGCATGTTCCTTCTGAGGAGATCGATTTCAACCCTGTCGCAGGCGGCGAAATTTGTCTTCATTCGCCTGCAGCCCTTTACCTCCCCGCCACCACGGCAAACTGTGCCGCTACCCTTCGCAGCCGGACGGCGATCGGCATGCTCATATGCCGAACCGCCGCCGGATCGCTGAGCGCCGTCCATATCGCCTTGAGCGGGGACCGCGCCTTGATGTGCTGAACCAGCGACAGGAATGATGCCGCCCGCCGCAGGCTGCGAGCGCGCCTGGCGAACGCCGCCGCGGCCGCAGCATCCATGGAATGGGTCGCGGCGAAGGTGGCATCGGCCCGGCGCATCGCCTCGACGTGATGAAGTTCGAGCACCCGGGAGATGGAACCGGTGCGAATGTGGTAAATATAGCCCGTCGTCGGCTCGACCACGCATTTGCCGCCTTTGGCCAGAGCACTGGCCAGGAGGATGTAGTCTTCGCCAATGATCAGGCTTTCATCGTAACGAAGCCCGTTCTCGTTCAGGAACCGGCGCTGGAAGATCGGCTTGAGATAGCCGAGATTGAACCTCGATTCGAAGAGGACATTGCCGCCGATGTAATCCGCCAGCGAGATTTCACTGAGCCCTTCCAGATAGTCGGCCGGGAACATCGTCTCTTCCGCAACGCCGTCCTCCCGAACGACCTGCAGATTATCGACCGCGATCTCGGCGCCGGCTTTTTCCGCGCGTTCGATCATGGTGCAGATTCGCCCGGGATAGACCGCGTCGTCGGAATCGAGAACCGCTACCCACCTGCCGCGGGCAAGCTCAAGGCCGGCATTCCTGGCGCCGCCAGGCCCACGGTTTTGCTCAAGCGCGACAACGCGTACGATGTCTTCGGGGTAGGATCTCGCCAGGTCGAGCGTCCGGTCGCGCGACTTGTCGTCGACGACGATGACCTCGAGGCTGACATTGCGCTGGGCGACGGCGCTGGCAATCGCCCGATCGATGGTCGCCTCGGCATTGTAGGCGGCAATCACGAAGCTCACGTCAGGCTGCACGCTTGCCCCCTTGCTGCGGCGAAGACAGGCCGTATTGGCGGATTTCACGAACCCCGACGAGGCCGCTGACGACGCCGACATGCATAATGCCGCGAAGGACGCTGCGGTTCCGTCGGACGGGGTCGATGGCGACCGGAATTGCCGACAGGAAACTATAGCCGGCCTTTGCCGCGGCAATGCCGACCTGCTTGAGCCGGGCAAGGCCGCGCGCGTTGCGCCCCAGGAGGTGGCCATGCGTCTGTCCGACGCGGAACCGGCGGCGGCCGAGCCAGTCGAATGCCGCCCTGGCAGGCGGCACGACTTCATCGACCCAAGCCTCTGGCGAAAAGGCGATACTGCCGCCGGCCTTGACCATCTGGTCGAAGAATTCCGTATCTTCGCCGCCGGTCTGGCCACGTGCCAGGCTGAAGCGCCGGCCGCGCAGGCTCTCAGCGCCAATTCTGAGCAGGACGTTGCAGGTGTAGCCGGTGCGGATCTCGCCGCGCACCCAGACCGGCGAGGTCGAGTGGAAATCGCCTTTGCGCATCCAGTCGGGCGCATCCGGCAGGTAACGGGCTTGCACCGGCCCGAGCACGGCCGCAGCACCAGTTGCTTCCACCGCCGCCACCAGTTCGGCAAGCCAGCCAGCGGTGGCCGTCTCGTCGTCGTCGATAAAGGCGACGAAATCCGCCGCACTGGCATCGAGGCAAGCGTTGCGCGCGATCGAAATGTTGCGGGCCGGGGCGTGCCGGTAGGTCACCGGCAGCTTCAACTCCCCCGCTAGCTTGGCGACCAGCGTTTCGGCCGTCGGCGTATCGTCGTTGTCCGCGATGATGACACCGACATCGAATCCCGCGGGCATATCCATGGCTGCTACGGAGCGGAGCGTGTCGACAAGCTCCGGCCGGCGAAATGTGCAGACGCAAATATCGATGCTTCGATTTTTCTTGACCGGGTCCATCACGCTACCCCGCGCTGCGGTCGCGGTGCTAGCAGCTGCAGCCAGAAGCCGACCGACCAGCCGAAATGCATGACCATTGCCGAGACCCCGGCAAGCGCAATGTCGGGTTTGCGCTGACTGACCGCGGTCCAGAAGCCGTAGCCAAGGCAGACCGAGACCCATAGCAAAAGCGGCACGGCCGCCAGCCAGTGGACGAAGGAAAAGGCGGCGAGAAGAACCACGGGAAACACCAGAAGCGGCACCATCTGCCGGATCTTCGGGATCATGCGGTGCTTGAGAACGTTCTTCGCCCGGCCGCGGCCATAGCCGAGATACTGAAAATAGAGGCCCTTCAGCGAGGAGCGCGGGTAGTAGACCATTTGTGTCTTACCGGTCATCCAGATCCGGTAACCGGCCTGACGGAGCCGATAGTCGAGTTCGGCATCCTCATTGTGGCTGAACGTCTCGTCATAGCCGCCGACCGCGGTGAAGGCCGATATCCGGATCAGCGCATGGTGGCCATGATCGACCCATTCCCCCGCCGAAAGGTGCCGATGCTTGGAGCCGCCGGTGCCGAGCCTGGAATTCTGGGCCGCGGCCGCCGCCTTCTGCACCATGCCGCTGCCACTGGTCAGCATCGAGACGACGACCGAATCCGCCCCGGTGGCCTGCGCTTCTTCGACCAGCCGGTCGCAATAGTCGGCGGGATAGCCGCCATGCGCGTCGATGCGAATGAGATAGTCGACGCCCTCCCCGAACCTGGCAACGGCGAGATTGATCGCCGCGCTCTGCAAGCGCTTTTCATTGTGGAGCAGGACCACCCGCTGATCTTTTGCGGCGATATCCGCGACGATCGTCCTGGTGCCGTCCGTACTGCCGCCATCGGCAACGATGATCACGGCGCCCAGCCTCTTGGCCGCAGGGCGGAGCTCTCGAAGCAACGCGCCGATATGGGGCGCTTCGTTCAGGCACGGAACCACGATCATGCAGGATGGGAGCGTTTCGGTTTGCGTCATCGGCCGTCCTTCTATGCCAATGCTTCGGCAGCATATGGACCGGGCGCCGCGGCAAGGCCGCGGAGTTTTTCGACGAGCGCCCGGCAATCGGCGCGGTCGTAGCTCCAGGTGCGCGGATTGCGGGCGAGAACACGTGCCCTCAATGTCTCGAACCGATGCTGCTCCATGGTGCCGAGGGCAGCTTCGAGCGCCTCGGGCGTGGCTTCTGGCAAAAGAACGCCGATGCCTTGCCGATCGAGGAACCGGCCGGTCTCGGTGTTGCCCATCGAGATCGGCACGGCTCCGAAGCGGCAGCCCTCATAGAGACGGTTGGGCAGCAGCCATTCGGAATTCAGGCCCTGCTCAAAAAAGTCGATGGCCCAGGAAAAGTGAACCTCGCGGTAGATCGCCGCCATATCCTCCGGATTGCGATAGGGTCCGCCAAACGAGAGCCAGGGTTCCGATTCAACAAAACCGTGGAAATCGGGAAATTCGGACAACGCCGGGCGGCCTCTGAGGACGATTTCGAAGCGGCCGTCGAGGCGGCGCGAAAATTCGGCCAGAAGCTCCAGGGAGCGGCGGCAGCGGAGCGCCCCGAACCAGCCGATTCGCCAAGGCGGCGCAACAGGATTCTCCTCCGTCATGCGGTCATCCAGGGAAGCCGCGGCTGGCTCGAAATACTTGTTTTCGAGCAGTTCGACCGGCGCGGCAATCTGTCCGAACGGCTTGAAATAATTGGCGATGAAGGCCGGAGAGCTGGTCACCAGAAGCTTCACATCCCTGGCCAGGAAGCGTTCTGCGCCGCGCATCGCCCAGCCCAGCGGATCGTCGCGAAGCAGCAGACGATGGATGTCGAGGCACTCGTAGACAATCGGCACCGTTGCCTGGAAAGCCGACCTGGCCCGCCGGGCAAGCGCCAGCATTTCCAAATTGCGCGCGATAATGAGGTCGGGCCGTTGCATTGAACCCAGCTTGGAGCCGGTCGAGACCACCGCCTTCATGATCGCCGCCAGACGCTGGGCGAATCGGCCATCACGCGTCGGGCCGAGATCGATCGGCTGCAAGCCCTCGACATCAGCAACCGCGCTTGCCGTTCGACGAAAGCCCGCCAGCGTAACCTGGGCGCCGCCTGCCTTGAGCATTATGATCCGCCGGCGCACTGCCGGGTCGGAGACGTCGTGTACCAAGTACAAGACATGCAGCATGAAAAACTCGACCGCTGTTGGCCCGCCCGCGACAATGCTAGTACAGCTCTTGCTGCATCGCAACATTTTTGGTTGCAGCGTAGCAAAGATCCACATTTTTTGTTGCACTGCAAAATCGATGGGTTAATCTCGCTCTGCTTGGGCCGCATGGACCGCGCGTTGGCCCTGCCATTGGGCTGCGCGCCAATAATCACGACGCGAGGACCATCCTTGGCGTGCAGCATTTTCGGCCAACCCGCACCTCGGCATCCGTCGACCGAACCGCGGGACTACTCACGAAATGAGGTCATTCAATGAAGATCGCGGTTGAAAACACCGTCTGCCTGAATACCGGAGACGCAGCGATTCTCCTGGCGATTCGCCATGTTTTCAAGACGATCGTGCAGGACGATATCCAGTTCTACGTCTTCGACAGCCAGCCGGAGGTGGCGGCGAGGCTCTACACGAAGAAGGAGTATCCAGATCTCGAATTCCACAAGCTGCTGTCGGAATCGCTGTTCCGCTACAAATACGGCAGTGGGCTGAAGAACCTGTTCAAGCCGATCTACAATCGGCTCGTACTCAATGCCCTGCGGCGGTTCGGCATCCGCGGCGTTCTCGGGCGTTTGTTCAGCTCAAGCAATCGCCGTGGTCTCGAGATCTACAAAGACGCCGACCTCGTGGTCACGACAGGCGGAACCTATCTCGTCGAGACCTACAATCTGGAACGGCGCCTCAATCAATTCCGGATCGACGCGATTCTGGGCAAGGACCCGGTCTTCTTCACGCAATCGCTCGGCCCGTTCAACAAAAGTTACAATCGCCAGGAGTTGAGCCCGATCTTCGACCGGAGCCCGCTCATCCTGCTGCGCGATGAACGTTCGAGAGGCCACATTGTGGACATGGTGAAAGACCCCGGCAAATGCCACGTCGTGGCCGACGCCGTCTTTGCGCTGGCCGATACCGACAGGATCGGAAGTTTTCTGGCCTCCGGCCAGTCGGCGACTGTCACCGGCCGCGTCGCCATTTCCGTCCGTCACTGGAACTATGTCAGCGACGGCGAGGGCGGCATGCGCCGCTACATCGACTCGATCCGCGAGATTGCGACCATCCTGGTCAGGGACCACGCCAAGCAGGTGACCTTCGTCTCTACCTGCCAGGGCGTGCCGGAATACGCCCATGACGATTCCAAGACGGCGCGGGCGATCGTTGCCGAACTCGATCCGGAGATCGCCAAGCATGTGAGCGTGGACGCTTCGTTCCACACGCCGGAGCAACTGATGGCCCTGGTGAAAGGCTTCGACTTCGTCGTCGCGACGCGCATGCACATGATGATCATGTCGCTCTGCGTCGGCACGCCGGTGCTGCCGATCGCCTATGAATTCAAGACCAAGGAACTCGCCAAGCGGATCGGCGTCGCCGACCTGCTGCTCGACATCGACACGGTAACGCCCGAGGAAGCGAGCGAGAAGCTCGGCAGACTTACCGCCAATCTCGACCTCTATCGCAGGACGAGCCTTCAGGCAGTGCTTGAGGAGCATGCGTCGGCGATGTCGGCAGGTGAGCTTTTGAGGCCGGTTATTGCCTGCCTAGCGGGCGTTGCGCATGGCGCTGGAAAGCGTGGTGAACAACGCACTGCGCGACTGGCGAAGGGCAAGCATGAGGATCAGGCCGATCGAATAATTGAGGGCAACCGCCAGGACCACCGCGAGCAGGTCTGACTGGCCGGCCAGCGATACGGGCAACTCCCGGTAGACGGACCAGGCAAGCAGCGACGACATGATGAAAAGCCCCTGCATGATCAGGAAGTCGGCTGCGGTCACCGGGCCGACCCGGTGGACAAGAACGGCAAGCACCGGGACGCGCAGCATATAGCCGCTGATCGCGTAGGCCGCGGCGACACCGACGGCGCCCCAGTGCAGGCCGATAATGAAGGCGGCGACCGTCGTCAGCGACGAGTAGATGCCCCAGTGGAACATGGTCTTGGTCTTGCCCTGGCAGATGAAGATCCATCCGGTGGTGCTCGAGACGGACTGGATCAGGCTGGCGATGCCCAGCCAGGCGAAGATCGGCGCCACCGCTGTCCAGCGCTCGCCGAAGAGAAGCCCGACGACCTGGTCCGACGTCAGCGTCAGCGCCGCGATGCCGGGCATGGTGATGGCCGCCAGCATCCAATTGGTCCGCACATAGATGTCGCGAAACCGCGCCTTGTCCTCATGGATGCGGCTCAGCAGCGGCACCATCACGCGTGTCAGCGGCTGGTTGATGTTCTGCAGCGGAAACAGCAGGAGCTTATAGGCGCGGTCATAGTAGCCGAGTTCGATCGCGCCCGAATATTTTCCGATCAGGATGTTGTCGAGATTGCGCGAGAAGAAGTTGGCCAGATTGAAGCCGGTCAGATTGGCGCCGAAGGACAATATGTCGGTATCGACCTTCAGGTCCGGCCGCGACGGCGTCCAGCGCGCCACCTGCCATGCCGCGGCCAGCGCGACAACAGCCGAAACCGCCGGGCCGATGACCAGCGACCAGTAGCCCAGTCCCGCATAGGCGGCGATTGCGGTAGTCGCAAGTCCGGCAGCGGCGGTTATCACATCGTTCAGCGCGAGCTGGCCAAAGCGCAAATGACGGTTCATCAGCGCCAGCGGCACCGCGGCGAGGCTGCCAAGAAGCAGCGGCAAGGCAGAGCCGATGGTGATCCCGACCATGCGTTGATCGCCGTAGAAGGCGGCGATGGCGGGCGCCAGGCATGCCACCACCACGGCACTGCCCAGCCCAACCAGCGCACTGATCCAGAATACCTGGTTGAGCTGTTCGGTGCTGATGTCCTTGCGCTGGACCACAGCCTGCTGCAGGCCTAGGTTTTGAAGCAATCCGACAAAGGCCACGATCGGCCCGACGGAAGCCACGAGACCAAAATCCTCGGGGACCAGCAGACGCGCAAGCACGATGACCGAGAGAAACTGGATCGCCATCTTGAAGCCTTGCGCGCCGATCGTCACCACGCCGCCGCGCAGAGCGACGCGACCGAACTGGGGGGGCGGGTTGGCGTTCATGCCGGGCGCCTGGCTTCGGCGAGTTGAGCAACGATCTGCGCAAAACGTTCGTTGAGCAGGTCCGCGTTGAAATCCTGCTCGATCTTGCGGCGCGCCGCACGTGCGATGCGCTCGCATTTGTCCGGGTTCTCGGCCACCCAGACAAGCTTGCGGGCCAACGCCGCAACGTCTCGCTCCGGTGCGAGGAAGCCTGTCTCCTGATCCTCGATCAACTCGGGGATGCCCGAGTGATAGGTGCTGACAACAATCAGCCCGGCGGCCATAGCTTCCATCAGCGCCACCGGAATACCCTCGAGATCGCCGTCCTGTGCAGCAACGCTGGGCAGCAGGAATACGTGGGCATCGCGCAGGCGCTGCTTGACCTCGGCGTGCGGGCGCGGCCCGAGGAAAGTCACCCGGTCGGCAACGCCGAGATTTGCGGCGAGCTTCTTCAACTCTTCCAGCAATTCGCCGCCGCCAATCACCGTATAGACCCAGTTGCGCCGCGGAAGGCCGGCGAGGGCGCGCAGGGCGAATTCGATGCCCTTCTTTTCGGTCAGCCGGCAGACCGAGATGAAGGACAGCGTGTCCCGGTCCCAGGAACGCCAATGATAGCTGATCTCGCCCGGCCGCACGCCCATATGGTGAACCATGACTTGCGCGGCAGGCGCGCCGACGCCGATCAGGGCGTCGCGGAAAAACGCGTTCACCGGCAGCTGGAGAACGCCCTTTTCGAAAACAACCTTGTAGCGCGTGAGCGTGTCGTCATGCAGCGGTTCGCCGACATCGCGGCCGTGGAATATGGTTACCAAAGGAGCGGAAATCCGGCCTCGTTTCATGGCGCGGGCAACGCGCATGCCGTTATTGCCGAAATGCGCGACGATCACATCGGCGTTCTGCAATTTGCGCGCAAAGGCGATGTCGATAACGGTCGAGAGCTTATCCCAGAACCTGCCCGACCATCTCCTGAGCGTCGGGCGAAAGCGCCCCAGTCCGCCCCACCAGCAGACGACCTTGCCAGGCAGCGCCTGCCAGCGGCGATCGTCGATGTTGCTGTCCTTGCCGAACGACGTCTCGTTGCAGACGACGCCGACTTGCATGCCGCGCTCGAGGCACCCTTCTATCTGGTCGAGGACGAAGGTCTCCGACAAAGAGGGGAACTTATCAACTACGAAGCAAATCTTCATCGAATGGACGATCTTTCGAGGCCGGTCGGCGATCTGCTCGCGCGGATGAGGGCTGAAGCCCGTCGCCGCCGTGCGAGGCGCCCCAAGCGTCTGGTGTTGTGCGTGCCGTTGTCCCAAAGCAGCTCCCACCCCGGTCAGGCGCGAGAGCCGGCTTTTGGGCAACGTGTATGGTTTTGGACGAAATGCATCAGGCGGCATGCTCCAGCGCGCCTTGCCTGGCGTTGTCGAGAACGCCGAGGAAGGTCGCGAACTGAATGTCTGGATTCATTTGCGGCCGCTCCGAAAACAGCTGCGCCGCCGCCGACAGCCTGTCGTACTCGGCCTTGTCGCTCCATAGCCGCCTGACCGCGGCGACCCAGTCGTCGAGCGGTGCGTCATAGTCAAGTACAACGCCGCCGGCGCCGATCGCTTCCGGCAGGCCGCCGCGGCGGGACCCGACGACCGGAATGCCGCTGCAATGGGCCTCGGATGCCACGCGCCCCCAGGCCTCTTCCCATTTGCTGGGCGCCAGCAGGATCTTGGTGCGGCCATAGACCGTCTTCATGTCGCTGGTACGGCTTTCCAGCCTGACGTTGCGCAGCGGCGCGATGGTCCGTTCGATCTGCGCCCGGTGGTCGTCGTCGAGCTTCCAGCTTTCGACGAACAGAAACGGGATTTCGGGGCATTGGCCGGCGATGCGCACGGCGAGTTCGAACCCTTTTTCATTGTAAGGGTTGATCAGCGTGACGAATTCGCCGGTCGTCGGGGTGCTGTAGAGCCCGGGATTGATGGTCGGCGGAATCACGGTCGAGTCGATGCCGAACCTTTCCTTATAGGTGCGCGCGGTGAATTCGGAGTTGGCGATATAAAGCGCCGAATGCAATTCGCGCAGGTCGCCGGCCAGCTCGTGGAATTCGACGTTCCGCAGATAGACCACCAGCGGCACGCCGAGCGCCTGCAGCGCCTTTCCGATCGGCACCGATTTGTGGCACTGCACGACGGCGACATCGGGATCGAGCCGTTCGACCGCGAAGCGCGCCGCCTCCCAGGGAAACCACGCCCGCACGACCGGATAGCCGGGATAGCTGTCGATGACCGCACGCTGGCGAAGCAGTTTCATCTTGGCGCGCGCCTTGAAGCCGAACATGCCATCACCGAACAGTGCCGCCAGGACCGAGGCGTCATGACCGTGCTCGCGCAGCTGCTCGACCAGATGGTGCGTGCTCGACTGAACGCCACCGCTGAACTGCGGCGTGTAGCCGTTGCCGCCTGCAAACAGAACTTTCATGGACCTGGCTCCTTGCTGGACCGCCCTATCGTCACGCCGCCATTCTGCCGATGCTGTGGTATTCGATGCCGTGGCGGGCGATGACCTTGGGGTCGTAGAGGTTGCGTCCGTCGAAGATGACGGGCGTGGTCAGCGCGTCCTTCAATGCATCGAAGGACGGCGCACTGAAGCTCTTCCACTCGGTCACGATCAAGAGCGCGTCGGCACCTCGCACAGCGGCCTCTTTGGTGCCGCACAGCTGCAGGTCGTCGCGCAACCCGTAGATCGCCTGGCATTCCTGCATCGCCTCGGGATCGTAGGCCTGCACATTGGCACCGGCGGCCCAGAGCGCCTCCATCAGCGTGCGGGCCGGGGCTTCGCGCATGTCGTCGGTATTGGGCTTGAAGGCCAGGCCCCACAGCGCAAAGGTCTTGCCCTTGAGATTGCCCTTGAAATAGCGGTCCACCTTCTCGAACAGGACCGACTTCTGCTGGTTGTTGCGCTCCTCGACGGCACGCAGCAGCTTGGCGTCGAACTTGATGGCTTCGGCGGTCTTGATCAGGGCGCGCACATCCTTCGGGAAGCACGAGCCGCCATAGCCGAGGCCCGGATAGATGAAGTGGTAGCCGATCCGCGGGTCGCTGCCGATGCCCTTGCGGACCTCCTCGATGTCGGCGCCCAGTTGCTCGGCCAAATTGGCCATTTCGTTCATGAAGCTGATCTTGGTCGCCAGCATGCAATTGGCCGCGTATTTGGTAAACTCGGCACTGCGCACGTCCATCACGATCATCTTTTCGTGGTTGCGGTTGAACGGCGCGTAGAGCTCGCGCATCACCGCCTCGGTGTCCTCGTTGCTGGTGCCGACGATGATGCGGTCGGGCTTCATGCAGTCGCTCACAGCGGACCCTTCCTTGAGGAATTCCGGATTGGAGGCGACGTCGAAAGCCAGATCCTCGCGCCCGCGCGCCCTCAGCGTCTCGGCAATCCTGGCCTTTATCCTTTCGCAGGTACCGACCGGCACGGTCGACTTGCCGACGACGATCTTGGGCGCGTCCATCTCACGACCGATGGCCTCGGCGACGGCCAGCACATATTTCAGG
Source organism: Mesorhizobium sp. M0189 (assembly GCF_040322135.1). Taxonomy (NCBI): domain Bacteria; kingdom Pseudomonadati; phylum Pseudomonadota; class Alphaproteobacteria; order Hyphomicrobiales; family Phyllobacteriaceae; genus Mesorhizobium; species Mesorhizobium sp. M0189. The sequence continues at coordinate 59,764 of NZ_JAMYSW010000004.1, forward strand.
TCTGCCGAACCATCCTCGCCCGGAGGCGTGCCGACCGCGATCATCTGGATCTGGCCATGCTTGATCGCCGCGGCGGCGTCGGTGGTGAACTTGATGCGGCCGGCGGCATGGTTCTCCTTGACCATGTTTTCGAGCCCAGGCTCGAAGATCGGGACATGACCCTGGTTGAGCCGCTCGACCTTTTTTGCATCGATGTCGACGCAGACCACCTGATGGCCGACTTCGGCAAGCACCGCCGCCTGTACAAGACCGACATAGCCGATTCCAAAGACAGTCAAATTCATTCGGTTTCATTCCTGTTCAAGGCTTCGGGGCCTGTTCGAGCTTCGGGCTCGGACCACCTTCGGCCCGGCGGGTTCAGATGCGCTTCTAGTTCGTTTTGCATGCCAGCGATTCCGGGAATTGGCAGGGCTGGCCGAGTGCGGTGAATGCAACGCGGTCCACTTGCATGGCGAGCTTGCGGCCCGGATCCGAGAACGGCCCCATCCAGCCCTTCATCGTATCGCTGCCCCACAGGCTGAAATAGATTCTTTGCGAATGGGTGGGCAGCTTCGCCGGATCGGTGATCTCGTGGACAAGCTTGCCGTTGACGTACCAGCGCAGCCGGTCCTTTTCCCAGACGAAGGCGTAGTCGTTGAAGGCCTTGTCGGTGCCCCCGGCGACGTCGACCAGCTTCTCGTTCTTGCCCTTGCCGGCTATGTAGGCGTTGACCTGGACCTTGGACGTGTCCTTGGTCAGCACCTCGAAGTCGATTTCATCATGCGGCTGCTTGTCGGCATCGCCGACGAAGCTGAAGAATGCCGCGTTGACGCCGGAGCCCGTGTCGGTCTTCATCCGCGCCTCGTAGGTGCCGTAGCCGAAGCGCTGCTTGGTCTGGATCTCGGCGCAGGCGAATTCGCGATCCTTCAGCTTGCGCTTCTCGAAACCGAGCGTCAGCATGCCGTCGGAAAGGCCGATCAGGCTTTTGGACCAGGTGCAGTTCTGATGCTTGCCGTTCGTCCAGCCGTCGGAAATGTACCAGCGCGCGCGACTGAGGCTGGTGAAATCATCGACAAAGGACGGCGCGGTTGGGAGATCCTGGGCGCGGACGGGCACCAGGCCCGCAACCAGGCTGCCGAGAACGATCAGCAGAAACGCGCCGTCTGAACGGAGCCGCCGCAGCTTGCCTGGGATCGGGCGCGTGAACGGGGTGCCGCCGGTTGCCGGGGTGGACGTGCTTTTAGGATCTGCGTTCATATCAAACTCACCTTTGTGCTGTGCGCCCCCAAAGCGATCGTTCGAACCGTGACGAAACAAGCTAATCTTGACCTCTGTCGCTCCTAGGCTCCGTGTAGCGTGCCCAAAACCATTGCGCCGACTCCGGGATATTCGCTCAACCTGTGCCGGGACCGGCGGGTTTCACAAAATCGGTCCTTATGTCTGGGCCGTTCTGCCGATCCTCCTCGAAGATTTCATCCAGCGAATGACGGAGATCCTTCATCATCTGCTTCTGGCGCGAGAGCGCAGCGATGCGCCGCTCGCAATTCAGGATCGACCTGGTCAGTTCGCCAACTTCGGAAGACCTGCGGGAGGAGACCGCCCCGTTTTCCATGGCCTCGACCAGGAAGGCGGCATTGGTGGCCGTTGTCCTGTAGCGGTTCTCAAGTCCGTTCTTCTCCGCCTCGACCTCGGCCGCGATCTGGTCCAGCAGCTTCGCCAAGCGATCGAGTCGCGCGGTGTCGGTCTGCGTGTCGCGCGCCGGATCTCTCGATCGGAAGCGAAAGATCGAGGCCATGCAGTCAGCGCCCCATCATCGTCGAGATGATGACCGGCCTTGGCGCCCGTCCACGTTCAAAAGACATTTCTCGCATCGTCCAGCTCCTCTGACAGGGGATGTCTCGGGCCAGTTCGGTTGGCCGTCCAAAATTGCTGCACCGCAACATAGATTGCCATTCCCCGCGCGCATAGGCAACCACCTAGATCGTAAACTCATAAATCGCGTCGAAATGGTGCGAGCCGACCGAGGTAAGGCGATCGCCACGTTGACGAGCCTAGCTTTCGCCGGCTGTGCTGGTTCCGGCCATGAGGAAGCGCAGCGGCGGCACATGCTGACGCTTAGCGGCGAAGCCAGCGCGGCGAAACAGCGCATCCAGCTTGTCGGAGGCAACGCCGCGGACGACGGCCGTGAGGTTGGACGAGCCGGCCAAGGCATAGGCCACAGCCGGCGCCAGCCCGCGCTCAGTCTTCACGTCTAAGAACTTCCGCAACCGGTATTTGTCGCGAATGTGCCGCTCGTGCCTTCTCAGCGCAGCCTTCGATGCCTCCGGCAAACTGTCGATCGCAAGCAGTGCCAGGTCGGCATCGGCCAGATGCTTCAGATCCTGGGTGTTGTGCCGTCCGCTCAGCGAATCGGCGCGCACGATCGCGCCGTAGCCACAGGATTTGATGACCTTGAAGCGCGCGCCATGCGCAACCGCGCGCGCATAGAGTTCATAGTCTTCGCCAAGGCGCAGCTTCTCGTCGTAGCGCAGCTCATGCCGATCGAGGAAGGCGCGGCTGATCACGGGTTTGAGGAAGCCCAGTTCCCCTCGTTGCACACGGCGCCTGGAGATGTTGGCGTCGATGAAACCCTCGAAATCGAGGAATTCCGGCTCGGGCGAAAACGGTGGAGCGACGATTTTCGAGACGTCGGTTGCCGCGTCATCCCTGACAAGCATGATGTTGTCTGCCGCGAAATCCCAATCGGTGCTGGCGAACAGTCTGTGAAACCTGCCTTCGAAAAAGAAATCATCAGCGTCCAGGATGCTGATGAACGGCGACCTGGAACCGGCTATCGCGGCGTTGCGGGCAAAGGAGGGGCCGCGATTGACGTCGAAGCGGATGACGGAAAGGCGGCCCGTGCCGTCGTCGGCTGCATGGGCGACTTTCGCGGTATCGTCGGTGGACGCGTCGTCGACGACGACGACTTCCGCAACCTCCGGCTCGCGCAATGCCGATGCAATGGCAGCCGGGATTGTCCGCGCCGCGTTACGGGCAGCGATGATCACGCAGACTTGGGATGATGTCATGGACATGCCTCTCGATTGCAGAAATCGTTGCGGATTTCCTCGCCCTCCCCGCTCAATGCCTCACCGCCCGTCTGACATGCATCGGCCCAAATGCCTATGCTGCAAGTGCGAAGCAAGCATCGCCAAAATCATCGGCGCCGTCCAGTTTTTCATTTGGCTGGGTGTCATGACGCGGCTGGGCAGGCGGCGAGCCGCAATCGGGATAGCTCCCGAAAGGCGCCGCTTGGCAGAGCCGCTCCTGCACGGCCCGGATCAAGCCACTGGCGCGCTCAGTTGGCCAACCAGTCACTGCCGAGTAGGTCGTGGCGATGGAGAGCGGCCGCTTGGTGGAGGCCGGGAGCATCGAGGAATTGAAGAAACGGGATGCCGACTTGCGGCGTGTTGCTGGAGGCCAACGCCCGAAATCAGTGAAGGCCTCTCCTGGCGCTTAATTTCTCGCCTTCGGCCGCTTCGTTCGAACTCAGCTTTCGTTCTGCGTCGCGAATTTTGTCGGCCGAGGTCGGGGCATTTCTTGCGACCATGGCAAAGACCAGCAGAAAATAACCGAGTTGGATGACTATGGCGCAGCCGATGACGCGAAAAAGCGTCGTGCCGAGCGAGGCGCCGCCCAAATAGGACCAGACGACCACGATCGCCAGCGCAAAACACATTCCGATAATGAACTTTGGCAGTGACATACCCGATAGCCCATCAACCGGCTCGGGAAAAATGTCGACAAGCCCACCCCGAGCACCTCCCTTAAACTCTGCGAGCTTGTTTAGGTTGCCCGCTTCTGGCCGGTTGCTTCCGGCCTTGCCCAATCTGTCCATACTCCGACAGAAACAATTTGCAACTCTATTGAGGCGAGCAATAGGCGGCAAGGGCAGCTACGGAATAATTTTAAGCGAATCCTCAGGATCGCCTCTGCCATGGTGCAATGCACACGTCGGCATCACCACTGATTGACGGATATCGACTCGCTCCAGTAAGATTTATAATATTGACCAGTATCTTATCATAACATCAGTCGATATTTTGAACTTCTAAGTGACGGCAAAGCTCCACAACCGGGTATAAAGAGCGATTCGCCCAAAATCAGCCCCAAAATTGGACTAGATTTTCCAAAATTGCCCATAATCTGTCGCCTTTGCGACATAAAGGCAAAATTTTGTGCAGGACGAGTTCATTATTTAGTCAGTTCATGACGCGACTATTACAGCCGGCTGGGAAATTGTGTGTTGCGCTGCAGCATTTTTTTGGTATCGTGCGCTAAACCATCCGTTCAACGTATGGAGTTTACGCATGAGGGACGTAGCCAAGCCGGCCGACGCGGATTTTTCGCAGGCCGGCGTCGATTTTCCGCCGCCGATCGGCGGCCTGCTCAAACGCAGCTTCGATATTGCCGGTTCGCTGATCGGCCTGATCGCTCTCAGCCCGCTGTTCGTGATGATAGCGCTGCTTGTCAGGTTTTCCGATGGCGGGCCGATTTTCTATGGTCATAGCCGGATCGGCCGCGGAGGACGGATTTTTCCGTGCCTCAAGTTCCGCACTATGGTTCCAGACGGCGAGCGGGTGCTTGCTGCCTATCTCGCCGCGAATCCGGAGGCCAACGCCGAATGGATAGCGACCCGCAAGTTGAAGAACGACCCGCGGATCACGCGCGTCGGAGCGGTGCTGAGGAAGCTCAGCCTCGATGAGTTGCCGCAGATCATCAACATCCTGCAGGGGGATATGAGCCTGGTTGGGCCTCGTCCCGTGGTACGCGATGAGTTGGAGATCTATGGCAATTCGGCCGTCTATTACCTGAAATCGCGCCCCGGCCTGACCGGGCTCTGGCAGGTTAGCGGACGCAACGATGTTTCCTACGACAGCCGCGTCGCGTTCGATCGACACTATGTCGAGAACTGGTCGATGTTCGAAGACATTCGCATCATCATCAAGACCGTACCTGCGGTCTGGATGTCGCGAGGCTGCTACTGACGGCCGCTTGCTGGCCGTGCATCGAGGAGCGACTGTCCAGAATTCGAGCCCGGAACTCAGGCCCCGGGACTCAGGCATCGGGACTCAGGCATCGGGCGGGGCAAACCAGATCGGAAACGCTCAGTTGAAAGCAGATATAATCGATATCTTTTGCACCGGCATTCTCTCCAGACGCATGCGGCGAGTACGACTTTTGACGACTTGCCTCACGCTGGCGACCGGCCTGTCGCTGGCCCTGCCGCAGTTTGCCTTCGCCGATGACTATCGGCTTGGAGCACAAGACAAGCTAACCATCCGCGTAGCGGAATGGCAGACCGTCGAAGGCACGTTCCGTGACTGGTCGGCCATCAATGGAGAATACACGGTCGGGCCGGCAGGAACCTTGTCGGTGCCGTTCGTCGGCGAGATGCCCGCATCCGGCAAGACGACCTCGGAGATCGCGGCATCGCTCGGCGAGGCGCTACAGCGTAAGCTCGCCCTGGCTGACAAGCCCGAGGCCTCCGTCGAAATGGCGCAGTACCGGCCGTTCTATATTTCTGGCGAGGTGCAATCGCCCGGACAGTATCCTTGCGTGCCTGGGCTGACGGTGCTGAAAGCGATGAGCATTGCCGGCGGAACGCGGCGGAACTCGGAGAGCGGGCAGCGCTACGACCGCGACCTGATCAATGCCAAGGGCAATTTCGACGTACTTCAAGACCAACAGGTCAGGCTGATCGTCAAGCGCGCCCGCATCGAAGCGGAACTGGCGAACAAACCGTCATTCGAAGTGCCGAAAGAAGTGGCCGACGATCCGAAGCTGCCCAGCATCGTTGCCGATGAGACGGCGATCCTGGCGGCCGACCAGAAGAAACTCAACCTACGCTTGCAGGCGCTCGACGACTTGAAGGCGCTGCTGCAGAGCGAGATCGATTCGCTGCAGAAAAAGATCGTCAACCAGCAGAAGCAGGTCGATCTGGCGAAGGAGCAGCTCAACGGTATCGGCTCGCTGGCGCAAAAAGGCCTGGTCGTCAACACCCGGGTTTTGAATTCCCAGCAAACCATCGCCGACCTCGAAGGCCAGATACTGGATTACGAAACGGCGATTCTCACGGCCAAGCAGTCGATCAGCAAGGCCACTCAGGACGCTATCGATCTGGAGAACACCCAGAACTCCACCCTCGCGACCGACCGGCAACAGACGGAAGCCGACCTCAACGAAGCGACGCTGAAGCTGAATATGGAAAAAGGCTTGATGACCGAAGCCCTGTCGGGCAACCCCATGCCGCAATTCTATGGCAACAACGAACCAGCCGCCATGTCGTTTTCCCTGGTGCGGGTGGTCGACGGCAAGACCAGCGAAATCACCGCCGACGAAGACACGCCGGTACTGCCCGGGGACGTGATCAAGGTCAAACCGGCGCCCCTGGCCATCCAGTAGCTTCTTTCCACCGGAGCGAAGCACCCACCTCGCAGGCGGCGGCCTGCGGGGTTTTGGGCTTCGTATTTTATGGATCAGAAAACAAGGCGGCCTTTGGGCGACGAACAGCCCGGATCGGCCCGCTCTAGCCTCGCACGGCGTCCGGTTCCTCGAGATGGTTCGCGGCGCTCCACCGGGAACGGGCGACGGACGGCACCTTCACCAGCTTGAAGTAGCTGTAATACAGCAGGAACGATCCCATGATGTAGGGATTGAGGGTCTCGACCTCGACGAAGGAGCGGATGAACAAAAGCACCATGACGCCGGCGAGAATCACAGACTCGGCTTGCCATGTCCTGAATATCAGCGCCGAGACGTGCCCCCAGAGCGTGCGCAGGATGATCAGCGACAGCAGTGTCGCTCCGACGAAGCCGAGTTCCACCAAGGTCTCGATGTAGGTGTTGTGGAAGTGGAAGCCGCTTCGGGCGGCGATGTAGAATTCATTCCACAGCCGCTCGGCCTCGGAGAAGCCCTGCACCCAATACGCCGCGTAGCCGACGCCGAGGATGGGCGATTGCTGCGCGGCATTCCAGCCCTGCTGCCAGAGGTAGGTCCGTCCGGTGAGCGTCGAATCCTTGCCAAAGAGGCCAAGGACAAAGTCCATTAACCCGAGATTCAGCGCAACCACGGTGCAGGCGACCAGCCCGCCTGCACCGATCACGAAAATCACCCGGCGATGGCGGAGCGAAAGCAGCTTGCCCATGGAAAGCAGCGCGACCAGGGCGAGAACCGCCGGGGTCGATGCCATCGACGTGGCCGAATGCGACACGACCAGCAGATAGCCCGACAGCAGGACGATCGGTACAATCAACAAAAAACCTATGCGGCCGCGCCTGAGAAAGGCCAGGTAGACAACGCAGAAATAGATGCCAAGCGATGCGACAAAGCCGATCTGGTTCTTGGAGCTGAAGGCGCCGACGAAATTATATGTCCCGTCGAGAACGTCGTAGGAATAACTCGCGACCTTGAGCGAGTAGAGCAGGACGACGAAAATCCCTATTAGGGCGCCTATGGTCAAGGTCCGGACGCTGACCGTGCGCGCGGCAATGTAGGCGCATGCGATATGGGAACAATATTGCACGGCCGTCCTTGCCGTGGTGCCGGGAGCTGCCGACCAGAACACCGAGAAGCAGACATAGGCTGCAAACGCCAGCGGAAGCCAGGCGCTGGAAGCGTGCCTTAATATTTTCCGGTAGTCGACCAGGATGAGCGGCAGCCAGACTGCATAATAGGCCAGGATCATGGCCTGGCCGAAAATGGTCGAGTAGGAGAACGCCCAGATCGAGACTGCAACGGCAAAGCTGCCATAGACCGTGTTCTTGTCCGGATCGATCAACAGAGATTTTGGAATCTTCATCTCGGTATCGGTTTTCCGCCCTTGCAGCTCAATGCCGATTTCATGGGCCGCTCATGGGTCGATTCATTGGATCGATGGGAGCCTCGCCTGCAGGCGCTCGCATTGTGCAGTGCAATATAGCGCATCCGGCGCTGCATGTCACCCGGATGACAAACTGGGCGAAGTCGTTCCTGCAGTTCTCCCATGCCGGACGAGACGATTTGGCCAGGAGGCAGTGCCGTTCAATTGCCTGGTGCTGGCCCATCACGAAGCTGTTCGGAGGCTGCAAGTCCGCGCTTGAACTTGTCCGCCGTTGACTTCACATTCGCCGCCGATTGGGAGGAAGACCACATGCCGATGAGTTTCGCGGGACGATTTGCCGGACGATCTGCTGTTATCACCGGCGGCGCCTCAGGCATCGGCCTTGCCGTCGCGCAAAGGATCACTAAGGAAGGCGGGCGTGTTTCGGTCTGGGATCGCGATGCCGCCCAGATCGAGCAGGCCAAGGCCATTGTTCCAGGCCTGCACAGCGTCACCTTAGACGTCGCCGACCCCATAGCGGTCGAAGCCGCCGCCCGAGAGACGATCGAAGCGATTGGCGCAGTCGATGTCCTTGTCACCAGCGCTGCCATCACCGGACCGAACATGACGACCTGGGAGTATTCCGTAGAGGATTGGCGCCGGGTCATCGACATCAACATCAACGGCGTCTTCTTCTGCAACAAAGCGCTGGTCCCGCATATGCTCGAACGCAATTACGGCAGGATCGTCAACATCGCCTCGATTGCCGGCAAGGAAGGTAACCCGAACGCCTCGGCCTACAGCACCTCCAAGGCCGCGGTGATCGGCATGACCAAATCGCTTGGCAAGGAACTGGCCAAGACCAGGGTAACGGTGAACTGCGTCACGCCGGCGGCCGTGCGCACCGCGATCTTCCAGCAGATGAGCCAGCAGCACATCGACTTCATGCTGTCCAAAATACCAATGGCGCGGTTCGGCGAGGTCGAGGAGGTGGCGGCGCTGATTTGCTGGATCGCGTCCGAGGAATGCTCGTTCACGACGGCGGCCGTCTTCGACGTCTCCGGCGGCCGGGCGACCTACTGAGGCCGGCCGGACGCAAACCGCCCGACCGGATCGCGGCGCCTCAGTCGTGGAGCTGCCGCGAGATCGGCGGGCCGATCGAAAAGTCGCTGAATGTGACCTCGAAGCCCTCGCGCTGCGGCGAACAGCACATCATGCCGACATCGACCGTTTTCGAGGGTGGGAAATAGGCAAGCCGCACCGGCTTCCAATGCTTGTCGGACGCGTCCAGATACTGGACACGGATCGTCTCGGCATGACGCGTCAAGCGGATCCTGACGCCGTCCGGGTCGGCCGGAATATTGGCCAGCGACCAGTCGGAGGCATCGTTGGTGACGACGACGGAAAAATACATCAGCCCGTCGGTGTATTCGATGCCGGCCTTGATCCAATGGGTCTCGCTCAGGCGGACCATAAGCCCGGCTTGGTCGTAAAGCACCTCATAGTGCCCCTTGACCGTGACTTCGGCGCTGAAATCGCCCTCGACCTCACGATAGAGGAAATGGCCATTGTCACGCCAGAAGCCGTAGAACGTCTCTCGCCAGAAGTCGGTCTCCTTGCCGGTCCGCACATGCACCGTATTGTCGCCGAACTCGTGGTGCGGCGGCGGATTGAGCCAGGTCAGGTCCGTATTTTCAGATGCCATCGATTTGCTCGCCTGCCTGGCTGGTCCCGGATGAGTGCCGCCGTGATCAGCCAGCGAATGTATAGGCGGTCTTCACGGTCGTGTAGAACTCCGCGGCGTAGCGGCCCTGCTCGCGTGGGCCATAGCTCGACCCCTTGCGCCCGCCGAAGGGCACGTGGAAGTCGACGCCCGCCGTCGGCAGGTTGACCATGACCATGCCGGCTTCCGAATTGCGCTTGAAATGCGTGGCATGCTTGAGGCTCGAGGTGCAGATGCCGGACGTCAGCCCGAACGGCGTGTCGTTGGCCACCGCCAGCGCCTCATCATAATTCTTGACGCGGATGACGTTAGCGACAGGTCCGAAAATCTCCTCACGGGAAATGCGCATGGCGTTGGTGGTTTCGGTGAACAGCGCCGGTTGCAAATAGAAGCCGCGGGTTTCGCGATCGAGCCGCTCACCGCCGAAAGCGAGATCGGCACCTTCCCGACGTCCGATGGCGATATAGTCCTCGTCCTGTTTGAGCTGGCTCTGGTCGACCACCGGCCCGATCTGGGTCTTGGCATCGAGAGCGTCGCCGATGACCAGCTTGCCCAGGCGATCTTTCATCGCCTCGACGAAGCGGTCATGGATGCCGTCCGTCACCACCAGGCGGGACGACGCCGTGCAGCGCTGGCCGGTCGAGAAGTAGGCGCCGTTGACCGCGCAGTCGACGGCGACGGCAAGGTCGGCATCATCGAGCACGACAAGCGGGTTCTTGCCGCCCATTTCGAGCTGGAACTTGCGCATGTGCTCGACGCTGGCGGCGGCCACGCGCTTGCCGGTGCCGACCGAGCCGGTGAAGGTGATGGCGTTGAGATCAGGGCTGTCGAGCATGGCCTGGCCGACCACCGAACCTTTGCCCATCACCAGGTTGAGCACGCCGTTGGGCAGTCCGGCGCGGTGCAGGATGTCGACAATTGTCCAGGCGCTCTCCGGAACGAGTTCCGCCGGCTTGAAGACGATAGTGTTGCCGTAGGCCAGCGCCGGAGCGATTTTCCAGGCCGGAATGGCGATCGGGAAATTCCACGGCGTGATGATGCCGACGACGCCGACCGCTTCGCGGGTGATCTCGACGCCGACGCCGGGCCGCACGCTTGGCACCAGCTCGCCCGACAGGCGTAGCGTCTCGCCGGCGAAGAAGTCGAATATCTGGGCAGCCCGCACAGTCTCGCCAATGCCCTCGACCAGCGTCTTGCCTTCCTCGCGCGCCAAGGCCCGGCCGATTTCATCTTTCCGCGCGGTGATCTCGTCCGACGCCTTCCTCAGCACCGCGTGGCGTGCCAGCAGGCCCGATCGGGACCATGCCGGAAATGCCGCCTTCGCCGCCGCGATGGCCTGCCGGGCGTGCTCGGCGCCTCCCGATGCATATTCGCCGACCACGTCGTCGAGATTGGACGGGTTGATATTGCGGGAGCCGGCATCGCCCACCCACTCGCCATCGATGAGGTTCTTTCGAAACGGGATCATGTCGCTGTCTTCCTTGTCGTCCTTCGATCGCCGTCTATCTGGACCACCGACCGCCACACCGCAAGGCCGAAAGGCGGGCAAACTTCTCCTCCTCGACAGGCATGTGATAGGGGTCGGGCTGGAAAAGATGATTCCAGTATGGTGCGTCGTGGATCGCACGGGAGGAAAAGTATCATGTCCGACAACGCGTTGCCGCTGGTGATCAGCGCACCCCATCCACGCACGCTCGACCTGATCTTCACGCCGGCTGCGCTGACGAAATTTCGGTCGAAATACCGCATCGTCGAAACATCGCCCGAAGGTGTCGCGGCGCTGCCGGCCGATATCCTTGGCGAGGCGCGCTACATTGTCGGCCAGCCGCCGATCGCGCCAGAGACACTGGAAAAAATGAAGGCGCTGCGCTGCATCTTCAATGTCGAGAGCAACCTCATCAACAACATGCCATATGAGACGCTGTTTTCGCGCGGCATCCATGTCGTCACCACTGGGCTGGTCTTTGCCGAACCGGTGGCCGAGCTCGGCCTTGCCATGGCGCTCAACCTTGCCCGCGACATCGTCGATGCCGACCTCGCTTTTCGTCAAGGCAAGGAATTGTGGGGCGGCGACGGCAACCGGACGGCGCGGCTTCTTTCCGGCGCGGATGTCGGCATCATCGGCTTCGGCGATCTCGGCCGCGCGCTCAACCGGCTTTTGACGGGTTTTCGCACGCGGACAAAAGTCTTCGACCCGTGGCTGCCGCCGTCGATCCTGATCGAGAACGGCGTTGAGCCGGCCTCGCTCGATGAAGTCCTGTCGAGCAGCGATTTCGTCTTCGTCGTCACTTCGGTGACCAGCGAAAACCAGGGTTTCCTCGGCGCCGAAGCCTTTGCCAGGATGCGCGAGGGATCCGCTTTCATCCTACTCAGCCGGGCTGGCGTGGTCGATTTTCCGGCACTGATGGATGCTGTCCGCAGCGGCCACATCGTCGCCGCCAGTGATGTTTTTCCTGAGGAGCCGCTGGCCCAAGATCACCCGGTCCGCACATTGCCGGGGTTCCTGCGCTCCGCCCACCGGGCCGGCGCACTCGACATCGCTTTCAAGCGGATGGGCGACATGGTGCTGGAAGACATGGACCTGGTCGACCGCGGCCTGCCGCCGATGCGTTCGAAGCGGGCCGAGCGTGAGACCGTTTCGCGAATGCGCTCAAAGCCGGTCGACAAGAATTAAGCCGTCTGTCCCGACGGTCGCACATGCTCAGATCGTGAAGGACCAAAACAGGCAGGCCAGTGTCGCAGCGGCGAAGACGACGAAGAACAGGCTTCTCAACAGGATGTTGCGCCGCAGTTCGTTGATGAAGAGATGGCATCCGACGATGGCTGCGACAAACAGGAACCGCCAGTTCAGCAGTGCCGAGAGCACATCGTGCTGACCGAAAGCAAATCTGGCGGCGAGACATCCAACGATGACCGCGAACAACACGATGACCGTCCAGAAGATTGCATCGGCGGCATGCGTCAGGACGATGCCGGCGAGCCTGATCGGCAGAACCATCATCAGCAGTGCGCTGAGGAAGTAGACCGCCGCGAGCGGAATGAATGCCCCTGCATCGGCGACGTCACTCAAGCGCTTGGCGCCGATCGCGCCATAGGGATAGCCATGCCTGGCCACCGCCAGGCTGAGCGCCATCAGCAAAGCCGTCAGCACGGCCGCAAGCGCGAATGAGGTCAGGGCTTTACTCATGGGGCTCCCGTTCCGAACGAATCGAAGTCAGAACGGTGGTAGCCTATGGTTTGTAAATTGCTAGTAAGCATCATGCAGCGGCGCGGCAGAGTTCCTCGGCGCATTCACTCTGCAGCTTGCAGACGCCGCCCGTCGATAATGGTCTTGATCTCGGCGCGGCAGGAGCCGCAATTGGTGCCGGCGTGAAGGGCGGCGCCGATTGCCGCGACGCTGGTGCAGCCGCCGCGCACCGCTTCCGCGATCTGGTTGGCACCGACCCCGAAACAGGCGCAGACGGTGGCGCCGCGGTCGACGCTCTTGCCGCCAGGCCTGCCGGCGACGATCGCCAGCCGCGCCTGCCGATCGGCATGGTCGGCACCCAGTTGTTCGGCCGCCCAGCCGCGCGACACCGCTACCGGGGTAGGCGCAAGATAGAGCGCGCCGACCAGCCGACCGCCCGCGAAACGGGCGAAGCGATGGTGCCCGCCGGCGATGTCGTGATAGGCGAGCGCCTCGCCTTCCGGGCCGAACAGCGCGGCGGCAAACCCGGTCCAGTCGCGGCTGTCCTGCAGCGCAATTTCAAGGCGCCAGCCGGCGGGGCAGCGGGCGAGGCTCCAATAATCGGCGTCGATGGATGCGGGCCGTTCCGCAAGCACCGCGAAGCCGAAGGCCGTGGCGGCGAACCGCTCGATTCGGGCGGCAACGTTCTTTGAAGCCGGCTGGCCTGAAATCGCATCAGTCGTCGGCGCGACCAGGGCATCGACGCGCGCGCGCGCGGAAAACTGATCGGTCCAGTGCATCGGCACGAACACAGAGCCTTGGCGTTGGCGCCCTGTCACCAGCGCGCGGACCACGACCTCGCCATAAGCTGTCGAGACGCGCACAATATCGGCATCGCCGATGCCGTAGTGCTGCGCATCCGCCGGGTGGATTTCGACGAACGGTTCGGCCATGTGCTGCGACAGGCGCGGGCTCTTGCCGGTCCGCGTCATGGTGTGCCAATGGTCGCGGACGCGCCCGGTGTTGAGGACGAGCGGGTAGTCCGGGTTGGTGCGGGTTTGTGCGGCTGGGCGGATGGCAATGAAGCGCGCCTTGCCGTCGGGCGTGTAGAAATTGCCGTTGGCGAAGAAGCGGGTGCTGGCTGAGCTATGTCCAGCCTGAACACCCCCCTCTGGCCTGCCGGCCATCTCCCCCTCAAGGGGGGAGATTGGCGGCTTTGCCGGCACCGCCTTTTCAGCAATGGCAACGATTGGCGAAACCGGTGGCGACATCCAATCTCTCCCCTTGAGGGGGAGATGGCCGGCAGGCCAGAGGGGGGTGCCTTGGCTCGGCGCTGGCCATTGGAATGGCGCCAACTCCTCATACGTCCCTGCATCAATCCCGGCGTACGCGCCTATATCAAAATCGCGAACGCCATCATTCTCGAAGCCCGACAACGCGGCATGCTCGGCGAAGATGTCGGCCGGCGACACATGCGAAAAAGCCTCGCCGAAGCCCATCCGCTTGGCGACTTCAGCGATGATCCACCAATCTGGCCTTGCCTCGCCGGGCCTGGCCAAAAAAGCCCGCTGGCGCGAGATGCGGCGCTCCGAATTGGTGACGGTGCCATCCTTTTCGCCCCATGCGGTGGCCGGCAGCCGGACATGGGCGTGGCGGACCGTGTCGGTCTCGCCCAGCACGTCCGAGACCACAACAAACGGGCAGGCCTTGATCGCCGCTTCGACGGCATCGGCATCCGGCATCGAATCGACCGGGTTGGTGGCCATGATCCACAGCGCCTTGATGCGTCCGTCGGCCACCGCTTGGAACATCTCGACCGCTTTCAGGCCGGGTTTTTCGGCGACGGTTGGGGCATTCCAGAAGCGCTGCACGCGTTCGCGGTGCCCGGGGTTTTCGATCTCCATGTGGGCGGCCAGCATGTTGGCCATGCCGCCGACCTCACGGCCGCCCATGGCGTTGGGCTGGCCGGTCACCGAGAACGGCCCGGCGCCGGGCTTGCCTATGCGGCCGGTGCCTAGATGGCAGTTGATGATGGCGTTGACCTTGTCGGTGCCCGAAGACGACTGGTTCACGCCTTGGCTGTAGACGGTCACCGTCTTCGCCGTCGCGGCAAACAGGCTGTAGAAGCGGGCCAGTTCGTCCTCACTGAGACCCGTGGCAGCCGCGATGCCGGCAAGATCGAGCGCCGAGGCGGCGAAAAGCGCTTGCCCGAAGCCGGTCGTGTGCGCCGTGATATAGGTGCGGTCCAGCGCGTTGTGCTGGCCGAGATAGGCGAGCAGCCCGGTGAACAAAGCGACGTCGCCATCGGGCGCGATCGCCAGATGCATGTCGGCGATGTCTGAGGTCATGGTGCGGCGGGGGTCGATCAGCACCACCTTCATCTCGGGCCGCTTTTCCCGGGCGGCGGCAATGCGCTGGTAGAGTACCGGATGGCACCAGGCGAGATTGGAGCCGACCAGCACGATCAGGTCGGCAAGTTCCAGATCCTCGTAATTTCCCGGAACGGTGTCCGAGCCAAAGGCGCGGCGGTGGCCGGCGACCGACGAGGCCATGCACAGACGCGAATTGGTGTCGATATTGGCCGAGCCGATAAAGCCTTTCATCAGCTTGTTGGCGACGTAATAGTCCTCGGTCAGCAACTGGCCGGAAACATAAAAGGCGACCGAGCCGGGGCCGTGTTCGGCAATGGTTTGCGAGAAGGTCGAAGCGACAAGGTCGAGCGCTTCGTCCCAGTCGGTGCGGCGACCGTGGATCTCCGGGTGTAGCAACCTGCCGTCGAGGTCGATGGTCTCAGCTAGCGCCGAGCCTTTGGAGCAGAGCCGGCCGAAATTCGCCGGGTGGTCCGGGTCGCCGCGAACGGTTATTTCACCGTCCGCGGCGACCTTCGCCAGCACGCCGCAACCCACCCCGCAATAGGGGCAGGTGGTCCTCACCTCGCGCGCTTCATCAATCTGCATGGTTCACGCCGCGCGGCTGGCCAGCGCTTCCAGCGCAATGAACAGCCGCTCGCCGTCGATCCGCACGGCAATGGTGCGCACCGCGCCCTCGTCCGCGCCGAGCGCCTTGCCTGTCTCCAGCGAGATCACCCAATTGTGCAAGGGACAGGTCACCGCCGTGCCATGGACGATGCCCTGGCTGAGCGGCCCACCTTTGTGCGGGCAATGGTCGTCGATGGCGAAGACTTGATCGTCGGCCGTGCGGAAGACGGCGATCTTGCCTTCGGGCGTGGCGACGCAGCGCGCGCCGCGACGCGGAATGTCCGAGAGCGTGCCGATCGATACCCAATTCATGTGGCCATTCCTCTTTTGCGCGTGTTCTTGTCCGAAAACCGCATTCCACTTTTCGGGAACACGCGCCTACTCCGCCGCCTGGGCAAAGCCGACCGAAGCCATCGGCCGGAATTCATGCTTGTCCTTGCCGGAAGCACGTTCCGACCATGGGTCGACCTGGGCGAATTTCTGCGAAAAGACGAAGCGCTCGAAATAGGCTTTGCGCTTCTCGCCATCGTCCATGATCTGACGCTTGATCTCAGCTATGCCGACGCGCTTGGCCCATTTGTAGATACGCTCGAGATAGCGGCCCTGCTCGCGATACATCTGCGTCAACGCCACGATATGCTCCAGCGCCTCGTCCTCGGTCTTGACCAGGCCGAGCACTTCGGTGCCCTTGATGTCGAGACCGGCGGCGCCGGCGAAATGGATCTCGTAGCCGCTATCGACGCAGATCACGCCGACATCCTTGCAGGTCGCCTCAGCACAGTTTCGCGGACAGCCCGACACCGCCATCTTGACCTTGGCCGGGGTCCACGAGCCCCACATGAATTTTTCTATACGGATGCCCAAGCCGGTCGAATCCTGCGTGCCGAAGCGGCACCAGTCCGAGCCGACGCAGGTCTTCACCGTGCGCAGCCCTTTGGCATAGGCGTGGCCGGAGACGAAGCCGGCCTGGCCGAGATCGGCCCATACCGCCGGCAGGTCTTCCTTGCGGATGCCGAGCATGTCGATGCGCTGGCCGCCGGTGACCTTGACCATCGGAATCTCGAACTTGTCGACGACATCGGCGATGGCGCGCAATTCGGCGGCGTTGGTGACGCCGCCCCACATGCGCGGAACCACCGAATAGGTGCCGTCCTTCTGGATGTTGGCGTGGACGCGCTCGTTGATGAAGCGCGACTGGTAATCGTCGGCGTATTCGTCGGGCCAGTCGCAGACGAGATAATAGTTGAGCGCCGGCCGGCATTTGGCGCAGCCGCAGGAGGTCTTCCACTCCAGTTCCTGCATGACGGCGGGAATGGTCTTCAAGCCCTTGGCCTTGATCAGCCGGCGGACCTCGTCATGGCCAAGCGCGGTGCAGCTGCACATCGGCTGGACCGCCGCGGGGTTGTATTTGTCGCCGATGGTCAGCACCATCAGCTTTTCGACCAGCCCGGTGCAGGAGCCGCAGGAGGCCGACGCCTTGGTGTGGGCGCGCACGTCGTCGAGCGAGGTCAAGCCCCTGGCCGTGATCGCGCCGGTGATCTTTCCCTTGCATACGCCGTTGCAGCCGCAGATTTCCGCATCATCCGGCAAGGCTGCAACGGCCGCCATAGGGTCCAGGGGGGCGCCTCCCTGGTAGGACTGGCCGAAGATGAGCGTATCTCGCATCTCGGATATGTCGGTCTGCTTCTTCTTGAGGTCGTTGAACCATGCGCCGTCCGCCGTCTCGCCATAGAGCACGGTGCCGATGATGCGGTCGTCCTTGAGTACCAGGCGCTTGTAGACGCCGGCCGCGGCATCGCGCAGCACGATCTCCTGGCGGTCATCGCCCTCGGCGAAGTCGCCGAGCGAGAACAGCTCGATGCCGGTGACCTTGAGCTTGGTCGGCGTGTCCATGTGGACGAAAGCCGCCGCCTCATTGCCGGCCAGATGGCTGGCGGCGACGCGCGCCATCTCGTAGAGCGGCGCGACCAGCCCGTAGACCTGGCCGTTGACCTCGGCGCATTCGCCGATTGCGTAGATATCGGGATCGTTGCTGCGCATGCCGGCGTCGACGACGATGCCGCGATTGACCGCAATGCCGGCTTCCTTCGCCAGCGCCGCATTCGGCCTGATGCCCACCGCCATGACGACGAGCGTTGCGGGAATGACTGTGCCGTCGGCAAGCTCCACCCGCTCGACCTTGCCGTTGCCGGTGATCGCCTGGGTGTTGGCCTTGGTGATGACCTTGATGCCGCGCTGCTCGACGGCGCGCTGCAGGAGATATCCGGCGGCCGGATCGAGCTGACGCTCCATCAGCGTCGGCATGACGTGCAGCACGGTGACGTCCATCCCTTGCGCGTTCAGACCCGCAGCCGCTTCCAGGCCGAGCAGGCCGCCGCCGATGACCACCGCCTTGGCCCGCGACTGGGCGGCAAGCATCATCGCCCGGACGTCGTCGAGATCGCGATACGTGAGCACGCCGGGCAGATCATGGCCTGGCACCGGAATGATAAACGGCACCGAGCCGGTGGCGATGACGAGCTTGTCGTAGGGCTCGGTCACGCCATGATCGGAGGTGACGGTCTTTGCCTGCCGGTCGATGGCGACGATCTTGTGGCCCTTGTAGAGGGTGATGCCGTGCTTGATGTACCAGCCGTCGCCATGGATGATGATCTCCTCATAGGCCTTTTCGCCCGACAGAACCGGCGAGAGCATGATGCGGTCGTAGTTCACGCGCGGCTCGGCGTTGAAGATGGTGACCTGGTAGCGCCCAGGCGCCTTTTCCAGGAGGTGCTCCAGCATGCGCCCGGGGGCCATGCCGTTGCCAATGATAACGAGTTTCTCGGTCATGTCCTGATCCACTCCGGTCTCACTCAGCCGCGTAGGAAAGGCCTGAGGCTTCGTCAGACGCCGTGCGCTCCATCCGCCGGATGGAAAAATGCATCCAGGCAAAGCAGGTGGCGACGATGACGAAGAGCAGCATGAAGCAGCTCGACCAGACGCCGGTGAGGTCGTTGAGCGCTCCGAAGACGATTGGCAGGATGAAGCCGCCGAGCCCGCCAATCATGCCGACAACGCCGCCGACCGCGCCGACACTCTGCGGATAGTAAGCCGGGATGTGCTTGTAGACGGCAGCCTTGCCAAGGCTCATGAAGAAGCCGAGCACACAGGCAACGGCTATGAAGGCGAGCGGGCCGACCTCGAAATGGAAGGCGATCGGCCCGCTGAAACCGCGCACGACGTAGTCTGCCGAGGGGAGAGACAGAACGAGAGTCGCGGCGGCACTGACAGCGAAGGTCCAGTAGAGCACGGTGCGGGCGCCGATCCGGTCGGAAAGCACGCCGCCATAGGCGCGGAAAATACTTGCCGGAATTGAATAGGCCGCGCCGATCATACCGGCGGTCGCAAGCCCGAAGCCGTAGACGCCGATCAGGTAGCGGGGCAGCCATAGCGAGAGCGCCACGAATGCACCGAAGGCGAAGAAATAATAGAAGGCGAAGCGCCAGACCTGCAGGTTCTTGAGCGGCGCGAATTCCTGCCAGAAGCTTCTCGAGGGCGCGGCCTTGCCGGCGCGGCGCTCGCGGATGACCGGATCGTCGCCGGTCGTGAACCAGAAGACGGCGGCCATGACGACGAGTGCTGCCGCCCAGATCAGCGCGACCGACTGCCAGCCCCAGGAGAGAAGCACGAACGGTGCCAGGAACTTGGTGACCGCGGCGCCGACATTGCCGACACCGAAAATGCCAAGCGCCGTGCCCTGCTTGCCGGCCGGGAAGAAGCGCGAGACATAGGCGACACCGACGGCGAAGGAACCGCCAGCGAGCCCGACGCCCAGCGCAGCGACCAACATCTGCCCGTAGGTGTGCGCAAAAGCGAGCAGAAAGGTCGCGACCGCCGCCGCAAGCATGGTCGCGGTGTATACCAGCCGTCCGCCAAAACGGTCGGTCCAGACACCGAGCACCATACGCACGAGCGAGCCGGTGAGGATCGGCGTGCCGACGAGCAGGCCGAACTCCGTCTCGTTCAGCCCCAGCTCCTGCTTTATGCGCACGCCGATGATTGAAAAGATCGTCCACACCGCGAAGCAGACGGTGAAGGCGATGGTGGACATGACAAGCGCCTGCCGGGGAGCACTGTCCTGGCTGGGCGCGGCTGGGAGATTTACGGTCATTTTCTGGCTCCGGTTAGCGGCGTGGGAAGCACCGCCCTTGTGCTGTTCGTTCGCGACTGTCAGCGGCGCGGCATCGCCCGCAGCGCGCTGACGGCGAGAAAATCGCGGCGCGTGAAGTCCGCGAGGGACGCGCCAGTTCCGATCCGTTTCGTCATCGTCGTCTCCGGTTGGGCGCCGCTTGGGACCAGCGCCGTCGATTGCGTCAAAACAAAAAAGCCGCCGGCCAGGTCTTCGCGTCCGGAGTTCCGGGAGCGCGTGTGGACCTGAGCGGCAGCTTTGCCTGTAGCGCCCGCCATTGGACGCCGTGTCACTTGGCCCTTGCGGACCTACATTTTGAAAAGCAGGAAGCGTGCCAAGTCGACAGCGCTCTGAATTATCGAATGAAATCAATGTGAACTGCAGCCGCGCGACTCTTGACCAAGCTCGGCAGCGGATCAAAGATTAGTCAGAATGCCTTGCACAGCAGCATAATATTTGTGCAATGCGGCAGATTGCCCATTGCCGATGCAGATTGCCAATGATGATGACGAGTTTTCCGGTTATTGCCTTACTCCGCGGCTTCGACGAAGCGGTGGCGTTCGTAGAGGAATTTCAGCACCGCCTCGCGGCAGCGCAGGAAGGTGCGGTCAGAGGAAAGCTCGATCCGCCGACGCGGCCGGGCCAGCGGCACGGGAAGCACCTCGCCGATGGTGGCCGCCGGGCCGTTGGTCATCATGACGATGCGGTCGGACAACAGCACCGCCTCGTCGACATCGTGGGTGATCATGATCATCGTCGAGCCGAGCCTCGAATGGATATCCATCACCGCGTCCTGAAGATGGGCGCGCGTCAGCGCGTCGAGCGCGCCGAAGGGCTCGTCGAGCAGCAGGATCTTCGGCTCCATGGCCAGCGCCCGGGCGATGCCGACGCGCTGCTTCATGCCGCCCGATATCTCGGCCGGACGTTTATTCTTGGCATGCGCCATCTGCACGAGATCGAGATTGCGCATGATCCAGTCATGCCGTTCGGCCCGGCTCCTGCTCCGGCCAAAGACCTTTGATACTGCCAAATTGATGTTTTCGTAGACGGTCAGCCATGGCAGCAGGCTGTGGTTCTGGAACACCACGGCGCGTTCCGGGCCGGGACTATCGACCTCCTTGTCCTCGAGCAGAACGGCGCCGGCCGAGACCTTGGTCAGGCCGGCGATCAGGTTGAGCAAGGTCGACTTGCCGCAGCCTGAATGGCCGATGATCGAGACGAATTCACCTTTGTCGATGGTCAGCCGGATGTCCTTCAGCACGTCGCTGACCTGGCTGCCGCGGGCGAAGGATTTGTCGATGTGGTCGAGTTTCAGATAGGCCGTCATCGTCCCTCTCCTCACTTTGCCGTTGTGCCGCGGGTGACGAAGACGCCGACCGCCGCGACCAGGCGGTCGAGGCAGAAGCCGGTGACGCCGATATAGGCGAGCGCGACGATGATGTCGGGCAGCCGCGATGAGTTCCACGCGTCCCAGATGAAGAAGCCGATGCCGACGCCGCCGGTCAGCATTTCGGCGGCGACGATGGCGAGCCAGGACAGACCGATGCCGATGCGCAGGCCGGTGAAAATGTAAGGTGCAGCTGCCGGCACCATGATCTTCACGAAGAATTCGAACTGGTTGAGCCTGAGGATGCGGGAGACGTTGCGGTAGTCCTCAGGGATGTTGCGGACGCCGACCGCGGTGTTGATGATGATGGGCCAGATCGAGGTGATGAAGATGACGAAGATCGCCGACGGGCTGGAATCGCGGAACGCCGCCAGCGACAGCGGCAGCCAGGCGAGCGGCGGCACCGTGCGCAGGATCTGGAACACCGGATCGAGGCCGCGCATCGCCCAGATCGACTGACCGACAAGCGCGCCGAGCGCAACGCCGACGATCGCCGCAAGGCCGAAGCCGACGGCGACGCGCTGCAGCGAGATCAGCACCCGCCAGGCGAGCCCGATATCCTGCGGGCCGTTGTCGAAGAACGGATGGGCGATCAGGTCATAGGCCTCGTTCCACACCTGGCTTGGCGGTGGCAGGCTGGCTGTGGGCGACGAACAGGCGACCTGCCAGACGACGAGCATGATGGTGATGACAATGACCGGCGGTACCAGCGTGCTGGCCAGCTTGCCGGCGATCGCGGCCGGGTCGAAGCGGCGCCGCGCCCTGGCGGTGAAAGCGATGACCTCGGCGGGCTTGGCCGGCGCGGGGAACGGCTTCACCTTGCTGTCCTCGATGGCTTGGATAGACATTTCTCGAAAACTCCTTGGCAGCACATGCACAACGGGCGGCGTTGCCAACGCACTGTCGCGCATCTATGTCGGGCTCAGGCCGACGCCTTGATCTTCAGGCTGTCGAGATAGGCCGACGGTTTCTCCGGATCGAAGATCTTGCCGTCGAAGAAGGTTTCGGTGCCGCGCGACGAAGACGCCGGAATATCGGCCGCGGCGACACCAAGATCCTTGGCCGCCTCGCGCCACAGATCCTCACGGTTGACCTGGCCGACCAGTGCTTTGATGTCGGTGGTCGGCGCGAACTTGCCCCAGCGGATGTTCTCGGCGAGGAACCAGCTGTCGTGGCTCTTGAAGGGATAGGACACGCCGCCCTGCCAGAACTTCATGTAGAGATCGGTGCCGGTGGCCACGCGGCCATTGCCGTAGTTGATGTCGCCCTTGAGGCGGCCGATAATGTCGACTGCCGGCACGTTCATCCACTGCCGCTTGCCGATGATGGCGGCCATCTCGTCCTTGTTCTCCTTGGCCTCGCACCATTGCTGGGCTTCCATGACGGCCATCAGGATCGCCTTGGTGGCGTTCGGGTACTTGTCGATGAATTCGGCGCGCAGGCCGAGCGCCTTTTCCGGATGGCCCTTCCATAGCTCGCCAGTGGTGGCGGCGGTGAAGCCGACGCCCTGGTGCACGAGCTGCTCGTTCCACGGCTCGCCGACACAGAACACGTCCATGTTGCCGACCTTCATGTTGGCGACCATCTGCGGCGGCGGCACGACGATGGTGGATACATCCTTGTCGGGATCGATGCCGCCGGCAGCCAGCCAGTAGCGCAGCCAGAGGTCGTGCGTTCCGCCCGGGAAGGTCATGGCGGCCTTGACCTCCTTGCCCGCGGCCTTCTTGGCGGCGAAGGCTTCCTTCAGCTTTGAGGCATCGAGGCCGACGCCGGTGGCGGCATATTCCTGGGCGACGGAAATGCCCTGGCAGTCGTAGTTGAGCCGGGCCACGATCGCCATCGGCAGCGGCTGTTTGTTCTGCGTCACCTTGCCGGTGTGCATCAAATAGGGCATCGGCGTCAGGATATGGGCACCGTCAATGCCGTTGGCTTCGCCGCCGAGCACCAGATTGTCGCGCGTTGCGCCCCACGAGGCCTGCTTGAGCACCTCGACATCGGGCATGCCGAATTTCTCGAACAGGCCTTTTTCCTTGGCAATCATCAGCGGTGCCGCATCGGTCAGCGCAATGAAGCCGAGCTTGGCGCCGGTGACTTCCGGCGCGGCGGGTGCCGCATAGGCCCCGGAGGGCAGCAGCGCACGCGCCGCCGCCAGCGTTGCCGCGGTGGCCGCGCTGATCCTCAGGAAATCGCGGCGGCTGATCGCCGGTTGGGCGGAATGGCTATTGGTGCGTTTCGTCATCGTCATCTCCGGTTGGGCGCGGCTTGGGATCGGCGCCGTCGATTGCGTGTTCGACCAAAACAAAAAGCCGCCAGCCAGGCCGCGCGCGTCCGTCATCCGGGATCGCGTGTTGACCTGAGCGGCAGCTTTGCCTGTAGCGCCCGCCATTGGACGCGTATTCCGTGACCCCGAGAAGAGTCTGCCTATTGCAATGCAGGAACCGTGCCAGTTTCGGAATGGATGGCAAACATCAATTAGATCAATGACATACCACAATCGTCGGCGCGCCGGCCCGCTGGGCGCGCAAGCTAAGGATTGTTCATTAGCGCAGTTGCACGCACATTTTTTGTGCAGTGCACAAGAATGGCGCGGAAATGATCAGGCTTCGGCGCGCGCCAATTTCTGGCCGGCAATGTAGGCGTCGATCTCGTCGGGATCGAAGATCTGGCCATCGAAGAACCCGTCGGGACCGAGCACCAGGCTTGCCCCCGCCGAACCAACTGGAGTCGCGGCCTTCAGCGCGCCCTCGACCTTGGCATTAGCACCGGGAAGCGCCACGCCAAGCGGCTTCAACGCCGAGCGGTAGAGATCGGGGCGGTAGCAGTCGCGGGCAACAGCGAGGTTTTCCGGCGTGTGCGCGACATGCCCCCAGCGCACCATCTGCGTGTAGAACCACAGCGCATGGCTCTTCCACGGGAAGTTTGCCGCCTTGTCGAAGGGCAGAAAGAAGTCGCCGACGCTCAGTTCGGCGCCGCCGCCGAGCGCAAGATGACCGCTGAGGATTGGCATCTGCAGCGCTGGCGCCAGGCCGAGGAGGGCCGGCTGCGCCATCAGGGCCGTGAGTTCGCCGCGGTTTGCCGGATCCTGGCACCAGCGCGCCGCATGATGCAGCGCGCGCAGCAGGGCCGAAAGCGCGTCCGGCTGTCTTTCCGCCCATGCCTTGCGCACGCCGATGACTTTCTCCGGGCTGGTCTTCCAGATGGCCGCCTTGACCGTGGCGATATGGCCGGTGCCGGCGACGACAGAGGCGCTGTTCCAGGGTTCGCCGACGCAGTAGCCGTCGATCCTGCCGGCGGCGAGCGCGTCCGCCATGAAGGGGGGCGGCACGATGACGATTTCGATCTCATGCGACGGGTCGATGCCGCAGGCGGCGAGCCAGTAGCGCAGTTCGTAATTGTGCCCGGAGTGCGGATGGACGACGGCGAAGCGAAGCGGATCGCCGCCGGCATTCGCCCGTTTGCGGATCAGCGCCCCCAACGCCCTGCCGGCCCGCGCCGGATCGAGGTCGGGTCGGGCGCCGTGCGCGGCCATGCCCGCCCAGACCGCGTTCGAAACCGTGACGCAATTCCCGCCAAGGCCGAGCGAGAACGGCACGACCGTGTCGGAGGCGAGCGGCGTCAGCCCCAGATTGCAGGCGATCGGCATCGGCCCCAGCATATGCGCGAGATCGAAATGGCCGATGGCGATGCGGTCACGGATGTTGGCCCAGGATGTTTCCCGGTTGAGCGTCAGATCGATGCCTTCGCGCAGCGCGAAGCCGATTTCCTTTGCCGCAACGAGGACAGCGCTGTCGAAGAGCGGCATGAAGCCAGCATTGATCCGGTGCTCGGCCGCCATCGTCAACTCTCCTCGGGATCCAGAAGGCCTGCCGCCGTCACCAGGCTCTGGGCGATTTCGCCGATCTTGCGGTTCTGGTTCATGGCGGTCTTGCGCAGCAGCGTATAGGCCGCGTCCTCCGACAAGCCGCGCGACTTCATCAATATGCCCTTGGCGCGATCGATCACCTTGCGGCTTTCCAATTCGCTGCGGGCCTCCTCCAGTTCGCGCGCCATGCGCGAAAACGCGTTAAAGCGGCTGATCGCCATGTCGAGGATCGGCTTGACCCGCTCCTGGCGCAGGCCGTCGACGACATAGGCTGAGACCCCCGCCTCCACCGCTGCCTCGATCGAAGCCTGATCCGAGCGATCGACGAACATGGCGATCGGCCGCTTCACCACGCGCGACAGCTGGAACATGTTTTCGAGCATGTCGCGGTTGGGATTTTCGAGGTCGATGACGATCACGTCGGGTTCGATCTCGGCGATCCGCCGCGCTATGCCGGCGACATCATGGATGACCGTGACCTGCTGATGCCCGGCCTCCCGCAGTCCTGCCTCGATTATCGAAGCGCGGATGTGGTTTTCATCGATCACCAGGACAGTGAGGGATTTGCGGATCATGCCGCATTTTGCGCAGGCGAGGCGATTGTGCAATGCGGCATGGCGAGATTCACGCAAACAAAGCCAGCGTTCAGGCGCCGCCTGAGGCATTGGACGCGACGGCCGTGGCGACGAACTTGACGTCGCGGGCTCGGCACCGGCCTTCACCTTGAGCCGGACCGGCCTTGCCCTTCTGCTCGATGCCGTCGGCGACAACGAACGGGCAACGCGCCTGTCCGGCGTCCGCTATTGGCAGGCGATCACCGCTCTACGTCATCTCGGGCCTGCTCGCCGGCACTGCTCTACATCGGCCCGGTCAAGGCGCCGTCGCTTGCCGAACCGCTGGTGCTGCCTTCGGTGGCCGCCGCCGTGATCGGCGGAACCTCGATCTTCGGCGGCCGCGGCGGCTACATCGGCACAATCATCGGCGCGCTGATCCTCACCGTACTGACGACGCTGCTGACCTGCAGATGCCCCGGAAGGCACGCGGCGGATTTTGTTGGGCTGATCGTGCTGTTTGTGGCGGCGGCTTGTTTGCGGCTTGTGGAGGAGAGATAGGGGGCGCGACACCACCAGCTGCTTTTGACCCTAAGCCGACCGTCGCAGACCAAATCCTGAATGGCTGCTTTTCACGCAAGCGGACTGGCCGCTTTTAGGCCCTTGGACCATCGATCCGGCCTCAGTTCGGATCTGCCGACGTCGGTCCTGTGACCACCGCGGCTTCTACCGGATCGCCAGGGAAGCGAGGCAAGGCAGCGTCAAGTTCGAGCCAGAGATTAAGAAGAACGGAGCCATCGCCGCACAGGCGTCTGCCTCCGTGGGTATGGACGGATTCACTCATGCGCAATATGGATGGGGAGGCCTGCCGTGGCGCTCACATTTTCGCCGCGTCGCTGAGGCAGGTGACGTTCGTTCAATGACGCTGCGCAGGGCGGGTTGCCGCCTGCAGAAGTGTCGATATCAGGGGATCTGGTCGATGACCGACAACAAGCCAGACGTTACCAAGGATTGGCAAGCGACGCAGGGCCAGAAGTCCTCCGCCACGCGTCTTCGCCTTTTCGCCGCACTCTCGTGGATCGTCGCCATTGGCGGCGAGATCTACGGGATTATTCTGCTTCGCCAGAACAAGTTCGACCAGGGACACCTGCCGCTGATCATCGGCCTTCTGGTCGGCATCGCGATTTTCGCAATCGCCGGCAACTTGCTGTGGAAGGCGGCCAACAGGCACGATCCGGCCCGTGCATCCGACGCGGCCAGGTTCTTCTTCCAAAACCAGCTCGGCGCAATCATCACGCTGATTGCCTTCCTCCCGCTGGTTTTCCTGATCCTCACCGACAAAAACATGGATCCGCAGACCAAGAAGGTTGCCGGCGGCATCGGCGCTGCGCTGGCCGTGCTCGCGACGGTCATGGGGATCAGTTTCAAACCCCCATCGGTCGAACAGTACACCCAGGATATGAACGCATGCGCAGCTCAAATCAAGTCGGGGCAGCCCACCACCGCCTGTTCGCCCGACGTCGCCGCTCAGGCGCAGGCGATCGCGACGGACACCGCTGCGGTGGCGGCGGCGACGCGGGACGCGAGCCACCCCGCCGGTCAGGATGTCGTCTACTGGATCGCGCCCGAAAACGGAGCCGCGAAGTCCACCGAGCCGCATGTTTTCCACCTCTGCGCAGGCGTGAGTCCGCTGAAGGACAAGACCGTGAATAGTGGCTCCGTAACGGAGGCCTACGCACAGAACGCCGTCCGCATCACGAAGCAGATCGATATGGAACAGAAGCAGTGCGGGTTCACCGCCACAACCAGCACCAACTGAACCCGCCTGCGCTCGATCGCGTCCAGCCGTTGGTCTTGTCGAGAGGGATGACGCGTAAGCGCAGGCTCAGTATTGACTCGCCGAAGCAACGCTAAATACCGGGATCGCCCCGGCTGGCCATTATTGTCCAGCTGCAAACTTATCCGCGGCGGGCAACGACTGGGCGTCTTACGCACGGCAGCTTCCGGCCTGAGCGCTTCGAATGGAGAATGACGTTAATGCGGCGCAAAGCAGACTTCACCCCGGCCTGATCCAGCGGCGCTTTCTCAGTGCGCCTGCCCCGCCGCTTCACACCACCGCACTCCCCTGCTCCGCCTCCGCCGCATTCGGATCGCCCGGCGCGGTCGCCCAGGCGAGCTCCACCAGCGTCACCGTCCGCCGTCCAACCCCGTCGAGCTGACACACGATCAGCCCCTGCTCCTCGATGTAGGTCAGCAGGCGCGGCGTAGCGAGTGCGAGCCGTAGGCGCGGGCGATCGCGGCGTCGCTCGGGCAGGGCCAGCCCTCCTTAGCGGCGCGGGCGATCATCATGAACACGCCTTGCATGTCCTCGGGCAGCAGCGAGGCGCGCGCCGAGACGTCCTGCCAGGCGTCGTCGCCTGCCATGTCGGAGCCGAGGCCGGCGCGGGCGCGCGTCAGCATGCGGCGGAACTCCGGCACGTCCGGCACGACCGCGGCGAGGCCCTCGATGCGGCAGCGGACGACGAACTCCTGATAGAGCACGCCGATGACGCGGAAGCCGGCATCAGGCTGCGCCAAGAGGCGGCTGATGGTGTCGGGACTGCGAGCAGCGCGGCATTCGCGGTCGGCTACGAAAGCGGGATGCCGAAGAGGCGAGAGGCAGAACCTTGGCCGCAGCATGAGCAGGCCGTGAGCAGCGATGAAGCCGGCAAAGGTCATCCTCAGGAGGCTAAGCGGTCGGCCGGAAATAGCCGATGTCGCGCTTGCCTTGCCGGGAAATATGCCGTCCGTCAGGCCCCTCCATAGCGCCAATCATCACGCACGTCCTCCCGATCAGCGCGAAAATCAGCGTGGAGCGATCTCTGCGACGAGATCGTTCGTCGTCTTGACCCCAGCCATGAAGCCGGCGGCATTGAATTCGTTCATGACGAAGAAAGCGCCGACGCCGCGTGTCGGTGCAATCGCAACATAGAGAAACATCCCTTGCAGGCCGCCGCTCTTCTGGAGGATGAGCGGGCGATGCTCGTTAGGGAGCATGATGACCCATCCGAGACCCATGGCGTCCATCGGCCCACCGTCATCCAGCCCCATCACCGACGCGAGCCCGTCCCGGTACAAAAAAGCCGCGTGGTTCAAAAGGCGCAACTCGGCGTCGGCCGCGGAAGGCTTGTTGTCGACATGCCAGTTCATCCAGCGCAGCAGGTCGCCCGCGGTCGAGTACAATCCACCGGCGCACTCCATGGCTGTGCTCGTCGGCACGATTGGCATGGGGCTGCCGTCGAAGTTATGGCCCTGCATCAGGCGCGGCTCGTCCTCCGGTCTTGGGTTGAAAACCGTGTCTTTCATGCCGAGGGGATCGAGGACACGCTCTCGAAGGACCTCGGCATAAGGCTTTCCAGAGACATTCGCGAGCGCCGCTCCGAGGAGGTCGTATCCGAAGTTCGAATAGAGAACGGCGGTGCCCGGCGCGAACAGCAGCGGATTGTCCTTGAGGGCGGCAATCTGCGCCTCTTTGGTGTTCGTAGAGAAAGGGTCTGAGGGGGGCGCCTCGGCCACTGGCACCTCCCGCGGAAGGCCGGAAGCTTGCGCGACGAGATCGATCAGGCGGAGGGCGCGGCCGTCCTTCTCCGGGAGCGTGACGTCCCAGCCAAGGCGATCCTGCAGCCGGTCGGTGAGTTGTACCTTGCCGTCGATCGCCAGCGAGGAAAGCACACCGCCGCAGAACACTTTGCTCACGGACGCGATGCGGAACATTGTGTCGCCGTCGGGCACTTTTTCACTCCCGTCGGCAATCTTGCCGAAACCGGCCAAGGCCGTCTCGCCGTTGCGGACGGCGCCGAAGATCAGGCCAGGCACCTTGGTGGAGAGATACAGGATCGTACCGTTGAACTGCACCGCTTCCGTCAGCAGCTTGTCCTCGGCATGTCCATAAGAGGGAAGGGTGACGGCTGCGATTGCCGTCAAAGCGATGGCCATAAGTCGGCGCGATCGAGACAAACGCATTGCCAAAATCCTTTGATAAAGCTGCAGAATAAATCTTCGGAAAAAGGGCCGCCGCGTAGTATCTTACCATCTCTCCAGAAGCAGGAGTCAACAGAATGAACCGAAGGGGTAATCGGCGGAGGTAGCGTAGGTTCGGCGGATATTTGCGCTACAGTCCTGCCGTATTTCTTGTCTTCGTCAGTTGATCGCGGCTGATCTCTTCATTGACAAACCGACCCGCTGGTAATTTAGAAGATATGTAAAGCGCCGTCGGCAAGAGGGAGTGCTGTAGCGTCGAACAACTTACAATAGCGGATCTGCGTCGCGCCAATCGTCGTCGTATGATGAAGACCGCGCTCGGCCGCCGCCTCACCCCACCGCACTCCGCTGCTCCGCCTCCACCGCATTCGGATCGCCCGGCGCCGTCGCCCAGGCCAGCTCCACGAGCGTCACCGTCCGCCGTCCGCCCCCGTCAAGCTGACACACGATCAGCCTCTGCTCCTCGATATAGGTCAGCAGGCGCCGTGCGCGGCGTAGCGAGTGCGAGCCGTAGGCGCGGGCGATCGCGGCGTCGCTCGGGCAGGGCCAGCCTTCCTTCGCCGCGCGGGCGATCATCATGAAGACGCCTTGCATGTCCTCGGGCAGCAGCGAGGCGCGCGCCGAGACGTCCTGCCAGGCATCGTCGCCTATCATGTCGGAGCCGAGCCCGGCGCGGGCGCGCGTCAGCATGCGGCGGAACTCCGGCAGGTCCGGCACGACCGAGGCGAGGCCTTCTATGCGGCAGCGGACGACGAACTCCTGATAGAGCACGCCGATGACGCGGAAGCCGGCATCGGGCTGCGCCAGCACGGCGCGCAGCACCCGGTCGACGCGCTCGCGCCGCTCCGCCAGATCCTCGGCGCTGATCGGCGGCTCCACCGGTTCGGGGCGGATTTCCAGCGCCGCCGATTTCGCCGCCATCAGCTGATCGAGCAGGTCCGGCGAGGAGCGGCGCTGCGGCCGGACGGTTTCCGGCGGCGGGGCCGCCAGGATGATCGCGCGGGCATCCTCCAGCGCCGATTCCGGCAGCGGCATCAGGCGCGGGGTCGCGTTGCGCGGACTCGTATCGGTCGGGCCGATGCGCAGACCGAGCGGACGGCGCGACAGCGCCGGGCCGAGCGCCATGAACTGCCCGCGCTCGAGGTCGCGAAAAGCCTCCGCCTGGCGCCGCTCCATGCCGAGAAGATCGGCGGCGCGCGCCATGTCGATGTCCAGAAAAGTCCGGCCCATGAGGAAATTGGAAGCCTCGGCGGCGACGTTCTTGGCGAGCTTGGCCAGCCGCTGGGTGGCGATGATGCCGGCCAGCCCGCGCTTGCGGCCACGGCACATCAAATTGGTCATGGCGCCGAGCGAGAGTTTGCGCGCCTCGTCGGAAACCTCGCCGGCAACCGCCGGCGCGAACAGCTGCGCCTCGTCTACCACCACCAGCATCGGATACCAGTGGTCGCGGGCGACCTCGAACAGCCCGCCGAGAAAGGCGGCGGCGCGCCGCATCTGGTTCTCGGCGTCGAGCCCTTCGAGATTGAGCACCGTGGAGACGCGGTGGATGCGCGCCCGCTCGCCGGCGCTCTGCAGGCCGCGCTCGGTATGCTCCTCGGCATCGATCACCAGATGGCCGAAACGGTCGCCAAGCGTGACGAAGTCGCCTTCGGGATCGATGATGGTCTGCTGTACCCAGGGCGCACTCTGCTCCAAGAGCCGGCGCAGCAGATGGGATTTGCCGGAACCCGAATTGCCCTGCACCAGAAGCCGCGTCGCCAGCAGTTCCTCAAGATCCAGCGCCGCCGGGGCGCCCGCGCTCGTCTGGCCCATCTCGATCGCAACGGTCATGTCCGACTCTCCTTGGGGAGAGGGCTTATCAACCGCATCACAGCCCGTCGAGCGCGCCATGGCCGGCGCTCCGTGTTGCGCACAGGCTGGATGCTGCTAGGGTCAAAGATACGAAACGTACCGTTTCGATTCGAGACTGCCGCTAAGGGGTGGATTCCTGTCCTTGGCATCGGCAACCGGATCAAACCGATCGCCCAAAGCCTTCATTGACGCGATGGAGATCGAGCGGCCGAAGCCGGTTTTTTGCGGACATTTGCCCGCTCCTCCAGGTCTCGCCAGAAGCCAAGCACTGTCGCCACGATCGCTTCCGGCGCGTCCTCCTGCATAAGATGCTTCGCGTTCGGCACGACATGGAAGGAAGCACTCGAAATGCGGCGCGCGAGCTCGCGACCGTCATCGATGGGAATCCACTGGTCGTCCTCGCCCCACAGGATGGCAACGGGGCAACGAATCTCGCCGTAGCGCCACTCGACCTCTTGCGAGTATTTGTCATCCATCTGAGCGACCTGGCGCCAGAAAGCTTTTTGACCTTCGGCTCCCAGCCACGGCGCGAGGTAGAGCGCCATCTCTTCCTCGCGCAGCGCATTCGCTACGGCGGCGCCGATGTAGGCGCGCAGGATTGCTTCATGAATGTAGTGCGGAAGGCCGGAAAAGACCGCCTCGTGTTTCTTGGCGGCCTGAACAAGTGGTGAGCCTTGCGGGCTGATTGCGACCGGATCGATCAGCACCAGCGACCGATAGTCGAGCCCATTGAGCAAATGACCGCGTAACGCTGTTGAGCCGCCGAAATCATGCGCGACGACATCGGGGGCACGCAGGCCCCAATGATCGTAAAGGGCCGCGAAAAGCTCGTTCTGAATGCCACGAGACACGTCGCTATCGGGTTTATCAGATCGACCATAGCCGAGCATGTCAAAGCAATAGATTCGCCTCTGTTGGCCGAGCAAAGGCGCAATTCTACGCCATGCCGACGATGAGAAAGGCGTGCCATGCAGCAATACCGCGGGTGAGCCCTCGCCCATCGCGCCCCAGGCGATCGAGTTCCCTTGAAAGGTGAAGCGTTCAGGAAGAGGCCAGTCCGCTGTCGCCATCAGTCTCTCCTCCGATCCTAGCGCAGCCAGAGACCTACCCAACGGCAACCCATGGATCAGGTTCCAATGGTCCGCCTTTCGCCGGCTGGCCTGCTTGGCCCTCGGCGATCCGGCGCGCGCAGCCGCTGCAAGAATGCTCTCCATCAGGTCCTTTTCGCGCAGCGGTTTGCCGAGCAGCGGCACGTCGGGGGGCCGGTCGGCGATCGCGTCGGCGTCGGCATATCCGGTTATCATCACCGCCGGCCAATCGGACCGCAGATTGCGGGCGAACCGGATGACCTCGAGCCCCGAGACGAGCGGCATGGCAAAATCGGTGACGATGACATCGAAATCGTACGGCGCCCGCTCGATCATCGCCAGCGCTTCCGCACCGCCCCCGGCGCAGGTAACCGCAAAGCCATGTTGGCGAAGCGATTGCGCCGTCAGTTCCCGCAGTACATTGCTGTCGTCAATCAGCAGGACCGACGGATAGTCCTCGCCGGCATTCACGACGGTGTTGTCGGCATCGGACTTGTCGGCGATTTCCACCGGGCGCTCGATTGAACGCGGCAGCCAGAGCTGGACGGATGTTCCACTGCCGACGGTGCTCTCAATGCGGAGCGTGCCGCCCGATTGCTTGACGAAGCCATGCACCGTGCTCAGACCGAGGCCAGTGCCCTTGCCGACCGGTTTTGTGGTGAAGAACGGTTCGACGACCTTGGCGAGAATGTCGGCCGGTATGCCCGACCCCGTATCCTTGACGGTGACCACGACATAGTCGCCCGCCGAAATATCCTCGGCTGCACTGCCTAGCGTTCGATTTTGCGCCTCCACGATTATCGTGCCGCCGGACGGCATGGCATCGCGCGCGTTGAAAACCAGGTTCATCAGCGCCAGCTCCAGCTGGCCGGCATCGACATGCGCCGGCCACACCGTGTCGTCGACAAGCCAATCGAAACGGATCAGGCCGCCCAGAACCGGGGCCACCAACCCGTTCATGGTGCCGCCAAGCGCAGCGAGGCGCACGGCCTGCGGCCTCAGTGTCTGGCGGCGCGAGAACGCAAGCATGCGGTTGACGAGCTCGGCGCCTTGTTTTGCCGACCGGCGCGTCAGTTCCAGAACTTGCCTGGCCTGTCCATCGAACTCGGCGTGGCGCTCGAGCAATCCCAATCCGCTGAGAATTGCGGCAAGCAGATTGTTGAAATCATGCGCCAGGCCGCCGGTAAGCTTGCCAATCGCGTCGAGGCGCTGCGATTGCAGCAGCTGGTTCTCAAGCTCGCGCCGCTCGGTAACGTCCAGCAATGTGCCGAGGATCTCGGGCCTCTGGCCATCGGAACCGTTCGACAGGACGCCCTGGTCGAGGAAAATCCGGTAATTGCCGTCGGCGCATTGCCAGCGGAATTCGCAGGTGTAGGAGCCGATGGCCTTGGCTGCGAGCAGGGCTTGCCTCACTCTCGGCAGATCGTCGGGATGAACCCGGCTTAGGCCGAAGCCTGGATCGGAGGTCAGCCGTTCGGCAGGAAAGCCGGTCAAGCGTTCGACCCCTTCGGTCACAAAGCTGGCGCCGAACGGCGGCTCCGCCGCCCTTGCGTGGAAGCAGACCGGAAGAGAGCTCAAAATGGCATGCTGCCGCTCCTGGGCGCTACGCAGCGCCCGCTCGGCCTCGAGTTTTTCCTGCTGCGCCTGCAGTGCCTGGGCCAGCAGCCGTTGCTCGGCAGCCGCCTTTTGCTGGATTTCGAGCGTCTTCTCATGAAGTTCGACGAACACGGCTACCTTGGAACGCAGCATGGCCGGGTCGAAGGGCTTGAACACGTAATCCACCGCGCCGGCGTCATAGCCGCGCAGCATGTGGGCGTCTTCCTTGTTGATGGCGGTGAGAAAGATTATCGGCGTTCGCCTGGATTGCTCGCGCTGGCGAATCAATCCAGCGGTCTCGTAGCCGTCCAGCCGAGGCATCAGCACATCCAGCAGGATGACTGCGAAATCCTCTTTCAGCAGAGCGCGCAGCGCCTCTTCGCCCGACTGCACGCAGACGACTTCGCCGACAGGGGCCAGAACCTCGCCGATCGCCAGCAGATTGCGCTCGTCGTCATCCACGGCCAGGATGCGCGCCTTTGCCGGCCCTGTCGCCGGGGCCATAACCTCCAGCTTCCTCGCTCCGTTTCTCGACAGTTTCTGCATCGAGCGGCCGTCAGTTCACTGCCATGAGCGTCTTTTCCGGACGATGGACACGGGATCGCGAGCGGCCGATCCAGACACGCAGCAAGGCCAGCAGCAGGTCGAGGTCGACCGGCTTGGCGATATAGTCAGAGGCGCCGGCGTCGAGGCACTTCTGCCGGTCGCCCTTCATTGCCTTGGCGGTAACCGAGATCAACGGGATATGGGCGATTGCCGGCATGCCGCGGATCTGCCGCATCGTCTCGTAGCCGTCCATCTCCGGCATCATGATATCGATCAATGCGGCGTCGATATCCGGGCTCTGCTCCAGAAGCGCAATACCTTCCCTACCGCGCTCCGCGTGCAGCACCTGGATGTCATAGGTCTCAAGAACGCTGGTGAGCGAATAGATGTTGCGGATGTCGTCGTCGACGATGAGGACCTTTGCGCCGGCGAGGTCGAATTTATCCGGCTGTTCGGCTGCCGAACTGTCGTGGCCTCGCCCCGGGAGCGTTGCGGATATCAGGAGAGCCAGCTGCGCGAAATTCTCCGCCCGCGGAACGTCCGCCAATGCCGGATGCAAGGCGAGCGACTGTTGCAGCGCTTCCGGATGCGGCGCGAAGAACAACAGTCGCGACACGGACTGCCCGAACAGGACGGCAATCTCATCCAGCATCTGGGCGTTGTCCTTGGCCGAGCGGCCAAGGCCGAGCACAACGGCATCATAGCCGGCGATGCCGATGTCGTCGGCATTCGCCGCGACGCGGCCGATCGCGGTGACCGAGGTGACGCCGTCGCGGATCGCCTCGATCAACGAGAGACGGCGCTCGGGATCGGTATCGGCAATCAGAACGCGGCGCTGGACGCGGAGCTTTCTGGAGTGAATGTCCTGGAAGACCTTCATCAGTTCGTCCGCCGACACGGGCTTGGTTGAAATGGTGGATGCGCCCTTGCGGGCAAGCACCTCGATATCTTCGGCACCCGAGATGACATGGACGGGAATGTCCTTGGTTTTCGGGTCATGGCGAAGCAGATCGAACAACACCCAGCCGTCGATATCCGATAGTCCGAGATCCAGCGTGATCGCATCGGGAACCAGCTTGCGGGCCAAAGCCAGCGTGCCAGAGCCCGCGGTCGACAGGACGCCCTTCAGCCGGGCCGAACGCGCCAGGCCGAGCAGCAAACCGCCAAAGGTCGGGTCGTCCTCGACGATCAGCACGACCCTATCTTCCGGTGAGATCGTATCGCGGTCATCAAGCAATTCGGAGGATGGCGGGCTCGGCTGCGCCGTCGTCGCGACCACCTCCATCGCCGGCAGCAAGGCCGCTTGCGGGGCCAAGGCCATCCGAGGTCCGTCGAACGGGATGACCAGCGTGAACGTCGAACCCTTGCCCGGCGTGCTCTCGACCCGCAATTCGCCGCCGATCAGCCGGGCGATCTCCCGGCTGATCGAGAGCCCAAGCCCGGTGCCGCCATATTTGCGACTGGTGGTGCCGTCGGCCTGCTGGAAGGCCTCGAAAATCAGCTTCTGCTTGTCCTGCGGAATACCGATGCCCGTATCGGTGACCGCGATAGCGAGCGCTTCCATCGGTTGCACCGAGCCGTTGTGACGGCCAGTCTTTTCGGCCCGGAAATTCAAGCTGACTTCGCCCTCGGAGGTGAACTTGAACGCGTTCGACAAGAGGTTGAGCACAATCTGCTGCAAGCGCTTCTCGTCGGTGCGGACGGTCTCCGGAAGCTCGGGATCGACGTTGATGGCGAAGCCAAGCCCCTTGTCGGTCGCCAGCTGCCGGAAGGTTCGCTCCATATGCTGGCGAAGATGCACCACCGGCATGTCGTTGATATCGATCGAGACGGTACCCGATTCGATCTTCGACAGATCGAGGATATCGTTGATGAGGCTCAAAAGGTCGGTGCCGGCCGAGTTGATGGTGCGCGCGAACTCGACCTGCTTGTCGTTGAGATTGCCTTGCTGGTTGGTTGCGAGCAGGTTTGAAAGGATGAGCAGCGAGTTCAGCGGCGTACGCAGTTCGTGGCTCATATTGGCGAGGAATTCCGACTTGTATTTCGAGGTAAGCGCCAGCTGCTCGGCCTTCTCCTCCAGCGCACGGCGCGCCATCTCGATTTCGAGGTTCTTGTTCTCCACCTGCTTCTTTTCGTTCTCGAGCAGCTGCGCCTTTTCCTGCAGCTCCTCGTTGGTGGCGTGCAGCTCTTCCTGCTTTTTGGTCAGCTCGGTCTGACGCGCCTGCAGCTCCGAGGTCAGCAGCTGCGACTGCTTGAGCAGGCCTTCGGTGCGCATGGTGGCGGCGATGGTGTTGAGAACGATGCCGACGGATTCCATCAGCTGGTTGAGGAATGACTGGTGCGTGTCGCGGAATTCGCTGAACGAGGCGAGTTCGATGACGGCCTTCACCTCGTCCTCGAACAGAGCCGGAAGAATGATCACGTTGGCCGGCGCGGCATTGCCAAGGCCCGACGTGACGCGCAGGAAATTCGGCGCCACATTGTCCAGCATGATGGCGCGCTTGTCGGCGGCACTTTGCCCGACAAGGCCTTCGCGCAGATCGAGGCGTTGCTTGATCTCCGCCTTGCTTTCGGCGCCATAGGAGGCGGCGAGTTCCAGATAGAATTCATCCTCGTCGCGGTTGGTCACGTAGAACACGCCATATTGCGCATTCACCAGCGGCGCGAGTTCGGACATGATGAGACGCGAGACCGTGGCCAGGTCGCGCTCGCCCTGCAGCATGCGCGAGAACCGGGCGAGATTGGTCTTCAGCCAGTCCTGCTCGGCATTCTTCAGCGTCTGGTCCTTCAGATTGCGGATCATCTCGTTGATGTTGTCCTTCAGCGCCGCGACCTCGCCGGAGGCCTGGACGCTGATCGAGCGGGTCAAATCGCCCTTGGTCACCGCCGTCGACACCTCGGCAATCGCGCGCACCTGCGTGGTCAGATTGGCGGCGAGCTGATTGACGTTGTCGGTCAGGTCGCGCCAAAGGCCGGCAGCGCCGGGCACACGGGCTTGGCCGCCGAGCTTGCCTTCGATGCCCACTTCGCGGGCGACGTTGGTGACCTGGTCGGCGAAGGTCGCAAGCGTCTCGATCATGCCGTTGATGGTGTCGGCGAGCGAGGCGATCTCGCCCTTGGCATCGACCGTCAGCTTGCGCTTGAGATTGCCTTGCGCGACCGCGGTCACGACATCGGCGATGCCGCGCACCTGGTTGGTCAGGTTCGTCGCCATCAGATTGACGTTGTCGGTCAGGTCCTTCCAGGTGCCGGCGACGCCCTCCACCCGTGCCTGGCCGCCAAGTTTGCCCTCGGTGCCGACCTCGCGGGCGACACGCGTCACTTCGCCGGCAAAGGAGTTCAACTGGTCGACCATGGTGTTGATGGTCGATTTCAGCTCCAGGATCTCGCCCTTGACGTCGACGGTGATCTTCTTCGACAGGTCGCCGCGCGCCACTGCGGTGGTGACCTCGGCGATGTTGCGAACCTGGCCGGTCAGGTTCTCGGCCATCGAATTCACATTGTCGGTCAGATCTTTCCAGGTGCCGGCAACGCCGCGCACCTGCGCCTGGCCGCCGAGCTTGCCCTCGGTGCCGACCTCGCGCGCCACGCGCGTCACTTCCGAGGCAAAGGAATTCAGCTGGTCGACCATCGTATTGATGGTGTCCTTCAGCTCGAGGATCTCGCCGCGCACGTCGACCGTGATCTTCTTCGACAGATCGCCAAGCGCCACCGCAGTCGTCACCTCGGCGATGTTGCGCACCTGCCCGGTCAGGTTGGCGGCCATCGCATTGACGTTGTCGGTCAGGTCCTTCCAGGTGCCGGCAACGCCGCGCACCTGCGCCTGGCCGCCGAGCTTGCCGTCGGAACCGACTTCGCGCGCCACGCGCGTCACCTCGGAGGCGAAGGAATTCAGCTGGTCGACCATCGTGTTGATGACGTCCTTGATCTGCAGGATCTCGCCCAATGCATCGACCGTGATCTTCTGGGTGAGGTCGCCGGTCGCAATTGCCGTCGCCACCTTGGACACGTCGCGCAACTGCACGGTCAGATTGCCGGCCATGGCATTGACGTTGTCGGTCAAATCTTTCCAGGTGCCGCCGACACCCTCGACATGCGCCTGGCCGCCGAGCTTGCCTTCCGATCCCACTTCGCGCGCCACACGCGTCACTTCCGAGGCGAAGGAATTGAGCTGGTCGACCATCGTGTTGACGGTGTCCTTGAGCTCCAGGATTTCGCCCTTGACGTCGACGGTGATCTTCTTCGACAGGTCGCCGCGGGCCACGGCGGTCGTCACCTCGGCAATGTTGCGCACCTGGCCGGTCAGGTTGGCGGCCATCAGGTTGACGTTGTCGGTCAGATCCTTCCAGGTGCCGCCGACGCCCTTCACCTCGGCCTGGCCGCCGAGCTTGCCTTCGGTGCCGACCTCGCGCGCCACACGCGTCACTTCCGAGGCGAAGGAGTTCAATTGGTCGACCATCGTGTTGATGGTGTCCTTGAGCTCGAGGATTTCGCCCTGCACGGCGACAGTGATCTTCTTCGACAGGTCGCCTGAAGCGACGGCGGTCGTCACCTCGGCGATGTTGCGGACCTGGCCGGTCAGGTTCTCGGCCATCGAATTGACGTTGTCGGTCAAGTCCTTCCAGGTGCCGGCGACGCCACGCACCTGAGCCTGGCCGCCGAGCTTGCCCTCGGTGCCGACCTCGCGCGCCACGCGCGTCACTTCGCCGGCAAAGGAGTTCAGCTGGTCGACCATGGTGTTGATGGTCGATTTCAGCTCGAGGATCTCGCCCTTGACGTCGACTGTGATTTTTTTCGACAGGTCGCCAAGCGCCACAGCCGTGGTCACCTCGGCGATATTGCGCACCTGGCCTGTCAGGTTTTCGGCCATCAGGTTGACGTTGTCGGTCAGGTCCTTCCAGGTGCCGCCGACACCTTCGACGCGCGCCTGGCCGCCGAGCTTGCCTTCGGTACCGACCTCGCGCGCAACGCGCGTCACTTCCGAGGCGAAGGAATTGAGCTGGTCGACCATCGTGTTGATGGTGTTCTTGAGCTCGAGGATTTCGCCCTTCACATCGACGGTGATCTTCTTCGACAGGTCGCCGGAAGCGACGGCGGTCGTCACCTCGGCGATGTTGCGCACCTGCCCGGTCAGGTTCGTCGCCATGGCGTTGACGTTGTCGGTCAGGTCCTTCCAGGTCCCGGCCACACCTTTCACGCGGGCCTGGCCGCCGAGCTTGCCTTCGGTGCCGACCTCGCGCGCCACGCGCGTCACCTCCGAGGCGAAGGAGGCCAGTTGCCCGACCATGGTGTTGACGATCTTGCCGATGCGCAGGAATTCGCCGCGCAACTGCCGGCCGTCGATTTCGACCATCATCGTCTGCGACAGGTCGCCTTTGGCGACCGCGCCGATGACGCGCGCCACTTCGGCCGTCGGCTGAACCATGTCCTCGATCAGATCGTTGACGGAACGGACGCTCGATTCCCAACTGCCGGTAGCGTTGCGGACACGGCCGCGTTCGCCGATCCGGCCATCCTTGCCGACGACCTTGCTGAGGCGTTCGAACTCGCGCGTGACCTGATCGTTGAGTTCTACGATTTCGTTGAAGGTGTCGGCGATCTCGGAATCGAGGCCGGTGTAGACATTATCGATGCGAACGGAGAAATCACCGCTCCGAAAAGCCTTCAGCGCGTTCAGTATTTGACGGTGGTCCAATTGCCTTGTGGATGCAAGCACGCTCACAGCGCCCCTCCCAGCTCACGGATTTCTTGAATGTCTTGGTGAAACTGTCCCCTGCGGCCGACACAACTCCCCGCAAGCGCAATAACGCGGCATGCTCGATTTGGTTCCAGACGAAATTGCCGCTATGCGGCAGGAATTTCGCAGCCGCATTCACGAAACGACGAGCAACAAAGATCTATAATGGTTGTATCGATCACTATTTATGCCAAACGGAACATCTCGAAAAAACTCTCGTTGGGTATAGATCGCGATAGAGCGATGCAACTCGATGGAGACACTAAGATGATGAAAATTCTCTCTGCATTCCTACTTGCTATCGGCCTGGCCACATCTGCCATGGCACAATCGATGGGCTCCGGGACCGGTAGCGCCGATGGCAATACCGGCGTCAACACAGGCACTTCCGGCGGCAACATCGGGACCGGCAGCGCAACTACCCCGAACACGATCGATCCGAACGCAACGAACGCCACCACGCCGCAGACAAACGGTATGGAGGACCGCTGCAAGGATACGGCGGGCAGCGATACCGACAACAATACCCCCAGCGGCGCCATGACGTCGGATATGCAGAACTGCAACAAGTAACGGAGTTTTGCTCAGCGGTCATTTCAGCCCGCTGCCTGGTTCAGACCCGGCGCTCGCGGTTCAAACCACAGCCAGAAAAATGCACTGACCGGGCACGGGCTCACTACTTTTGGACCGGCGAGCCCAAGCCGGGCGGCCGACTACACTAGTCTCAGCTAGGTTCCGCGATAGGCGGCGGGCAGCCCGGTAGCGCAAAGAGTGGGGGAGTCATTTCCAAGCAGTTATATGCGACGATGGCTTAGTCCAATTTAATGGACGATTTCGGTTAAGCGCTGCAACTGATAAAACAGTTAGGAAACAGTTGGCACTCTCGCTGAAAACAGCGGCGGAACAGTGTCCGATGCGCACTGAAAACAGTGAAGGAACAGCGACCCGGGCAAGGGAATTTCATGCCTGAAAACAGACCGGAAACAGACGGGACGCGACCCTGGATTCTGGCGCACTATGTCCAGACTCCAATAGCGCGCGACGAATGGGATTCGCGACCAGTACGCGCGCCAGGGGGAGTTAGCTCAAAGAACCTGTATTAGGTGGCAGTTAGATAGTGTCTCAGTTTGAAATTTTGCCGCACGCCGCTCGCCTGTCGCACCGCGCACGGCGCACGACCGGCCGAACCAAAGAAGAGGCGCGCTCCCTTGTTTCGCGCCGTATCCCCATCTAGCCTGCACTACTTTCAGTTGTGGGGATCGGGTATGAAACAGAATCAGGTTGGCACTCGGCGATCATTCGCAGGCAACGCATTGGCCATCGGGCTTTTGATGTCGAGCATATCTCTGGCAGGGTGCACTACAGTTTCGACTAGCGGCGCGGATGGATGGCTTACGAAGCGAACTGCTTACGGGGTTTCCGACGCAATGGCTAAGAAGGGCATGATGCCCGTAGCCGTCGACTGCCGGTTCGATAGAACAGATCCGGACAATGCGGCCTTTGGATCCAAGGTTACGTGGAAACCTGCCCCACCAAACTTCCTCTGGCAGTGGCATGTCGGCTATCCCGATTACGTTGCGACGAAGGAAGCTAGATCACGCGCAATGGGCCTCCATCGCGTGTTTTCGAAAAGGGTTCGTGATCAGGCAACAGGTCAAGTGGTTCAGTGTTCGATCTGGACGAATTGAAGCCGCTCGGCCTCGGCCCAAAAGGGAATCGATTCCGGCTTGGGGGTGACTACCGATAAACGCGATTATCGCTGGCGTCCGTCACAGCTGAAGAGGGAACCGATGGCAGAAGCTCAGCACATCACGAAGATCGTCGACGGCGTGGCAGCCTACGACTCGGAGAAAGCGAAATGAGCCACCAAGCTGCAATAATGCGAGCACTTCTCGTTGGCATCCCTTTCCTGATTCTTATGGCGTTTCTGCTTTGGATGGCAAACCGCTCAAGGATCGTCATGGCAAACGCCGCGAAAGAGATCGCCAAAGAAATTCGGGAAAATACGGCAGCGGTGAAGGCTCTTAGCGAGCGTATCGACAAAATGAAGCGTTAGTCCAAAAGACCGATTTTCATGTGGCGATACCGGGCGCCGTCGAGCCACCGCATCCAATTGGCCGGTATAATTAGCGGTATCCCGGTCGACCGCTGCAGCTGAAAACAGTTGGGGAACAGTAGCTTCGGACCTCAGTCTTGGCTCGGCTTACCAGACATGCGGTTGTCGATATCAGTCAGCTTGGCCAAGATGCCTTCTTGCGCCTGCACCATCGCTTGCTGAACATGGATGAGTTTGAACGTGAGCCAGATAGAAACCCAAAGGCTTGCTGCGAGATAAATCAGCATCGGCATCCAGGAGATGAAGATCCCGAGCAGCGAGTTTTCCGATTCCATATTGCCCCCACATACGATGTTGCCGCGATATCCTTGCCGCCGGGCGTGCATGAACGCAAGCTACTGGCGCCAAGATCGATATCTTGTCCACCGCTGTCAGGCATTGCTGCTTCGGACCTGAAAAATGTTTTGTGCGGTGCGCTGGCGGTGCCCCGGACCTTTCCAAGGCA
This sequence comes from Mesorhizobium sp. M0189, assembly GCF_040322135.1. Classification (NCBI taxonomy): domain Bacteria; kingdom Pseudomonadati; phylum Pseudomonadota; class Alphaproteobacteria; order Hyphomicrobiales; family Phyllobacteriaceae; genus Mesorhizobium; species Mesorhizobium sp. M0189. The sequence continues at coordinate 102,817 of NZ_JAMYSW010000004.1, forward strand.
AGGGCCCCTGAGGGGGTGGAAACTAATTTTCTGAAAACGTGAAAGAACTTTTGGTGGAGCCAATCGGAATCGAACCGACGACCTCTTGAATGCCATTCAAGCGCTCTCCCAACTGAGCTATGGCCCCACTCCGGCAGTTCGCCGGCGCCGTTTCCGGCGAAGAGATCCGGCGCGGGTTGAGACCGCGTCGTTAGTGCAGGCGGCTTCTAACCCCGCCTTCAGTCAATATCAAGCCTTCAAGAACCGCTTTTTCTAGGCAGCGCCGCGAAAGCCGGCGAATGCGGTTCGCTCAGACTTCGTCGTCGTCTTCGCCGACGCCGATCATGTCGGCAACGTCGTCGTCTTCTTCCTCCTCGTCGGCAAGGAACGCGTCATCCTCGTCATCGCCAAGGTCAACGTCGTCCTCGTCATCGCCGAGATCGGGAAGCTCGTCGGCCTTCGCGTCCTCGTCCGCCTCTTCGAGAGAGACGACCTCGACGCCCTCTTCCTCCTCGGCGTCCACTTCCTTCTCGGCAACTTCCTCTTCCTCCTCGAGGGCGGCTATCTTGCCTTCCTCGAAATAGGAGCGCGGATAGCTCTTGCCCGTGTAAGGCGAGACGATCGGGTCCTTGTTCAAGTCATAGAATTTTCGACCCGTCTCCGGGTCGATGCGTTTGGTGCCAAGTTCGGGTTTTGCCACAGCAAGCCTCGTCGATGAAAGTTTGGTCCCCTTAACCAGAGTTTACGGCGCTGTCAAAGCGAAAAGCCGGCGTCCCAAAAAGCTTGAATTCGAAGGCCTTCGTACCAAGGGGATGACCATCTCGATCCGCCATGATAGGAGACCGCGCAAACCACAAGAAAATGGCCGGCCGCCGGCGTTTCCAGGAAAGAACCATGTCGCACACTGCCGCCCCGAAGCAGGCCACCGCCCGAAAATCATCTGGTCTTTCCGGCGCGGCACGGGTGCCGGGCGACAAGTCGATCTCGCACCGTTCCTTCATGTTTGGCGGGCTGGCCTCCGGCGAAACCCGCATCACCGGACTACTGGAAGGCGAGGACGTGATGCGTACGGGCGCTGCCATGAAGGCGATGGGCGCTCATATCGAGAAGCATGGCACTGAGTGGGTGATCCGCGGAACCGGCAATGGCGCGCTGCTGCAACCGGAGTGCCCGCTCGATTTCGGCAATGCCGGCACGGGCTCCCGCCTCACCATGGGCCTGGTCGGCACCTATGACATGGAAACCACCTTCATCGGCGACGCCTCGCTGTCCGGCCGGCCGATGGGCCGCGTGCTCGAACCGCTTCGCCAGATGGGCGTGCAGGTGCTGAAGGCGACACCCGGCGACCGCATGCCGATCACGCTGCGCGGGCCCAAGCACGCCGCGCCGATCACCTACCGCGTGCCGATGGCCTCGGCGCAGGTCAAGTCGGCGGTGCTGCTGGCCGGGCTGAACACGCCGGGCATCACCACGGTCATCGAGCCGGTGATGACGCGCGACCACACCGAAAAGATGCTCAAGGGATTCGGCGCCAATCTGTCGGTCGAGACCGACGAGCGCGGCGTGCGCCACATTTTCATCGAAGGCCAGGGCAAGCTCACCGGCCAGACCATCGCGGTGCCTGGCGACCCCTCCTCGGCCGGCTTTCCTCTGGTGGCCGCGCTGATCGTGCCGGGCTCGGACATCACCATCGAAAACGTGCTGATGAACCCGACGCGCACGGGCCTTCTTTTGACGCTGCAGGAAATGGGCGCCTGGATCGACATAATCGATCCGCGCAACGAAGGCGGCGAGGACGTCGCCGACCTGCGCGTACGCTATTCCGAACTGAAAGGCGTCACCGTGCCGCCCGAACGGGCGCCGACTATGATCGACGAGTATCCGGTGCTTGCCGTGGCGGCGAGCTTTGCCGAGGGCGAAACGCTCATGCTCGGGCTTGAAGAGCTGCGGGTGAAGGAATCCGACCGGCTGTCGGCGGTCGCCAACGGGCTGAAGCTCAACGGCGTCGATTGCAGCGAGGGCGAGGCCACGCTGGCCGTGCGCGGAAAACCTGGCGGCAAGGGCCTCGGCCAACACCCCAACGGACAGGGCACCATCGTCCAGACCCATCTCGACCACCGCATAGCCATGAGTTTTCTGGTTATGGGGCTGGCGACGGAAAAACCCGTGACCATCGATGATCAAGCGATGATCGCGACAAGTTTTCCGGAATTCATGGGCCTGATGAAGGGGCTCGGTGCGGCGATCGAGTGAGATACTTTTACGTTCATTGGAAACATAGCATACCGGAGGAGCCGTCCCATCTCTGGTATGAAGTTGCCGACGACAATTTCCAGAACCGGACTATAGAGTTCTATGCCGATGGCTCCGTGGGTTTTGCCATTCGCGGCGCTGCCCTCGACGGGTCGGAGGATATTGAGATCGGGGGCACCAGAAATTCCGTATAAGGCTTTCCCGATCTCACAGAAATCAACTCCGACAATCAGTTCGAGGCCTCGGAGGTCAACGCGGTTGACTTCGAGCGCCGATGGAGTGAGGCACTTGCATCGAGGTTTCGAATGACGACAGGCTTCACCATCGCCATCGACGGACCTGCAGGCGCTGGAAAGGGCACCCTTGCCCGACGGCTCGCCGATCACTACCGGCTGAACCTGCTCGACACCGGCCTTACCTATCGCGCGGTAGCGCATTCGCTGCTTCGGCTGGGCCTGCCGCTCGACAATGTCTCGGCCGCTGAAACCGCGGCTCGCCAGGTCGATCTGGCAAAACTCGACCGCGCCGTGCTTTCGGCACATGCCGTTGGCGAGGCGGCGTCGAAAGTGGCTGTCATCCCGTCAGTGCGGCGCATACTGGTCGACAAGCAGCGCGACTTTGCAAAAGCCCCGCCGGGCGCGGTGCTCGACGGTCGCGACATCGGCACTGTCGTCTGTCCCGATGCCGACGTAAAACTCTATGTCACGGCCAGTGCCGAGGTGCGGGCAAAGCGGCGGCTGGACGAAATCGAGAGCATCGGCGGCACTGCCAATTTCGATGAAATCCTTGCCGATATCGTGCGTCGCGACGAGCGCGACATGGGCCGCATGGACTCGCCCTTGAAACCGGCAGCCGATGCGCACTTGCTCGACACGTCGGAAATGGCTATAGAAGCCGCGTTTCTGGCAGCTCGGGCGATCATCGATGACGTCCTGGCCAAGAGAAACGAAGCCTGAGCCGGGTTTTCCTGCCGCCGCCGATTGCCGGCGACAAAAAGAATTCCCATATCGGGCATGAACCAGCCTGCCAGCATTCTTCATGCGCCGGAATTGCCGCCCAAAGGCGGCCAGGGCTTTTTGCCCGGAACGCCGGCAGGCCAACGCAACGCTAACCCACGGCGCCCGCCCCGCGATAGATTGCGGGGCATTCCAGGAGAAACTATGTCAGTTGCAAATCCCACTCGCGATGATTTCGCGAGCCTGCTCGAAGAATCATTTTCCGCCGGTCATTCCGGCGAAGGCCAGGTCGTCAAGGGCGTCATCACCGCCATTGAGAAGGACATGGCCATCATCGACGTCGGCCTTAAGGTCGAAGGCCGCGTCCCGCTGAAGGAATTCGGCGTCAAGGGCAAAGACACGACGCTCAAGGTCGGCGACACGGTCGAGGTCTATGTCGAGCGTATCGAGAACGCGCTGGGCGAAGCCATGCTGTCGCGTGAAAAGGCCCGCCGCGAAGAGAGCTGGGTCCGTCTCGAAGAGAAGTTCACCAAGGGCGAACGCGTCGAAGGCGTCATCTTCAACCAGGTCAAGGGCGGCTTCACCGTCGACCTCGACGGTGCCGTAGCCTTCCTGCCGCGCAGCCAGGTCGATATCCGCCCGATCCGCGACGTCTCGCCGCTGATGCATAACCCGCAGCCCTTCGAGATCCTCAAGATGGATCGCCGCCGCGGCAACATCGTGGTGTCGCGCCGCACCGTACTCGAGGAAAGCCGCGCCGAACAGCGTTCGGAAATCGTGCAGAACCTCGAAGAAGGCCAGGTGGTCGAAGGCGTCGTCAAGAACATCACCGACTATGGTGCGTTCGTCGACCTCGGCGGCATCGACGGCCTGCTGCACGTCACCGACATGGCATGGCGCCGCGTCAACCATCCGACCGAAATCCTCAATATCGGCCAGACGGTCAAGGTGCAGATCATCCGCATCAACCAGGAAACCCACCGCATCTCGCTCGGCATGAAGCAGCTCGAGAGCGATCCGTGGTCCGAGATCGGCACCAAGTTCCCGATCGGCAAGAAGATCAAGGGTACCGTTACCAACATCACCGACTACGGCGCATTCGTCGAGCTGGAGCCGGGCATCGAAGGCCTCATCCACGTTTCGGAAATGTCGTGGACCAAGAAGAACGTGCATCCCGGCAAGATCCTGTCGACGACGCAGGAAGTCGACGTGGTGGTGCTCGAAGTCGATCCGGCCAAGCGCCGCATCTCGCTCGGCCTCAAGCAAACGCTGGAGAACCCGTGGGAGGCCTTCGCGCGCAGCCATCCGGTCGGCAGCCAGGTTGAGGGCGAGGTCAAGAACAAGACCGAGTTCGGCCTGTTCATCGGCCTCGAAGGCGATGTCGACGGCATGGTCCACCTTTCCGACCTCGACTGGACCCGTCCGGGCGAGCAGGTGATCGAGGAGTACAATCGCGGCGACATGGTCAAGGCGCAGGTGCTCGACGTCGACATCGACAAGGAGCGCATCTCGCTCGGCATCAAGCAGCTGGCCAAGGACACGGTCGGCGAAGCGGCGACGTCAGGCGAACTGCGCAAGAACGCAGTCGTCACCTGCGAGGTTATCGGCGTGAAGGATGGCGGTCTGGAAGTGCGGCTGGTCGACAGCGGCATCGAGACCTTCATCAAGCGCTCCGACCTCAGCCGTGACCGCGACGAGCAGCGCCCCGAGCGCTTCACTGTCGGCCAGAAGGTCGACGCCCGCGTCATCGCCTTCGACAAGAAGACCCGCAAGCTGCAGGTCTCGATCAAGGCGCTGGAAATCGCCGAAGAGAAGGAAGCGGTCGCCCAGTACGGTTCGACTGACTCCGGCGCTTCGCTGGGCGACATCCTGGGTGCCGCGCTGAAGAAGCAGGGCAGCTAAGCCAACACTGCGCCTCGCGCAGGTTGTAAACGAAACAAAAAGCCCCGCCGGAGCGATCCGGCGGGGCCTTTTTTGCACCCGACCTGAATTTCAGGCCCTGCCGTAAAGCGGCACCAGCGTGCCGCTCATCGCCAGATTGGCCGGCGAAGCGAGGTAGGCAATGGCCTCCGCGGCTGCTTCCAAGCTGACCCATTTGCTGAAATCGGCGCCCGGCATGTCAGCCCGGGTGGCCGGCGTGTCTAGGGTCGAGGGCGCCACGGCGTTGACCAGTATGCCCTTGCCCTTCAGCTCTTCGGCCATCGCCACGGTCATCGCGGCGACCGCCGCCTTGGCGGCAGCGTAAGCCACCTTGCCGGAGCCGCGCCGCGGATCGAGCCCGGCTCGCGCGGTGACATTGACGATGCGGCCCGATACGGAAGATTCCAGCATCGAGCGTATCGCCGCGCGGCAGCACAGGAAGGTGGTGCGGGCGTTGGTGTCCATCATCTCGGCAAAGGAGGCGGGCTCGATCTTCTCGACCGGTGCGGCGGTGAAGCCGCCGGCCAGATGCACCGATGCCCACAAATCCGGAACGCTAGCATAGAAGGCATCGACCTTGGCAGCGTCGGCGAGGTCGACATTGTGCGCCAGCCTGACGCGGTCATGTGCCGGGAAGGGAAAATGGGCAGGCGCGGCAGCGTGGGCATTGGGCACATGGCAAATCGCGCCCTGCTCCAGCAGTTTCCCTACGACCGCGCCGCCAAGCGCCCCGGTGCCGCCGGTCACCACGATATGTCTGCCGTCCAGTGTTTCCGTCATATTCGACCGCTCCGTCGTTGCGCGCCGCCGATGCGGAAGGTCGCGCCTTTCGCGCAATCACTCAACCGAAATCTCGATGACGTAGGGTCGTCCAGCCGCCCGCGCGCGCCGTAGCGCGTCCGCCAAGCCGCCGGCGCCGGAAATCCGCTCGGCGGCAATGCCATAGGCTTCGGCCAATTTGCAGAAATCCGGCGGTGCCGGGGAGACGCCGACCGGCTCGACGCCGACATCGAGCATCGAGGTTTCGATCTCGCGGTAGCCGCGATTGTTCCAGACGGCGAAGATCACCGGCGCCGCCGCGTCGAGCGCGGCGCCCAGTTCCGGCAGGGTGAACTGGAAGCCGCCGTCGCCGGTGAGACAAACGACCGGCGCCTCAGGCCTGGCAAGGGCAGCACCGATCGCCGCCGGCGGGCCATAGCCGAGCGCGCCGAAGCCGGTAGCGGCGTTGAACCAGCCGCCCGGCCGGTCGTGATCGTAATAGAGGTTGGCGGCGTAGACCGGCTGGGTCGAATCGCCGACGATGATCGAGCCAGGCAGCGCATCACGGATCGTCTCGACGGCGCGCAATTGCGCCTGCATAGCTGGGCCAATCTCGGCAAAGGCCGCTTGCCGCGTCGCGGCCGCGAGAGCGGCGCCGTCGCCTGATTGCGCCTGGCCCATGCCGAGTTCGGCATGCAGCGCCTCGAGCGCTGCGCCACAATCGGCCTGGATCGAAATCCGGGCCGGCCGCCTGGTAAGTTGGTCGGCGCCGATGTCGATGCGGATCAGATTGGCGGGCAGGACAAAACCGCCGTCGCCATAGCCGTCATAATCGGTCGGACCGAATTCGGTACCGGCGGCGATGACCAGGTCGGCATCGGCCATCAGCGCACGCACCGCCTTCAGGCTGGGGCTGGCCGGCACGCCAAGCGGATGGCGATAGAGCAGGCCGCGCGCATTGGCGGTCTGGACGACCGGCGCTCCCAACCTCTCGGCCAGGCGCTGCAACGGCGCTTCGGCAGCTTTGGCGCCGCCGCCGGCCAGGATAAGCGGCCGGCGGGCGGCAGCGCAAAGCCTGGCTGCCTCAGCGATCACCGCGGCGCCCGGCTCGGGCGGGGCCGAATTCCGCAGCAGCGCCACGATGCCGGTGGCGGGCATGGTCATGACATCGGTCGGGATCTCGATATGCACTGGCCCCGGACGCGAGGATGAAAAAAGTGCAAAAGCGCGGGCGAGCACGCCGGGCAATTCGCCGGCCTCGGTGACACGGTGCGAAAACAGCGCCACCTTCTCCATCATGCCGCGCTGGTCCGGCAGTTCATGCAGATGGCCAAGGCCCTTGCCCAGCGTCGGCGTGGCGTTGACGCCCGAGATTACCAGCATCGGCACCGAATCGGCGCGCGCCTGGCCCATGGCGGTGATGGTGTTGGTCAGCCCCGGCCCGGTGATGACGAAGGCGACACCCGGCTTGCCGCTGGCGCGCGCATAGCCGTCAGCCATGAAGCCGGCGCCCTGCTCGTGGCGCGGCGTGACGTGACGGATCTTCGACCGCGCAAGCCCGCGGTAGAGCTCGACCGTGTGCACGCCGGGAATGCCGAAGACGGTGTCGACGCCGTGCGCTTCCAGCAAGGTGATGAGCGCTTCGCCGATCGTCGTCATTGTCTTAGCACCGGGCGCGTGAGGCAGGTTGGGCCGCCCTCGCAGGCAATGCACAGCGCATCGGCCTCGAATGTCGAGACCGTACAGCCGGCGGCCTGCATGGCAGCCGCCGTCTTCGGAAAACCGGCAACGGCGATAACCTGGCGCGGCGCGGTCGGCAGGACGTTCAGGCTGAGCCCGCTCGAGGCGAAGAATTCGTCGGCGTCGCCCTCGACCAGGCGAATGCCATGCGCACGCAGCATCTGGTGGAAGGCGACCGGCAGGAGCGGCCCATAGACCAGCGCCAGATCGTCGGCGAGCGGGCTGATCACCGACATCAGATGCAGGCAGGCGTCCTCGCCTTGCCAGAGCGGCAGGTCGAAGCCATAGACCTGGATGCCTTTGGGTGAAAGCAGGTTGGAGAGCTGCTGGATGCCGTGCTGATTGGTGCGTACGCCGCGGCCGACCGCCAGTGTGTTTGCATCCATCCACACGCAGTCGCCGCCCTCGACCTGGCCGGGAGTCTCGATACGGCCGAGGACAGGTATGCCCATGCGCCCATAAGCTGCCTCGTGCAGGCCGGGCTCGGGCCGGCGCAGCGCCTTGCCCATGGCAAGGATGACCGCGCCATGGTCGGTCATCAGCGAGGGATCGTGGGTAAAGACAGAATCGGCAAGCCCGTCATCGGCGTCGCTCAGCCATTCGATCTCGGCGCCTGAGCCGGAAATCAGCCCGGCCAGCGCTTCATGCTGGGCCGCCGCTTTTTGCGGATCGAAGCCGGGACCGTAGTGCCATTCCAGTGCTTCGGCCCGATGCATGGCGCTGGCGGCGGAGCGCATCAGCACGCGCTGCAGCGGCCCGGCCATCGACTGCGACCCGTATGCTTTGCCCACTAAATTCTCCTGAAACGCGCTCCCTCCTGCCAATAGCCACTCGGCAGGCCGTGATCAATGGTCCAAAAACTGCGGTTGACGGAGGCAAGCGGAACGGTCCATCTTGAGAATCGGAACGCTGTCCAGTGACGGGTAATGGGTAATAAATTCCAGCAAGGACTGCCTCGGCTGCTCCGCGGGGCACCGCGACGATGACAGCGCCGGCCACCGCCCTGAAGCATACGGTGCAGAACGGCGCCGCCGAAGCCATCCACGTCGAGAACCTGCACAAGAATTTCGGCAAGCTGCACGTATTGAAGGGCGTTTCGCTGTCGGCGCGCGATGGCGAGGTGATCGCCATCATCGGCGGCAGCGGCTCGGGCAAGTCGACGCTGCTGCGCTGCATCAATTGCCTGGAGAACCCGACCAGCGGCATCATCCGCGTCAATGGCGAAGAGATAAAGCTGAAGGCCGACAGCCACGGCCACACCGTGCCCGCCGACCGCAAGCAGATCGAACGCATCCGCTCCAAGCTCGGCATGGTCTTCCAGAACTTCAATCTTTGGAGCCACATGACGTTGATCGAGAACGTCATCGAGGTTCCCGTGCATGTGCTCGGCGTCAAGCGCGATGTAGCGATCGGCGAGGCGGAAAAGCTGCTCGCCCGCGTCGGCCTGGCCGAAAAACGCGACGTCTACCCCGCCTATCTGTCGGGTGGCCAACAGCAGCGCGCAGCGATAGCCAGGGCGCTGGCCATCAATCCGCGCGTCATGCTGTTCGATGAGCCGACCTCGGCGCTCGACCCGGAGTTGGTCGGCGAAGTGCTGAAGGTGATCGGCGACCTGGCGCGCGAAGGCCGCACCATGGTGCTGGTCACGCATGAGATGAAGTTTGCCCGCGAGGTGGCGACGCATGTCGTCTATCTCCATAACGGGCTGGTCGAGGAAGAAGGGCCGCCGGAACAGATCTTCGGCGCACCAAAATCCGAAAGGCTGAAGCAGTTTCTGCGCAATGTTGGATGACTTGCGAGAAAAGCAGACGGGAACGTCAAAACCAAAAAACGGGAGAACTGAAAAATGAAACCTTTTCTCAAAACGGCGCTCGCGGCCACGCTGATCGCATTGTCGGGCGCATTTTCGGCAAGCGCCGAACAGATCAAGGTGGGTTTTTCGCCGGAAGCCTATCCGCCGTTTTACTCGCAGGATGCTTCCGGCAAGTGGGGTGGCTGGGAAGTCGACATCGTCAACGCCATTTGCGGCGAAGCCAAGCTGGATTGCGCATTGACGCCAGTCCCGTGGGACGGCCTCATCCCGGCGCTTAAAACCAAGAAGATCGATGCGATCATGAATTCGATGTCCATTACCGACGAGCGCAAGAAGGAAATCGACTTCTCCGACAAATACTATAACACGCCGACTGCGGTGATCGGCGCCAAGGATCAGAAATTCGATGCGACGCCAGAGGGGCTGAAAGCCAAGATAGTCGGCGTTCAGGCGTCTACGGTGCACGCCGCCTACGCCAAGAAGCACTTCACCGACGCTGCGGAAATCAAGGAATACCAGACGCAGGACGAGGCAAATCAGGATCTCGCCGCCGGCCGGATCGATGCCACTCAGGCCGATTCGATCGCGCTCGACGCGTTTTTGAAGTCGGACCAAGGCAAGGCGTGCTGCGACCTCAAGGGTTATGTCGCGCCGGACCTTGAAGTGCTCGGGCCGGGCGTCGGCGCCGGCATGCGCCAAGGCGACACCGAGCTCAAGGACAAGATCAATGCTGCCATCAAGGCCATTCGGGCCAATGGCAAATATGCCGAAATCACCAAGAAGTACTTCGATTTCGACATCTACGGCGAAGCGTCGCAGTCCAACTGACGGCAACGGCGTCAAGCCGGGCATGCCTAGCCGCCGTCGTCGCGGTGGGCATGTCCGGCTTGACGCATCATTGGCGCCTCAACCCGCAAGTCCAGGGGGACATAAGCTGAGCGACGTTCTCGCCACCATGTTCGGAGCCAGTTCGCTGGAATTGCTGTCCTTCGAACCGCCGAACGGCAGGGGTCTCAGCCTTCTGCATGGGCTGGCAAACTCCGTCGGAATTGCTTTCGGTTCCTTTGGGGTTGGTCTTTTGATCGGCGTCGGCGGCGCCTATGGCAAGCTCTATGGCGGGCCGGTGGTCCGTGACCTGCTGGAAGTTTACACCACAGTGGTCCGCGCCGTGCCCGAGTTGGTGCTGATCCTGCTGCTTTATTTCGCTGGTACCGACCTCATCAACCAGTTGCTTACTGCGCTCGGCTATGCCGCGATCGACATCAACGGGGTTGTCGCCGGCATAGGCGTGCTCGGGGTCGTGCAGGGCGCCTACTCCACCGAAGTCTTGCGCGGCGCAATCCGCGCCGTTCCGCAAGGCCAGATCGAAGCCGCGCGGGCCTATGGAATGCCTCCCGGCCTGCTTCTCAGGCGTATAACGCTGCCGGCGATGCTGCCCTTCGCCATTCCGGGGCTGGCAAATTTGTGGCTGATCGCCACCAAGGACACCGCGCTTCTCGCGATCGTCGGCGTCAATGAACTGACCCAAACCACACGGACGGCAGCCGGCGCGACGAAGGCTTATTTCACCTTCTTCATGGCGGCGGGCGCGCTTTATCTCGTTCTGACCCTCGTCTCCAACGTCGTCATCGGGCGGGTTGAGCGCTGGGCGCGACGCGGCATGCCGTCGATCGCGGGATCGCACTGATGGCGACCGAAACCCCGGTCATTGACGCCGTCGCACGAGCCTCGCTCTGGATGCAGCCACACCGCATAGCTCTGATCCTGATCGCGCTGGTTGTCGTACTGGCATCGATTTTCCTCATGCGCTGGGATTGGCTTCCCACCTATCTGCCGCTGGCTTTGCAAGGCATATGGCGGACCATCTGGCTGCTTGTGGTAACGTCGGCTCTGGGCATCGCGCTCGCCATCCCCCTCGGCCTGGCGCAGGTGATCGGCCCGCCGATCTTGAGCGTGCCGGCCAAGGTGTTCTGCACGATTGTTCGCGGCACGCCGCTGCTGCTCCAGCTCTGGCTGCTCTACTACGGACTGGGTTCGCTGTTTCCGCAATTTCCGTGGATACGCGAGTCGTTCCTCTGGCCCATTCTAAGGCAGGCATGGCCCTACGCCGTTCTTTCTCTGACGATCGCGTATGCCGGCTATGAAGTTGAAGTGATGCGTGGCGCCTTCGCCGGTGTACCGCACGGCCAACTCGAGGCGGCCCGCGCTTTCGGCATGAGCCGTTGGAAAATCTTCGGGCGAATATGGCTCCCGCAGGCGATCAGCCGGGCGCTGCCGACGCTGGCGGGTGAAACCGTTCTCCAGCTGAAAGCAACACCGCTGGTGGCAACGATAACCATGGTCGACATCTATGCCGTAGCCTCGCGGGTGCGCCAGGATCTCTTCGTCACCTACGAACCCTTGCTGCTTCTGGCGTTGGTCTATATGTCCATCACCGGTATCCTGGTGTTCGGCTTCCGCCGGCTCGAGGCACGGATCCCGAGCAAGCTAGGCTAAAGCTGTTAAAGTCGCGAATTCAGGGCAGCTACCATGCAACTCAGTCTCGACCAGGCGACAGGGCTGTGCCGGATGGCCGCACTTGGCGCCGGCGCCAACGAAGAGGCGGCGCAGTCGCTGGCTGCCTCGATCGTCGCGGCCGAGGCTGAAGGACTATCGACCGTCGGGCTGTCGCATTTCATTGATTATCTCGAAGCGCTGGAAGCCGGCCGTATCGACGGCAATGCCGATCCTGTCATCACCAGGCCAGCGCTCGCGGTTTATCTCTCCGATGCCCGCGGCGGACTGGCGCATACCGGTTTCGACCGCACGATCGATGACCTCGCCAAGGCGGCGCGGCTGTTCGGCGTTGCCATCTTTTCGCAGAAGAATGCCTATACGTGCGGCGCGCTCGGCTATTTCACCGGACGGCTGGCCTCGCAGGGATTGGTATCGTTCGCCGCGACCAACGGCCCGGCCGTGCTTGCCGGCTCGGGCTCGGTCAAGCCGGTCTACTGCACCAACCCGATGTCCTTTGCCGCACCGGCCGCGGACGGGGCGCCGCTGGTCATCGACCAGTCGTCGAGCGCCACCGCCTTCGTCAACATCCGCAAGGCGGCCGAGGACGGCAAGAAGATCCCCGAAGGCTGGGCACTGGACGCCAGCGGCAATCCAACCACGGACCCGGCAGCCGCCATGAAAGGCGCCATGCTTGCCTTCGGCGGCCAGCGCGGCGCCAACATCGCGCTGATGGTCGAGGTGCTGGCTGCCGGCCTGTCGGGCGCCAACTGGTCGCTCGATGCGCCATGGTTCGACGGCGGGCAGGACAGTCCGGGGACCGGCCTGTTCGTGCTCGCCGTCGAGCCCAAGCTGCTCGATCCGGACTTCGACAAACGGATGAAGGACCAGCTCGACCGGTTGCGGCGGCGCTATGGCGTGCATGTGCCGGGGCGTGCCCGGGCCGAGGCCGCGGAGAAGTCGGCGGCGCGCGGCCTAAGCGCGCCGAAAGCTGTGGTGCAACGCATTTCCGAATTCGCCGCGCGCTATTCGTCCTGAAGAAATTCGTTTGTCCGATGAGCGGCTGAGGAGGCCGGCCGATCCGGCAGCGCGAGCCTACTTCCCGCAATAATGATCGTTGATGACGTTCGCCGCATTCGCGTCCGGTCCTACCCTGTTGTAGGAGCAGGGTTCGGCGGCTGTCGTGAACAGGTGGTTGTCATAGTAGCGCGGGCCACCGAACAGGAACTCGATGATGTCGCCGTTGGCGGGAACATAGCGTTCGGGTTGAGCTTGGGGTGATGCCGGTTTCCGGCGAATGCCGAGGCGCCAATGCTGCAGCCTGCTGCTAATGCCAGAGCGAAGATCGCAACGCGTTTTGTCATTGGCAATATCCTTCATTCGGAATCAAACCATACATCTAAAATCGCCGACCGAACAAAGGTTCCTGTTTCGAATGGAGTTACCGCAAAGCCGGGCCTCGGCGGAGTTTTCTGCCGTTTCGAGCGGATCCGGAAAATCATGCTTCAACAATGCCGGGCGACCTATGGTCGCCCTTTGCCTTTGGCGCGAAACGGACTATGAAACGGCTTCAACCAAGCCATCTGGATAGCCCGCCGGAGCCAGCCATGACCGAAATCCTGCAGACCCCAAAGCTCGTCGTCGTGTTCGGCGGCTCCGGCTTTGTCGGTCGTCATGTCGTGCGGGCGCTGGCCAGGCGCGGCTACCGCATCCGGGTCGCCTGCCGTCGGCCCGATCTCGCCGGCCACCTGCAGCCGCTCGGCAATGTCGGGCAGATCCAGCCGGTGCAGGCCAATGTCCGGGTGCGCTGGTCGGTCGACCGCGCCGTGCAAGGCGCGGACCATGTCGTCAATCTGGTGGCGATCGCGCATGAGGCCGGCCGGCAGAAATTCACTGCCGTCCACGAGTTCGGCGCGCGCGCTGTCGCTGAAGCGGCGCGCGCCGTCGGCGCCGGCCTCACCCACATCTCGGCTCTGGGCGCGGATCTCCACGCACAATCGGACTATGCGCGCACCAAGGCGCTTGGCGAAAAGGCCGTTCTTGAGACGGTCCAGGACGCTGTGATCCTGCGGCCATCGATCAATTTCGGGCCGGAGGACGGTTTCTTCAACCGCTTTGCCAACATGGCCCGCTTTTCCCCAGTCCTGCCGCTGATCGGCGGCGGTCAGGCGAAATTCCAGCCGGTCTATGTCGGCGACGTCGCCGAAGCGGTGGCGCACTCGGTCGACGGCAAGGTCCAGGGCGGCCATATCTATGAGCTCGGCGGGCCGCAGGTGCTCACTTTCAAGGAATGCATGCAAGAATTGCTTGTTATCATCGAACGCAAGCGGTTTTTGCTGCCTATGCCGTGGTGGCTGGCGAACCTCCAGGCATCAATTCTCGGGCTGATGCCCAATCCGTTGTTGACCAAGGACCAGGTCCTGCTGTTGCGCCAGCACAATGTCGTGTCGGATGCCGCCGTCAAGGACAACAGGACGCTCGCCGGCCTCGGAATCCAGCCACGGTCGATCGGAACCATCCTGCCCAGCTATCTCTGGCGCTACCGCGCCGCGGGCCAGTTCCAACGCAAGTCCGCCGCATAATACCGGCGCGAATGGACGTTCAGCCGCTTACGAGGCGCGCCGGGTGACTTGCATCGGCAGCCCGCCTTGCGGTTGCGTCGTCAGCTTCTGCACCGGCCAGGGGCGGGTCTCCGCGGTGGTGTCGAAACGGTAGCGCGACAGCATGATCGCCAACGCAATGATCGCCTCCTGCATGGCGAAGCTGGCACCGATGCAGACGCGGGGGCCGGCGCCGAACGGCAAATACTGGAAACGGTCGATCTTTTCGCGATTCCCCGGATGAAAGCGCTCCGGCATGAAAGCGTCCGGCCGGTCCCATAATTTCCTGTGGCGATGGACGACCCACGGCATCACCAGCACCGCGGCGCGTCGCGGTATATAGAGGCCGTTCCAGGTTTCGGGTTCGATCGGTTCGCGGTTGATCGAGGGCGCCGGCGGATAGAGCCTGAGCGCCTCGTCGAAGGCGGCACGGGTCAGCGGCATGGCGTCGAGCCATTTCGTCGGGTCGGGCTCACGCGCCAGCACAGCATCGATCTCGTGCTCGATCTTTTCGCGCTCCGATGGCGCTTCGGCGAGACAGTAGAGCGTCCAGCCGAGCGCCCTGGCTGTAGTCTCGTGGCCGGCGCCGATGAAGGTGATGATGTTGTCCTCGACCTCGGCCCGGGTCAGCCCGCCCGGTCCTTCCGCCTTCAACAGCAGCGTGAGAAAATCCTGCGGCACCGTGTCCGGAGCGCGCCTCAGCCGCGCCTCGCGCATCTGCACCGTGTCGGTGACGATCTTGCGGAAGTAGGCCATGGTCTTGCGGCCGCGGATGCGGGTCAGGCGCGGCAGCCAATCGGGCGCACGCAAAAGGTCGAGCGGATCGACCCGGCCCATCGTCTCGAACAGGCGGTCGATCTCCTTGGCGAAGCTGCCCGGCTCGCCCGATATCTCGCCCGAAAACAGCGTCTCAGCCAGGATGTCGAAGGTGAGCAGCGTCATGTCGTGGGCGATATCCGACGTGCCACCTTGCTCGTAACGGGTGACGAATTCGAGCGTGCGTTTCAGCATCGGCTCGGCGAAGCCGAAAATGTGACGCGGCGTGAATACCGGCGCCATCGCCTTGCGCGAACGCCGCCACACCTCGCCTTCGGCGGTCAGCAGCCCGTCGCGCAGGATCGGCCGCAGGATCTTCTGGCGCACCGTCGCCATCTTGTAGTTCTTGGCGTTGTCGACCAGCACATGGCGGATGAGGCCGGGATCGTTGGCGATGACCAGCGGCCCACCGACGCCGTTCACCGAAATCCAGGGCTCGTTGTAGGTCGCCTCGCCCCACAGTTCGAGCGGATTGCGATAGACGATGCGGATCATCTCCAGCGTCGAAGGCGGCGCGGTGCGCGGCTTCGGCGCCGGCGGGACGAAGGGGACGGGCTGACTGTCCATGGCTTGCTCCGCTGACCCCTCAATGTAGTGGCTGGCAAGGCAAGCGTCCATGTGGCCGGACGACAAGGCGAAGCATCCGCTCTCTGGAATGTGACCGGGGCACCGGAAAGTGCCTGCTTGCTGTGTCCGGCTGTGTGTCTTAGGTGGCAGCACCACAGATGCCACTAACCGGCGGGAGCCTGCCTTGAAGCACCAGTTGAACGTCATCATCGGCAGCACGCGGCCGGGCCGCGCCGGACCCGTTTTCGCAAGGTGGTTGGAAAGTTTTGCGCGCGAACACGGCAAATTCGAGCCATTGCTCACCGATATCGCCGCCTTCAACCTGCCGGTGCTGGACGAGCCGCATCATCCTAGACTCGGCAGATACGAAAACAGCCACACGAAAGCCTGGTCGAAAGCAATCGACGCCGCCGACGCGTTCGTCTTCGTAGCGCCGGAATACAATTATTTCGCAGCCCCCGCGATCGTCAACGCGGTCGACTACCTGCTCAGGGAATGGCGATACAAGCCGGCCGCCATCCTCAGCTACGGCGGTGTCTCCGGTGGCTTACGAGCGGCGCAGGCGGTCAAACCGTTGCTGACCGCGGTCGGCGTCATGCCGATTCCGGAAGGCGTGGCGCTCCCGATGTACCAGAAGCTGCTCGACGAGACCGGCGCCTTCCTGCCCAGCGAGCAGGTGCTCGGCGGAGCCAAGACCATGCTGGACGAGCTGTCCCGCTGGAGCGAAGCGCTGAGGCCGATGCGCGCCAGCTAACAACGCGAACGGCCGGGCTTGCCGATGCCATAACTTGCTCATGCCATAAAGAGATGGAATGCTCCGGGAAATGACCGGGCCGGGGCGGTTCGATTTGCGTCTTCTGTTTGCTTTGCTGCTGATCCTCTCGACGGCCTCCGGTGCCATGGCGGAGCGGCGCGTTGCGCTGGTCATCGCCGAGAACGACTACCGGCTGATCCGGCCGCTCGCCAATCCCGTCAATGACGGCGAGGTCATGGAAACGGTGCTGAGGAAGCTCGGTTTCGAGGTCTTCCTCGAAACCAACCGCGACCTGCGGCGCATGCGCCGGGCGCTCGACGATTTCCGCGAGGATGCTAAAGGCGCCGACGTGGCACTGGTGTTCTTCTCCGGCCACGGCGTCGAGATCGCCGGCGAGAATCGGCTCCTGCCGGTGGATGCAGACGCGTCGTCGCTCGCTACGCTGGAAGGGACCAGCCTGCCGCTGGAGGAGATCCGCGCGGCCGTCGCCGCCACCAGCAAGGTCGGACTGATCGTGCTCGATGCCTGCCGCAGCGATCTGTTTGCTGCCACGGGCGGCGAAGGCCGCGGCGCAACGGCGCTGGTAAAAGAGGTCAGCGACAAGGTCCGGCCGGGTCTTGGCCGCATCGGGCGGGCAGAAAACATCCTGTTTGCCTTCTCGGCGGCGCCCGGCGAGACCGCCTCGGATGGGACCGGCCAGAATTCGCCGTTCACCGCGGCGCTGACGAAATACCTCGGCACCGAGGGTCTTGAGATCCGCTCCGTGCTGACGCTCGTGCAGCAGGAGGTCTACGATCTCTCGCGCGGCAGGCAATTGCCCTATGTCGAGAGCGGCCTGCCGCAGTTGTTCTTTGCCACGACAGCCAAGGAGAAACTGCCGGAGCGCGAACGCTTGTTGCTGGCCATGGCCGAGGTGACGCCCGCGATGCGTGGCGAGGTGGAAAAGATCGCCAGCGACGCCGACATGCCGCTGGCACCGCTCTATGGCGCGTTGATCAGTTCCGATGCCGGCCGCCTCTCCGCGGACAGTCTGAACGCCAGGCTGCGTGAGGCAGCCGACGCCTTCGTCAAGGTGCGGAGCGAAATGCGGACGCTTTCCTCCGACGATCTCAGAGTGGCAGCGTTGCGCCGGCAGGCGGAAGAGCAGCTTTCGCTGGGAGCGTTCGATGCCGCGCGGAAAAAGCTTGCCGAAGCAGCCGAGATCGACAATATCTCGCGCAACGCGCTGAAGGCCAATTTCGTCAGTCGCACGCTTTCCGAAGCCGCGACGCGCTATTTGTCCGGCGGGGCAGCGCGCGCCGACCTCGACTACGCCACAGCCATCAAGGATTATGAATCCGTGCTCACGCTTTATGGCGAAGCCGGACAGGTGGTGCTGTCGCTCGACGACGCCGACCGCTTGATCCGCACGCTGGACGAGCTCGGCAAGCTCTATACCACGGTCGGCAACATCGATGCTGCTGGCCGCGCCTTCGAGGCGCTGCAAGCCGATCTCGAGCGGCGGTCGCGCCACGAAACCGATCCCAACGTGAAGCGCGACTTCGCCGTCAGCCACGTCAAGCTCGGCAACGTGCGGATGGCGCAAGGCAATCTGCCGGCAGCGCTGCAAAACTATGAAACGGCCAAGACCATTCTGCAGGACCTGACCGAGGCAGAGCCGGACAATCTGGAGTGGTTCGGCGACCTCGCTATGACCGACGACAAGATCGGTAACGTGCTGGCGACGCAAGGTGATCTGGCCGGCGCCGCACAGGTCTATCAGGAAAGCCTGTCGATCAAGAAACAGCTCGCTGCCGGCGAGCCCGACCGTGCCGAACTGCAGCGCGACCTGACCATCACCTATGATGAGATCGGCCACCTTGCCCATGTCGCAGGTCAACTGGACAACGCACAGGCGGCCTATCAAGAGAGCCTGAAGGTGCGGCTGGCGCTGGCGGCGGACAGACCGGGAGACGCCGATCGGCAGCGTGACGTCTCGGTCAGCCACGATACGATAGGCGACCTGCTGCGCGAACGCGGCGACGCCGCTGGGGCGCTGACGGCCTACAAGGAAGGCCTGGCGATCGTCAAGCAACTGGCGAAACGCGATCCGGACGACACCGAGCTGAAACGCGACCTGTCCGTCGGCAACGCCAAGGTCGGCAACGCGCTGAGCGACCAGCAGAATTGGCCGGCGGCACTTTCGGCTTATCGTCAGGCATTCTCGCAAGCCAGCGCGCTCGCCGCCGGCGACCCGAACAACACCGATTGGCAGCGCGACCTGTCCGTGTGCCTCGAGAAGGTCGCCGGCGTCCTGGCGATACAGGGCGACCACAAAGGCGCACTGAAAGCCTATCTGGACAGCTACGCGATTGCGGAGAGGCTGGCGAAGCTCGATTCCGCCAATTCCGACTGGCAGCGGGACTTGTCGATAACGCTGTCCGAAGTCGCCACGCTCCGCCTCAGGCAGCGCGACGTCAGGGGAGCCCGGCAAGCCCTTCAGGACAGCCTTGCCATTCGCGAGAAACTTGCCCAGTCAGATCCGGACAACGCCACCTGGCAGCGCGACCTGGTGGTTGCCTATATCGACTACGCCCAAGTCGCAAAGGACCCGAAAGCCGTCCTTTCCAAGGCACTCGACATGACGCTGGAGCTCGACCGGACCGGTCGGCTGGCGCCGCGATACAAGTTCATGATCAAGTTTTTGCGTGAGCGGCTGGCCAGGATCGAAGCCAGGCGCCGGTAGCGGGTTCACGCGACGGTCATTCCGTTCGGAAATGCCTGCAAACCTTGGAAAAACCGCCTTTTGCGCCTATATCTACGACATTAGGAATGCGCGATTCGACGCCGATTTTTCGCGCTCTGCACACGGCACCAATCAGACAGGTTTTCATGAGCGACCACACCGACATCGCCAACGGCGTTGAAGCCGAATACGGCGCCGATTCCATCAAGGTTTTGAAGGGCTTGGACGCCGTTCGCAAGCGGCCGGGCATGTATATCGGCGACACCGACGACGGCTCGGGCCTGCACCACATGGTTTATGAGGTGGTCGACAACGCCATCGACGAAGCACTGGCGGGCCATGCCGACCTGGTGACGGTGACGCTCAATCCGGACGGCTCGGTGACGGTCATCGACAATGGCCGCGGCATTCCGACCGATATCCACACCGGCGAAGGCATTTCGGCGGCCGAAGTGATCATGACGCAGCTGCATGCCGGCGGCAAGTTCGACCAGAACTCCTACAAGGTGTCGGGCGGCCTGCACGGCGTCGGCGTGTCGGTCGTCAACGCACTGTCGGCCTGGCTGAAACTGAAGATCCGTCGCAACGGCCAGATCTACGAGATGAGCTTCACGCATGGCGATGCCGACGCGCCGCTGCGCATCACCGGCAGTTATGAACAAGACAAGGTCCCCGGCACCTATGAAGGGCGCAGCGGCAGCGAAATCACGTTCTTGCCGTCGTCCGAGACCTTCACCATGGTCGAGTTCGACTATGGTACGCTGGAGCACCGGCTGCGCGAGCTCGCCTTCCTGAACTCCGGCGTGCGCATCGTTTTGACCGATGCCCGCCATGCCGACATCGTGCGCCATGAACTGCACTATGATGGCGGGCTGGAAGAGTTCGTCCGATATCTCGACCGAACGAAGAAGCCGTTGCTCGACAAGCCGATTTCGATCCGCGCCGAGCGCGACGGCATCACCGTCGAAGTCGCCATGTGGTGGAACGACAGCTACCACGAGAACGTGCTGGCCTTCACCAACAACATCCCGCAACGTGACGGCGGCACGCATCTCGCCGGTTTCCGGGGTGCGCTGACACGCCAGATAACCGGCTATGGCGACTCCTCGGGCCTGACCAAGAAGGAAAAAGTGGCGCTGATCGGCGACGATTGCCGCGAAGGCCTGACCGCGGTGCTGTCGGTCAAGGTTCCCGACCCGAAATTCTCCTCGCAGACCAAGGACAAGCTGGTGTCGTCCGAGGTTCGCCCGGTGGTCGAAGGGCTCGTCAACGAGGCGCTCGGCACCTGGCTCGAGGAGCACCCGACCGAGGGCAAGGCGGTCATCGAGAAGGTCATCCAGGCCGCTGCCGCGCGTGAAGCCGCGCGCAAGGCACGCGACATCACCCGCAAGAGCTCGCTCGGCGTCACCTCGCTGCCCGGCAAGCTGGCCGATTGCCAGGAGCGCGATCCGGCGAAATCCGAGATCTTCATCGTCGAGGGCGACAGCGCCGGCGGCTCGGCCAAGGGCGGCCGTTCGCGCCAGAACCAGGCCATTCTTCCGCTGCGCGGCAAGATCCTCAATGTCGAGCGCGC
Organism: Mesorhizobium sp. M0189; assembly: GCF_040322135.1. Classification (NCBI taxonomy): domain Bacteria; kingdom Pseudomonadati; phylum Pseudomonadota; class Alphaproteobacteria; order Hyphomicrobiales; family Phyllobacteriaceae; genus Mesorhizobium; species Mesorhizobium sp. M0189. The sequence continues at coordinate 123,765 of NZ_JAMYSW010000004.1, forward strand.
CCGCTTCGACCGCATGCTCGGCTCCGACATGATCGGCACGCTGATCACTGCGCTCGGCACCTCGATCGGCAAGGACGAGTTCAATGCCGACAAGCTGCGCTACCACAAGATTATCCTGATGACCGACGCCGATGTCGATGGCGCCCATATCCGCACCTTGCTGCTGACCTTCTTCTTCCGCCAGATGCCGGAACTGATCGAACGCGGTCATCTCTATATCGCGCAGCCGCCGCTCTATAAGGTGACACGAGGGAAGAGCTCGCAATATATCAAGGATGAAGCCGCCTTCGAGGAATTCCTGATCGGCTCGGGGCTGGAAGAAGCGTCGCTTGCGCTCAGCACGGGCGAGGTGCGGGCCGGACAGGATCTGCGCAGCGCCATCGACGATGCCCTGGCTGTCCGCCAACTCATCAACGGATTGCATACGCGCTATAACAGAGGCGTGGTGGAGCAGGCAGCGATTGCCGGCGCGCTCAACCCCGAAATCTTCACCGACCTCGGTCGCGCCAACGAGATGGCCGAGCGCGTTGCCCGCCGTCTCGACATTATCGCCGAGGACACCGAGCGCGGCTGGACAGGCCGCATGTCGACCTCCAACGAGGGCGTCGGCGGCTATGTATTCGAGCGCACGGTGCGCAGCGTCAAGGAGTTCGCGCATCTCGACCTGGCGCTGATCAATTCCGCCGACGCACGCCAGCTCGACCGCTATGCGCCGCGCCTGGCAGAAATCTATGGCGAGCCGCCGGTGCTGCGCCGCAAGGATGTCTCCGAAACAATTTCGGGGCCGCTGGCACTGCTCAATGCCGTGTTTGCCACCGGCCGCAAGGGTCTGACCATGCAGCGCTACAAGGGCCTTGGCGAAATGAACGCCGAGCAGCTCTGGGAAACGACGCTCGACCCGAATGTGCGCTCGCTCTTACAGGTCAAGGTCAATGACGCGTCTGACGCGGACTCACTGTTTTCGCGACTGATGGGCGACGAGGTTGAGCCAAGGCGCGAATTCATCCAGGAAAACGCGCTGTCGGTCGCCAATCTGGACATCTGAGCCGCCATCCAGAATACCCAGCCTGCAGGCATGAAGTGCATTGGTGCATCTTGGCGCACCGACGCCGACTGCTGCACCGCAACAAAGATCACCGAGGATCTCCCGGAACGGAAAGTCTTTCAAGGCATTGTAGTTGATCACAATCGCCGCAGGAGGCATTCATGGGACGTGGCATTTTGCTCTGGCTTCTCGGAGTCCCGATTCCGATCATTATTCTGATTCTGCTTTTTGCAAGGTAGGAGGCTTCCATGCCGTCCACCCTAACGACTACCGAGGTTTCCGCACCGACGGAATCCTCATCCCCCGCCGTCAGTTGGGGACCAATCGTCGCCGGCGCCTTTGCTGCGTCGACGCTTACCTTCATCTTGATGCTGCTCGGCTCCGGGCTTGGACTTAGCATGGTGTCGCCATGGTCCGGCTCGGGTGCGTCAGTCACAACTTTCGCCGTTTCCACCGCCGTCTGGCTGATCGTCGTGCAGTGGCTGTCGTCGGCCCTCGGCGGCTACCTCGCCGGACGCCTGCGCACCAAATGGGTCGGCATCCACACCGATGAAGTCTTCTTCCGCGATACCGCTCACGGCTTCCTGGCCTGGGCGCTGGCGACGCTGCTCGTCGCCGGCGTGCTCGGCACGGCGCTTTCGGCCGCGATAGGTACCGGTGTCCAGGCCGCTTCGACTGTGGCATCCGGCGCGGCAATGGGCGCTTCGGCAGGTGCTGCTGCAAACGCTGGTGGCGCCTCGACTGACAACGCCACATCGTATTTCGTCGATACGCTGTTCCGCCCGGCCGATCCGGCAAGGCTCGCTGCCGCCAATCCGGAGAGCGACGCCGCGGCAACGGCGCAGGCATCGCGCATTCTGATCGCGAGTGCCGCAGCAGGCGAAATATCGGCCGACGACAAGACCTATCTGTCGCGGCTGGTGGCCGCCCGCACAGGCCTGTCCGAAGCCGATGCCACCGCTCGCGTCGATGCGGTAATCGCCAAAGCGCAGGAGGCCAAGGTCAAGGCCCAGCAGGCGGCCGACACCGCCAGAAAGGCAGGCGCCACCTTCTCACTGATTGGCGCGCTGTCGCTGGTCGTCGGGGCTTTCATTGCCAGTGCGGCTGCAGCACTTGGCGGCAGGCAGCGCGACGACGAGGAAGCGATTTTCCTGACCAATCGTTGATCGGCGCCTAAGCGAACTCGGTCCGCTTCGAAGATTACCCCGAAGCGGACCTTGCTTTGAGCTGTCGGCGCAGCATTGTCGTGCGTTGCTCGCCACCGACAGCTCAGTCCCCCAGCTTGCGGCCGAGATCGACCGCATCGCGCAGCACGGCAAGGTGCGAGCGCGGCACGCCGGACGGTGCGTTGGCCTCGACGCCGCTCGCCGTCAACGACCAGTAGAGCGTGTGTGTGAAGACGCGGCCGAGCGAGCCGCGCAGCTCGACCTGGATGTTTTCCACGCCCGGACCAAAGTTCTCCGTCATCGGCCCGGAGATCGGGTCGCCGGTCAACCAGCCATTGCCTCTGTCGAAAATGTTGGTCCAGCGCATCGCGGCAAACATCGCGCCATGATGCACCGCCCGCTGTGGCTTGCCCGAATGGCTGCGGCCTTCCTGATAGAGCATAGTCCCGCCCGCCGCCCTGTCGGCGATCGGCGGGCATGCCGAGAACAGCCGCTCGGCGATGCCGCGCCTGAACTCGGCAAGATTGTAGGTCACCAGAAACTCGCTGTGGGTCAGCGGACTGCCGAGCGTGACGAAATCGCTGATCTTCCACGGCAGCGGATGATCGGCGTCACTGTCGCGAAGCTGCCGGTAGAGTTCCCATTGGCCGCGCCGGAATGTGGGGAGGTCATCGAGGCGGTCGGGCCAGGCGGAAGCATCGGTGGCCAGCATCGCCTTATCGACGGCGTGGATCGCCTTCAGCCTCGCTCTGTCGCGAATGGCTTCCAGCTTTCGAGGCCTGAAATCGGCCCATAATATCTGCAACAGATCATAGGCTATGATCGACCCCAGGCTGTGCGAGACCAGCACGATGCGGTCGTAGGCGTCGTCCACCATAAGGCGCTTCAGCAGCTTGAGGCCACGCTCGCGGACCAGCGCGCGCTTCTCGACCGTCGCCGCTTCGGCCCGCACATAGGCGGCGGCATCGCCGAAATAGGGCAGGCCAAACTGGTCCACCGACCAGATAACGAACGACGCCAGGACGGTGACAAGCACGCCGGTCGTCCAGGAGATATAGCCTTGCCAGGCCGACGTTGCGAGCGCCAGCGCCGCGCCAAGGACGACGATGGTGGCCAAAAGCGTGACGACATAGAGTTTGCGCACATCGCGCGGAATATCGGCGGGCTTGCGCCAGAGCAGGGTCGTCACCCAGGCAGCAAGGCGGCTCCGGGTCGTGCCCTGGGTGATGTCGGCCCAGTAAAGCTCGTAGAAATCGGTGCGGCGGCCATCGACATCATACGGTGTGGTGATCCGGCGAAGCTCGTGCGAATTGGTCCGGCTGTCGGGCGTGATCCAGCTCTGGTTGATCTTCGCACCCATTGGGTCGGCCGGATCAGCGACATGGGCATAGAACGGAGCACGGGCCGGATCGTGGCTCCAAACGGCCTGGACAAATCCCCTCAACGTGTCCATGGGCCGCTGTTCGCCCATACCGTGCACGACCACCACCGCCTGGCTGCGCTTGCGCGGCACCTTCTCTGCTGCGGTCAGATCGGCGGCCGGCGACGCGGCAGAACCAGGGTCGGGCACAGCACCTCCACCGATGACGCCGTTAGACAAGACGACGGGTCGCTATCGTAGCTTCAGAACCGGTAACAGCCAAGAAAAAGCCCGGCGCGGAGCCAGGGCTGTATTTCGACGACCGGCAGTGAGTTGGCAACGACGCCGTTTCAGTGATCAATCGCCTTGACGATCTCCTCGGTCATCTTCTTGGCGTCGCCGAGCAGCATCATGGTGCCGTCCTTGTAGAACAGCGTGTTGTCGATGCCGGCATAGCCGGACCCGAGCGAGCGCTTGACGAACAGGCAGGTGCGCGCCTTGTCGACGTCGAGGATCGGCATGCCATAGATCGGCGACGATTTGTCGTCGCGGGCGGACGGATTGGTGACGTCGTTGGCGCCGATGACATAGGCGACATCGGCCTGCGCGAACTCAGAGTTGATGTCCTCCAGCTCGAACACTTCGTCGTAAGGCACGTTGGCTTCCGCCAAGAGCACATTCATGTGGCCGGGCATGCGGCCGGCCACCGGATGGATGGCGTATTTGACGTCGACGCCGTTGGCCTTGAGCTTGTCGGCCATTTCGCGCAGCGCGTGCTGCGCCTGGGCGACGGCCATGCCGTAACCCGGCACGATGATGACCTTTTGCGCATTCATCATCAGATAGGCGGCATCCTCGGCAGAGCCCTGCTTGACGGTGCGCTCGATGCCGTCGTCGGCAGCGGCTGATGTCTCGCCGCCGAAGCCGCCGAGGATGACCGAGATGAAGCTTCGGTTCATGCCTTTGCACATGATGTAGGACAGGATGGCGCCCGATGAGCCGACCAGCGCGCCGGTGATGATCAGCGCCAGATTGCCGAGCGTGAAACCGAGTGCCGCCGCTGCCCAGCCCGAATAGGAATTGAGCATCGATACGACCACCGGCATGTCGGCGCCGCCGATCGGGATGATGAGAAGGACGCCGAGCACGAGCGAGGCGGCAACGATCAGCCAGAACACCAGCTTGGACTCGGTGGTGACGAGCAGCATGATCAGCACAATGAGCGCTATGCCCAGGGCTGCGTTGATGAAGTGACGGCCGCCGATCATGATCGGCTTGCCCGACATGCGGCCGTCGAGCTTCAAGAAGGCGATGACCGAGCCGGTGAAGGTGATGGCGCCGATGGCAACGCCGAGGCTCATCTCGATCAGCGCCTGGGCATGGATATCGGCGACGGTGCCGATGCCGAAACTTTCCGGCGCATAGATGGCGGCGGCCGCCACCATGACCGCGGCAAGACCGACCAGCGAGTGGAAGGCGGCGACCAGCTGCGGCATCGAGGTCATGGCAATGCGCCGTGCCGTGACCGCACCGACCGAGCCGCCGATGGCGAGGCCGAGCACGATCAGCGCAAAGCGGCCGGCGGAAGGGGTGGCCAGCGCCAGCGTCGTGACAATGGCGATGCCCATGCCGATCATGCCGTACATGTTGCCCTGGCGGCTGGTGGTCGGATGCGACAGGCCGCGCAATGCCAGGATGAACAGGATGCCGGAGACCAGATAGAGGAAGGAGGCGAAGTTGGCGTTCATAGCGGCCTACTTTTCCTTCTTCTTGTACATGGCCAGCATGCGCTGGGTGACGAGGAAGCCGCCGAAGATGTTGACCGATACCAGCATCAGCGCAACAAAGCCGAAGCCGGTGGCGATGCCCGAGGCCGAGATGCCGACGGCAAGCAACGCGCCGACGACGATGACGGAGGAAATGGCGTTGGTGACCGCCATTAATGGCGTGTGCAGCGCCGGCGTGACCGACCAGACGACGTAGTAGCCGACGAAGATCGCCAGCACGAAGATGGCGAAGCGGAAGACGAAGGGATCGATCGCGCCGCCGGACAGCGCGTGCGCGGCGTCACCAGCGGCCTCGGTGCCGGGCGCGGTGGCCAGGTTCTGTACCGCAAGGCGGACGGCAGCTGTGGCCTGGTCGAGCTGGTCGAGGGCTTTCTGCAGGGTCTGATCCATCACGCGATCCCTCCGGTGGTCTTGGGCTTCCTCGAAGCGGCCGGCCTCTTCGCAGCCGGCTTCGCCGAAGCCTCGGCAACCATCGTCTTGGCCGGAATGGCCGGCGGTTCGACATGTTGGCCCTTTGGCGGCTCCTGCTCAGCCCTGACGAAGGCGGGATGCACGACCTTGCCGGCATCGGTCAGCATGGTTGCCTTGACCAGCTCGTCGTCGCGGTTGATGGCAAGCGTCTTCGTCGCCTTGTCAACCAGCGTCTCGAGGAAGGCATAGAGGTTTCTCGCATAGAGCAGCGAGGCGGAGGCGGCGACGCGACCGGGAACGTTGAGATGGCCGACGATCTTTACCCCGTTGGCGGTGGTCACCACCTGCCCCGGAACGGCGCCCTCGACGTTGCCGCCACGCTCGACCGCAAGGTCGACGATCACCGAGCCGGGTTTCATCGAGGCGACCATCGCCGCCGAAACCAGCTTCGGCGCTGGCCGGCCGGGGATGAGCGCCGTGGTGATGACGATGTCCTGCTTGGCGATGTGCTCGGCGGTCAGCGCCGCCTGCTTGGCCTGATACTCCTTCGACATTTCCTTGGCGTAGCCGCCGGCCGTCTCGGCCGCCTTGAATTCCTCGTCCTCGACCGCCAGGAACTTTGCGCCGAGCGAAGCAACCTGCTCCTTGGCAGCCGGGCGCACATCGGTGGCGGTGACCACGGCGCCGAGGCGGCGCGCGGTGGCGATGGCCTGCAGACCGGCGACGCCGACGCCCATGATGAAGGCCTTCGCCGCCGGTACCGTGCCAGCCGCCGTCATCATCATCGGCAACGCCCGGTCATATTCGGCAGCCGCGTCGATCACCGCCTGATAGCCGGCGAGGTTCGCCTGGCTGGATAGAACGTCCATCGACTGGGCGCGGGTGATGCGCGGCATGAACTCCATGGAAAAAGCAGTAGCACCGGCCCTGGCCAACGCGGCGACGCCGGCATCGTTGCCATAGGGATCCATGATGGCGATCACGGCAGTGCCCGGCCGATAGACTTTCAGCTCGGCATCGCTCGGCCGGCGCACCTTCAGCACGACATCAGCCCTGGAAACATCGCCGGCCTTGCCGATCGCGGCGCCGGCCTTGGCAAACTCCTCGTCGGGAATGCGCGACGCCGCGCCGGCGCCAGCTTCGACGACCACGTCGAAACCCAGCGCCGCCAGCCGCTTCACCGTGTCGGGCGAGGCCGCGACGCGCGGCTCGTTCGCGTCGAGCTCACGAGGGATGAAAACCGTCTGTCCCACCGCATGATCCTTTCGGCCGCAACCCGTTACCGCAAGACGCCGGCCGGCCCCCGGCGGCGTCCTCGACAAAAATTGGAGGAGTTATCGGAGAATAAAGGCGCCGACGGCCAGGATCAGAACGAACAGGATGGTCCCCGAGAAGAAGCCGCCCACAAAGAAGCCGAACGCCATGGCCAGAAGCACTGCGGCGCAAAACAGCGACCCGTATTTGGCCAGCATCAGGAAGCCGGCATAGGTGCGGTCGTGCTCGGCATAGTCCATCTTCGCGCCCAGTTCGACAGGACCGGTCGGCGTGTGTTCAGCCATAGGAATACCCCTTCGAAGACATCTTTCAGGCACATAGCGAAAAGCCGCGTTAAGGGCAATGGCGCTATTGCCGCATCGCCGCAGCGTCGCAGCCAACAGTCTCAAGCGAAACTTGAAATCGCTGCGTCAATGATGTGCCGCAACGTGCGCAGCGGCTATGACTGACCCAACCCCTGAAACGAGGCGGGTCGGAGCGCGGCGATACCAATCACAATGGATGGCAGGTCCGCTATTGCCGATGTCGTTAGCTGGCGAGATGCGGGAACAGCCCGAGCAGGCCGACAACGATCAGATAAAGGGCGACGATATAATTGAGCAGCCGCGGCATCACCAGGATCAGCACGCCTGCAATCAGCGAGATAAGCGGGGTAAGGGCGAGTGTCGAAATGGTCATATCGGTTCCTTGGATCGGATCGCTATCGAAGCGATGCTTGGCGGATGCCAGCCTACCACCAGCACCTTGCCCAGAACGCCGAAGCTACCGGAAGGCTCCATGGGCTCGTTCAGGCGGCTTCGCGAAAATACTTGGCGGTAGGCAGGATGGTCAGCGGAGCGAGTTCGCCGGCACCGGGCGCATTGAATAACATACGCTGCTCCATTGGCGTCGAACGGAAGAATGGAAAGCGCGACAGCGACCGTTCGCGAATAGCGCCAACATCAGCACGGTAGAGCACGACCTTGTTATAGACGCCAGGATAGGCACGAGGCTCACTGATCTTCTCGGCGTAGTAGATCCGCTTGTAGAAGCCGGCGTGATCCTCGCGGATGGTCGAAAGGCAATAGGGCGCGTTGAAGTGAAAACATGCCATGCCGGCGAGCCGCAGCGTGAGATAGGGTATCTGCGGATAGACGCGCGACCATTCCGGGTCGGAGGCGAACCGACTGGGGCAGACGAAGCTCATGCCCTCCTCGAGCATCGGCATGACGATGTCACCGAAAGCTTTGGTGGAAGGCGATCTTGGCGTCGACAGCGTTACGTGATGAATACGCAGTGTGCTGACGAGTTCCTGGTCGATGTAGACACCGAACCGGAAGACGTTAGGCACCTCGTCGAGTTCGTCGTGAATGGTGTGGTTCTCGTTATCGGGAACCATATCGTTGGAACGGTACGACTTGTAGCGCAGGCGATAGATGTCCTCGAGATCCTCGCCCTTGTCGCAACGGCGGTATTCCGTCCGCTCCAGCATCGCCGAAACATTCCTGGCGAAACTAGACATAGTTTCGGACGAATTTTCACCGCCCGCGCTCGCCGCATGGCCGAGCGAACTCAACTGGGCACACATGAACTCTATTCCCCGCGATTACCGCCACCAGCCGACACTACGGACGGGTCATGAGATGTAAAGATGAAAATAAGTACGAGCTCGTTTACCGCTCGTTAAGGTTAACAATTAATAAAATTATACTAAAATACGCGGTTTTCAGCGCAAATCAGCGCCGCGGCGCCTTCCTTGCGGTCTGGATGTCTTTGGCGAATGGCCAGACGGTGCTTGACATCGTCTCGATGCCGGACGCGCTGAGTGCCGACCCGAACAGAAAGCCCTGGACCAGGTCCGGCTTGACCTGCAATGCTAGGATCTTGAGCTGTTCGAAGGTCTCGACACCTTCGACGGTAACCGAAAGTCCCAGCGGCCGTGACAGGTTGACGATGCCCTTGAGCAATTCGAGCGACCGGCTGTTCTGGGTAACGTCGATCAGGAACGAGCGATCGATCTTGATCTTGTCGAGCGGCAGTTTGTGGAGATAGCTGAGGCTCGAATAACCGGTACCGAAATCGTCGAGCGCGATGCGAACGCCGAGCCGCTTCAATTCCTCGATATATTGGCGTGTCAGCGACTTGTCATCGAGCAGCGCCGTCTCGGTGACCTCGATCTCGAGGCGGTCGGCCGGCAGACCGGAACCGGCCAGCGCATCGCGAACCTTCTGGATGACATCACGATTGCGGAAATCCTTGGCCGAGAGATTGACCGACACGCTGGTCTGGGCCGGCCATTTGGCGCATTCCGTGCAGGCCGCATGCAGGACGAAAGTGCTGATGTCGGAAATGATGCCCATTTCCTCCGCAAGAGGAATGAAGATACCGGGGGAGATCGGCCCGAGGTCGGGATGATCCCAGCGGCACAGCGCCTCGCAACTGGCGATCCGCATCGTGTTCATCGCGACGATCGGCTGGTAGACGACTCGCAGCTCCTTGTTTTCCACCGCACTGCGCAGATCCGCCTTCATCAGCTGGCGGCTGCGGAAGGCAGCGTCCATGGAGGCCTCGAACAGCCGCCAGCCGTTCTTGCCAAGCTCCTTTGCCTTGTAGAGTGCAAGGTCGGCCTTGACGATCATGGCATCGACGTCGGTATCCCTGACCCGCGAGAGCGCCGCACCTCCGCTGGCCTGGATGCGCAATCCGTGGCCGGCGACATCGACCTCGCCCTGTAGATTGACAAAGATCTCATCAACCTGGCCGGTCAGATGGCTTTCATCTTCGATGCGTTCGAAGAAGATCATGAACTCGTCGCCGCCGAAGCGGCTGACGGTGATACCTGGCCCGGCGATCGCGGCCAGCCGCTCAGCGACGGCGTAGATCAAACCGTCACCGACCGGATGGCCGAGCGTATCATTTACGCTCTTGAAATCGTCGAGGTCGAGCACGACCAGCCCGCAGAGACGGTCCGGATCGCCCGAGGCCATGGCCTCCACGACCAGCTCATGGAAATAGGCGCGATTGGGCAGACCGGTGAGACTGTCGTAGCGCGCCATGAAGCGGATCTTGTCCTCCGCCTCGACGCGGGCGGTCACATCCTCGAAAGTGATGACGCCCAGTTCCTGGCTGCCTTCCCGGGCAGAAAATTCATAGTGCTGGCCGTTGGCGAGCGAGACCAGAACCTTGCGGTCGCGGCCCTCGCGCAGGGCGCGCGTCAGTTGGGCTTCGATGTAGCGGCAATCCTTCGGCGCCAGCATGCCGCCGGCAACGCCGCGCATCAGCAGACCGTGGATCGACCGTCCGAGCAAGGCATCCGGCGATTTGAGCGACATCAGGTGCGCGGCTTCGGCATTGGCCACCGCTACCCGGCCGTCCGGACCGAGCATGACAAGACCATGCGACATGGTGTTGAGGGCGCGGTTGAAACGCTGTGCGATGCGGTTCGCCTTTTTTTCCTCCGAGACGGCGGCAAAAAGCACGTCGCGGACCGTGTCGGCGAATTTGCGAATAGCAAACAGGAATGGGGCGGACAGGAGCCCGAGAAGGATGTGGTAGATATCGCCACGTAAAAGGAACCCCAACGAGATCGGCCACGTCAAGGCAAGCGTCAGGATGGTGACCATGCGCGGGGAGCCATAGTTGCGCCCGGCAATGGAGGTGGCCGTGGCCAGCGTCAGGCAGACGGAGGCGATCTCAGCGAAATTGTCGCGCGCAAAATAGATGCCAAGCAGGCAGAAGGCGCCAAGCGTGAGCCCGTGCAAGGAGCCATAGAGGATGTAGTCGTTCTCGCGCTTGTGCGCCTCTTCCCAGGTCGCCGGCGGGGGCAAGCTGTTGTATTTGCGGAAGTTTCTCATACGGAAGATGCCGACGAGAACCATCGCGATCGCGACAAGCAGATAAAGCGGGTCGCCGCTTTTCCACCAGACAAGGCCGATCAGGAAGGTCTGCGCGACAATGCCGATCGAAAGCGTAACGCCGTCGCGAAACAGAGTTTCCACGAACGGAATGTAAACGTCGACCGGAATCTCGTTTTGTCTTTTCAGATTCACGCCTGGATCCCAACCCTTGGGAACCCAGCAGTGTCACATTGGCCTTAAGAAAGGTTTAGAGAGGCGGTTAGAGACCTGCCGGGATCCCCCGCTGACGCTGCGGAAACAGGGAAACTACCGTTCAGGTAAACAAGGCGTATCACGGTGCGGAATCATTCGGCGGCTTGAAGCTGCGGCCGCAGTGGCGCCGTCGAAAGGCGGTCGAGCAGACGCTGGCGTTCGCCGGCGGCTTTTTCGGCACTGGCCCGCTTGACGTGGCCATAGCCGCGGATGAGCGCCGGCACCGAGACAAGCGCGGCAGCGGCCTCGATCTTGCCCGGTGCCAGCGCGCCGGCGACAAGCTCCAGGTCGGCTTCATAGATGGCAAGAAGCTGCCGCTCCATACGCCTCTCGGCGCTGTAGCCGAACAGGTCGAAAGCGGTGCCGCGCAGGCCCTTCATCGCCGCCAGCAGGCGGAACCCGTTCATCATCCACGGACCAAAGCTCGATTTCTTCGGCTTGCCGTCACTGCCGCGCCTGCCCATGATCGGCGGTGCGAGATGGAATTCGAGCCTGTCGTAACTCTGGAACTGCTTTGCGAGACCTGCGGCAAAGGAGCCGTCGGTATAGAGCCGCGCCACCTCGTATTCGTCCTTGATAGCCATCAGCTTGAACAGGTTCTTTGCGGCAGCTTCGGTCACCACGGTCGAACCGGGCACGAGCTTGGTTTCGGCCTTACGCAGCGCTGCCAGTCTGTCGGCATAGCGCTTACCATAGGCGGCGTTCTGATAGGCGGTCAGGAAGGCGACGCGGCGGGCAATGATGTCGTCCAGCGTCTCGGCAATCGCGGCAGGCTGCGTGGCCTTGCCCGGCTGGGTGAGAAGGCCGCGCACGAAATCCGGCTGGTGGGCGGCGCGGCGACCCCAGCGAAATGCCGCGATATTCATCGCCACCGCCTCGCCGTTGAGCTCGATTGCCTTCTCGACCGCCTCGTCCGACAGCGGCAAGCCGCCGTGCTGGAAGGCGAAGCCGAGCATAAACATGTTGGCGCCGAGCGAACTGCCGAACAGCGCGGTGGCGGTGTGGGTCGCGTCGAAGAAATGCGCCTTGTCGTCGCCCGCGGCAGTTCTTATCGCTTTCTTCAGCCGCTCGATAGGCAGCGAGAAATCGGCCGAACGGGCGAACTCGCCCGGCATGATCTCGGCGGTGTTGGCGAGGAAGATGGTATGGCCTTCGCGCACCGCGGCCAGCACCTTCTTTGCACCCGAAACGACGAGATCGCAGCCAAGCACGAGATCGGCCTTGCCGGCCGATACGCGAATGGCGTGGATGTCGTCCGGCGTGCGGGCAATACGGACATGGGTGAACACGGAGCCGCCCTTCTGGGCGAGGCCGGCCATGTCGATCATGCCGCAGCCCTTGCCTTCGAGGTGGGCTGCCATGCCGAGCACCGCGCCTATGGTGACGACGCCGGTGCCGCCGACACCGTCTATGATCGCCGCCCAGCCTTGTTCACCGAGTGTAAATTGCGCCGGCGCCGGCACCCCAGCGAGCGGGTCGGCCGTGCCGGCTATGCCTTCGGCTTTCCTGATTTTGGCGCCGTGGACGGTGACGAAGGACGGGCAGAAACCATTGACGCAAGAGAAGTCCTTGTTGCAGCTCGACTGGTCGATCTTGCGCTTGCGGCCGAATTCGGTCTCGACCGGCTGGATCGAGACGCAATTCGACTGCACGCCGCAATCGCCGCAACCTTCGCAGACCAGCTCGTTGATGAAGATGCGCTTGTCGGGATCGGGGAAGGTGCCGCGTTTGCGGCGGCGGCGCTTCTCGGCGGCGCAGGTCTGGTCGTAGAGCAGCACCGAGACGCCCTTGACCGAACGCAACTCGCGCTGGACGAGATCGAGGTCGTCGCGGTGGTGGATGGTGGCGCCGGCGGGAAATTCCACCTTGCCGGTATATTTGTCCGGCTCGTCGGTGACGATGGCGATGCGCTCGACGCCCTCGGCGCGCACCTGCCTGGCGATCATGTCCACCGTCAGGCCGCCCTCGTGCGGCTGCCCGCCGGTCATCGCGACGGCGTCATTGTAGAGGATTTTGTAGGTGATGTTGGCGTCGGTCGACAGCGCGAAGCGGATCGCCAGCACACCCGAGTGGTTGTAGGTCCCATCGCCCAGATTCTGGAAGATGTGCTCGCGCTTCGAGAACGGCGCCTGGCCGACCCACTGCGCGCCCTCGCCGCCCATGGCAGTGAAGCCGACGGTGTTGCGGTCCATCCACAGCGCCATGAAATGACACCCGATTCCGGCGGCGGCGAGCGAGCCGTCCGGCACCTTGGTCGAGGAATTGTGTGGGCAGCCGGAGCAGAAGAAGGGCGTGCGCGAGGCGATGTCTGACGTGTCGGCCAGCATCGCCTGGAACTGGCGCAATTTCGCCACCCGCGCGGCAATTTCTTCCGACGGGCCGATCGTTAGCAAGATCCTCTCGCCGAGTGCGATGGCAATGTCGTTGGGGTCGAGCGCGCCCTTGGCCGGGAACAGCCAGTCGCCGCGTTCGTTTTTCTTGCCGACGATGACCGGCTGCGTGGCGGTGCCGTAAAGGTTCTCGCGCAGTTGCACCTCGATCAGCGAGCGTTTCTCCTCGACGACAACGATGGTGTCTAGGCCGCGAGCAAAGTCGGCGATGTGCTGCAGGTCGAGCGGCCACGGGCAGCCGACCTTGAACAGCCTGATACCGATACGATTGGCGGCCACTTCGTCGATGCCTATGTCTTCGAGCGCCTGCCGAACGTCGAGATAACTCTTGCCGATGGTGACGATGCCAAGCTTCGGGCTGCTGCCGCCTGAATAGACGATCCGGTTCAGCCCGTTGGCGTGGATGAAGGCCGAAGCAGCGGCGCGCTTGTATTCATGCAACCGCTCCTCCTGGCCGAGCATGTCGATCTCGTTACGGATGTTGAGGCCGCCGGGCGGCATGTCGAAGTCCGGGATGACGATATCTAGCCGGTCGAGCGCGGCATCGACCGAGGCCGTCGATTCGATGTTGTCCTTGACGCATTTGATCGCCGCCCAGGTGCCGGCAAAACGCGACATGGCAAAGCCGTAGAGGCCGTAGTCGATGATCTCCTGGACACCGGCCGGATTGAGGATCGGCACCATGGTGTCGACAAACAGGAACTCGGTGGCATGCGCGTTGGTCGAGGATTCGGCCATGTGGTCGTCACCCATCAGGGCCAGCACGCCGCCATGTTTCGACGAGCCGGCGAGATTGGCGTGACGGAACACGTCGCCGGAGCGGTCGACGCCCGGACCCTTGCCGTACCAGACCGAAAAAACGCCGTCACGAGTGCCCTCGCCCAGCAATTCGGCCTGCTGCGAGCCCCAGCAGGCGGTGGCGGCGAGCTCCTCGTTGAGACCGGGCTGGAAGACGATGTCCGACTGCGCGAGCTGGTCCCGGGCCTTCCACAGCTGCATGTCGAGGCCGCCGAGCGGCGAGCCGCGATAGCCGGAGACGAAACCGGCGGTGTTCAGGCCAGCCCGGCGGTCGCGCTCGCGTTGCATCAGAAGCATGCGGATGACTGCTTGGGCACCCGACAGGAAGATGCGCTCCTTTGCCAGGTCGAACTTGTCGTCGAGCGCGACATTGTGCAGCGTCATCAGGCATTTCCTGTGCGGAAGCCGCACCTGGAGGGTGCGCGGCCAACGTCGGAGTCAAGTACCTATAGTCTTTCTTCCCTTGCCGGGGAGGTCAAACAAAATCGAAGCCGCCAGGCGGTCCGCAACAAATCATCAACGCCGCGCCCGCCGGCGTAAGAAACCGCGCGTCGGCTGTTTTCGACAGCAATAAAATTCCGCGCCATCCGATGCCGTCGAAAAATGCGTCAGAGACCTTTCGAACAGTCGGGCTTAGGTTCGTTCGGCAACTTGCCGTCCGGGTGGCCGGCAAGGTCCGGATTGGGCGTATAAAGCTGATCGATGACCAGCGGCCGGTCGGGCAGGACGGACTGGTCCTCCGTCGACATCAGAGTGGTGTCGATCTTCTGGAGGATCGTGCCGTCAGCGTCCTTGATGCTGATCGCGATCGCGTAAGGCTTGTCCTTGACGACGCATTGAAGCGCCGGACTCTCCAGCGTCACCTTGTCGAGCTTCGGCCAGATTTTCTGCTCGACTGCCAGCGGCTCGCCGCCGGCCGGGTTTTGGAAGCTGGCGACCGCGACCTGCCCCTCCCCCATCGGCCGCAACGGCCGCAGCGTAACGAGGTAGGTCGCCCTGGCGAGGCGATAGTTGAACACGAATATCTTGCCTGAAATCTCGAACAATTTGCCATCGCCGTTGTCGTCCGTGCCCGTCTCGCGACAGGCGCCGAGCGCTGCAGCCACAATCAGCGCAACCCCGACAACGATCGAGCGCGAAAACAGCCTAGCCATTCTGGACCTCGCCATTGTGGACCTCGTTCGCCGCCGTCCGGCGGCGATAGTGACGGTTTGCCTTCTGGCGGTTGCCGCATACCGCCATGTCGCACCAAAGGCGGCTGGAATTGCGGCTTCGGTCGACAAACAGCCAGCTGCAGTTGGGACAAATCCTCAGCCTGGCGATGGTGTCGCCGCGCAGCAGCGACAGCGCCGAGACCGCCAATGCCGCCTCAAAGGCGATCGGCGTCGCCGGGTCGCCGAACGGTTTTCCAAGCGTCCCGATTTCGGTGCGGCCATGGGCGAGGCCGTCGGCGCAGGCTTCCAGGAATTCAGGCATGTCGGCGGTGGCGATCGCACCTTTCGACACCGCGCGGCGAAACAGCCGATCGGTGGTTTCGCGGATCGACAGTACCACCGGCGCGATCTTGTCCGGCGACGGGGCCTCCAGCCGCCTGCCGCCGCGCTCGGCGGCGCGAAAGCCGCTGGCGGCTTCGGCAAAGCGGGCAATCTCGGCGGGATCGTCGAAACGGTCGAAGGTCTTCTCCGGATGGTGCCGCAGCACAACGGTGTTCGCCGTGTCGAGCGCAAGCATGCCGCCGGTGAAGCGGTGCGGAGTCCAGGATACCGTCATGCGATGAAATCTAACCGATAAATCGCATTTGACAAGTTAGATTCCGAGTGCAACGCTCTTCACGGCTGCGAGCGCCGCGGCTTGTAGCACTTTGATTTTGTGCATGATCCCAGCGAAAGTCGATTTCCGATTATTCGGAGCCATGCACCGAGGATTTTGCATGCTCTATTTCTTCCAGCAGGTTCTGAACGGGCTGCATTCGGGCGCGCTCTACGCACTGCTTGCCTTCGGCTATGTGCTGACTAACGGCATCCTGCACCGCACCAATCTTGCCTATGGCGCGCTGTTCGCCTTTTGCGGGCAAACGATGATCCTCACCGCGGCATTCGGCTATCAGGCACTGTGGCTGACGCTGCTTGCATCGGTCGCGCTCGGCATAGTTGCGGCGTTTCTCTACGCGGCGCTGATCAGCCACGTTCTGTCACGAAGCATCTTCGAACCCTTGGCCGACCGCTCGCCCAATGCGATCGTGGTGACAACGCTCGGTATATTGCTGGTCTTGTCGGAAGCCAGCCGCATCGCCGCCAACACCCACGATCTGTGGTTGCCACCGATGCTGGCCCAGACCATCGTCTTCGCGCAGAGTGCCAGCTTCAAGGCGACGTTGACGCTGATCCAGTTGCTCGATTGCGCTGCCGTGCTGGCGGCCATTGCGCTGGCTGCGTGGGGCTTCACACATTCGAGCTTCGGCCGCAGTTGGCGCGCCGTTTCCGACGATCCCAAGGCTGCTGCGATGTGCGGTGTCGATGTCCGCGCGGTGTTTCGGCGTGCGGTGCTTTTCGGCGGCCTTTGCGCTGCGCTGGCCGGCGTGCTCGCCGGCTTCTACTACGGCAACATCAGCTTCGGCACCGGCCTGGTCTACGGGTTGAAGATCCTGTTCGTGACGGCAGTAGGCGGCTATCTTTCGCCGCTGCGGGCGGCACTGGGCGCCGCCGCTTTCGGCATGGCCGAATCGCTATGGGCCGGCTATTTCCCGCTCGAATGGCGCGATGGCTGGATGTACCTGTTCCTCGTCGCCATGCTTGTGCTGATCGGCGCCGGCCGCGACCAACAGAAGATCGCCTGAGCCGCACCCGACTTTGGTTGGTGAAAGAGCCGCATGTCCTTGGACATGCAAAGGACGCGGCAGCTTTTTTGCCGGTCGTCACCTCACAACTGTGTTTATGCGGGCAGGCCCGTGTTGACCCGCCGAACCACGCACTGCATACCGTTGGTCCACAGCGGCGCAACGGACAGGGAACCGCCGCGCTCTGACACAAGGGAGGAATGCATGGCAGGGCTTCTCGCTCTTTCCAGAACCATTGACCGTTTGAACGAATTCATCGGCAAATGGGTATCGTGGCTGATCCTGCTCGCAATTCTGGTAAGCGCCGCTAACGCCGTCATCCGCAAGCTGTTCGACATGTCCTCGAACGCCTGGCTGGAATTGCAGTGGTATCTGTTCGGCGCCGCCTTCATGCTGGCCGCCGCCTACACGCTGAAGCAGAACGACCATATCCGCATCGACATCGTCTACGGCATGTTCTCGCGCCGCGTGCAGCACTGGATCGACCTTTTCGGTCACGTCTTCTTCCTGAT
Source organism: Mesorhizobium sp. M0189 (assembly GCF_040322135.1). NCBI lineage: Bacteria > Pseudomonadati > Pseudomonadota > Alphaproteobacteria > Hyphomicrobiales > Phyllobacteriaceae > Mesorhizobium > Mesorhizobium sp. M0189. The sequence goes on from NZ_JAMYSW010000004.1 coordinate 141,433, forward strand.
GCCGTTCGTGACATTGATGGTGGTCTATTTCGTTCCCTATGTGTCGCTGTCGTATCGCAGCGGCGAGATGTCGAACAATTCCGGCGGGCTGATCATCTGGCCGGCGAAGGCGATCCTGCTGGTCGGCTTTTTCCTGCTTGCGCTGCAGGGCATTTCCGAAATCATCAAGAAAATCGCCATCATGCGCGGTCATATGGACGATCCCACTCCATTCATATCGGTGCATGAACAGGCCGAGCTAGAAGCCAAGGCGCTCGTCGAAGAGGTGCGCTCGTGATCGAGTTCATCGCCCAGAACATGGCGCCGATCATGTTCGCCTCGCTGATCTTCTTCCTGCTGATCGGCTACCCCGTCGCCTTCTCGCTTGCCGCCAACGGCCTGATGTTCTTCTTCATCGGCGTGCTGCTGTCGCCATATTCGGGCGGCTCGATCAACCTCGCCTGGCCGTTGCTGCACGCGTTGCCGGACAATTTCTACGGCAGCCGGGTGATGTCGAACGACACGCTGCTGGCGATCCCGTTCTTCACCTTCATGGGCATCGTGCTCGAACGATCCGGCATGGCCGAAGACCTGCTCGACACGATCGGCCAGTTGTTCGGACCGGTTCGTGGTGGCCTGGCCTATGCCGTGATTTTCGTCGGCGCGCTGCTGGCCGCGACGACCGGCGTGGTGGCGGCTTCCGTCATTGCCATGGGGCTGATTTCGCTGCCGATCATGCTGCGCTACGGCTACGACCGGCGGCTGGCATCCGGCGTCATCGCAGCATCGGGCACGCTCGCCCAGATCATCCCGCCGTCACTGGTGCTGATCGTGCTGGCCGACCAGCTCGGCCGCTCGGTCGGCGATATGTACAAGGGGGCGCTGATCCCCGGGCTCATTTTGACCGGCATCTACATGCTCTACATCCTGCTCATGTCGATCGTCCGGCCGAAGTCGATGCCGGCACTGCCGCTGGAGGCCCGCACGCTCGGCCACGGTGTGCTGTCGCTGCTGGCGGCGCTCCTGGCGGCGGTGGTGGTTTCCTATGCCGCGTATCGCTACCTCGCGCCAAACCATGGCGGCAATGCCGATATCCTCGGCGCCACCATCGGCGTGATCTTCATCTATGTCGTGGCGATCATCGACCAGCGCCTGAAGATCAACCTGATGTCGAGGTTGGCACAGCAGGTGATCATCGTGCTGATCCCGCCACTGGCGCTGATCTTCCTGGTGCTGGGTACCATTTTCCTCGGCATCGCCACGCCGACGGAAGGCGGCGCCATGGGCGCCGTCGGCGCGCTGGCGATGGCGGCGATGAAGGGGCGGCTGTCGCTCGACGTGGTCAAGCAGGCGCTGGCCTCAACGACGCGGCTGTCGTCCTTCGTGCTGTTCATCCTGATCGGCGCGCGGGTGTTCTCGCTGACCTTCTACGGCGTCAATGGCCACATCTGGGTCGAGCACCTGTTGACGTCGCTGCCGGGCGGTGAAGTCGGTTTCCTGATTGGCGTCAACATCCTCGTCTTCGTGCTCGCCTTCTTCCTCGATTTCTTCGAGCTCGCCTTCATCATCGTGCCGCTTTTGGCGCCGGCGGCCGACAAGCTCGGCATCGACCTGATCTGGTTCGGCGTGCTGCTCGGGGTTAACATGCAGACCAGCTTCATGCATCCACCGTTCGGCTTCGCGCTGTTTTATCTGCGCTCGGTCGCCGCACGCGTGCCCTATCTCGACCGGCTCACCGGCAAACAGATCGCGCCCGTCACCACCGGGCAGATCTATTGGGGCGCAGTGCCGTTCGTCTGTATCCAGGTGATCATGATCGGCCTGACCATCGCCTTCCCGCAGATGGTGATGCACTACAAAGGCGCCGTCGTCGATCCAGCGACGATCGACATCAAGGTGCCGGAGATGCCCAGCCTGTCGCCGCTCGGCACGCCGCCGGCCGGTGGCAGCACGGCACCCGCTGCGCCCGGCGCGCAGGACCTGTCGCAGCCGCCAAGCTTCGACGAAAAGCCGCCCGCGAAACCGGCGGCACCGGCAACCGATCTGTCGCAACCACCGAGTTTCAATTGACGAAGGCCCGGCAGCCATGAAGGCGGTGCGACTGGAGCGAGTGGGCGGCCTCGCCGTGTGCGAGGTCGAGAAACCGACTGCCGGACCGGACGAGCTGCTGGTGCGGATCGAGGCGTGCGGCGTCTGCGGCACCGACCGGCATCTTTTCCATGGCGAATTCCCGTGCACGCCGCCGGTGACTCTCGGCCATGAATTCTCCGGCATCGTCGAGGCGATCGGACCTGCCGTATCCGGCTTTGCCGTCGGCGACCGCGTCACCGGCGATCCCAACATCGCCTGCGGCCGGTGCGCGCATTGCCAGGCCGGCCGGGTCAACCTCTGCGGCAATCTGCGTGCCATCGGCATCCATCGCGATGGCGGCTTTGCCGAATATCTTGCCCTGCCGCAGAAACAGGCTTTCGTCCTGCCAGGCGATCTGGCGCCGACGCATGGTGCGTTCTGCGAGCCGCTCGGCTGCTGCCTGCATGGCGTGGACCTTGCCGCGATCAGACCAGGTTCGTCGGTTGCCGTGCTCGGCGGCGGCGTGATCGGCCTGCTCACCGTTCAACTGGCAAAGCTCGCCGGTGCGACGACCATCATCCTGTCGACGCGCCAGGCCTCGCGGCGCGCCCTTGCCGAGGAACTTGGCGCAACGGCGACGGTCGATCCCAGCGCTTCCGACATCACCGACGCGATCGTCGGCCGGTCGGGTTTGATGCCGGGCGGCGTCGACGTGGTGTTCGAATGCGCCGGCGTGAAAGACACCGTCGAGCAGGCGATGCGGCTGGCCAAGGCGGGCGGCACAATTGTCGTCGTCGGCGTCATGCCGCAAGGCATGAAAGCGGCGTTCGAACCGTTCGACCTGCTGTTCCGCGAGTTGAAGGTCCTGGGCTCCTTCCTCAATCCCTTTACCCATCGCCGGGCCGCCGATCTCATCGCCTCGGGTGCGATCGAGGTAGACCGGCTGATATCGCGACAAGTCGACCTCGACGAGGCGGTGGCGATCATTGCCAACCCGTCGGCACCAGGTGAGGTCAAGGTCCTGGTAGTGCCTCAGGGCTGATCGATCGGGCCAGTTGCCACCGGCGGGGCGACCGGTTACAGAAACTACGCCGAAAAAGACATTGCCGGTTCGGTAGTCCGGCTCTTCCCGTCCTGAGCACGATGCTCGGGGAAGCCTGTTCGCCACATTACTTGTGGGAGAACCCGCGGCCGGCAAGCGAGGCGAAACTCGCGAGCCGGTCGGGTCACGTCCGGATTTTCGGATGTAGCGGTCCCGCCGGTTTGCGCTCTTCGGTCGAAGCCTGTCCGCATTCAACCCGTGGCAGGAGACGCATCATGAAACTGAACCACATAAATCTCGTCACCACCGAAGTTGCCGGCCTTGCCCGCTTCTTCACCAGCCATTTCGGCTTTGAATTTGTCGCCGTGCGCGGCAAGGACGCCTTCGCGGTTCTGCGTGGCATCGATGGCTTCATCCTCAATCTGATGAAGCCGGGGAAAGGCGAGCCCGCCAGCTATCCGGACGGCTTTCACGTTGGCTTCTTCGTCGGCAAGCCGGAGTTTGTGCATGCAAAGCGAGCCGGGCTTGCCGATGCCGGCCTGCAACCGGGCGAGGTCCAGCAGCTAATGCGCGGCCGCATCCAGTCGACGACGTTCTATTGCCATGCGCCGGGTGGAGTACTGGTCGAAGTCAGTGCGTCCGAAGGCTGACAGGGAAGGACCGCGGGGCGTGGCTCGCGGTCCTTTGACGAGATCCATCAAACGCCTGGAGCGGAATGCATTCAAACCAAACGGGACATCCGCTTTGTTTTAGCCCTTTTCTGCGACGCCGAGTGGAGCCACTCGGCGTCGCAGAATATTCTAGAGCTTGCCGTTGCGCTGCTGGACCATCATGAAGGTGTCGTAATTGTACTCGGCCACCTGCGCCCAGAGATAATGCTCCTTGCGGAACGCCTTGATCGAGTCCCAGATCTTCTTGAACGGCGCGTTCGAGGCTTCCATCTCGGCATAGACTTCGTTGGCCTTTTCGAAACAGGCGGCCATGATCTCCTGGCTGAACGGGCTCAACTTGGCGCCGCCGGCAACCAGCCGCTTCACCGCCGCCGGGTTGAGGTAGTCGTATTTCTGCAGCATGTTGGCGTCGGCCGCTTGGGCGGCAGTGTGCACCAGCGACTTGTAAGCCGGCGAAAGTTCGTCGTATTTCGCCTTGTTGAACATCAGATGGACGGTCGGTCCACCTTCCCACCAGCCGGGATAGTAGTAATAGGGCGCAACCTTGTAGAAGCCGAGCTTCTCGTCGTCGTAGGGGCCAACCCATTCGGCGGCGTCGATCGTGCCTTTTTCCAGCGCCGGATAAATGTCGCCACCGGCGATCTGCTGCGGAACTACGCCGAGCCTTTGCACCACTTTGCCGGCAAAACCACCGATACGCATCTTGAGGCCGGAAAGGTCGGCGACCGTTTTGATCTCCTTGCGGAACCAGCCGCCCATCTGCACGCCGGTATTGCCGCCCGGCAGCCCGAACAGACCCTGCGTCGCCAGGAACTCGTTGAACAGATCGATGCCGCCGCCATGATAGTGCCAGGCGTTTATGCCGCGCGCGTTGAGCGAAAACGGAACCGCCGCCCCCAGCGCCCAAGTCGGGTCCTTGCCCCAGTAATAGTATGCCACCGTATGGCAGGCCTCGACGGTGCCGGCAGTGGTGGCGTCGGCGGCCTGCAGGCCGGGAACGAGTTCGCCGGCGGCGAAGACCTGGACCTGGAAGTTGCCGTCGGTCGCCTCCGACAGCATCTTGGAAAACACTTCGGCGCCACCATAGATCGTATCGAGCGACTTCGGGAAGGACGACGCCAGCCGCCAGGTCACTTTCGGGTTGGACTGGGCGATGGCCGGCGCAGCAAGTGTCGCGGCAGCGGCCGCGGCGCCGAAACCGGTGGTGCCGGCCTTGCGGATGAACGAACGACGATCCATGAAGTTCCTCCCTTTTGGATCAACTGACCGACATTCAGGACGCTTCGGGGCCCGGATCGGCTTCGAGCCCGACAATACACAGGCAAGGAGTCGAGTCCAGCGTGGCAGCCCGGTTTGAGTGGCGCATTTCGGGGAAATTCACGGCGTTGGGGCAGATCTTGCAACTATAGTCTAAGGTCGATTAACTGGCCTACGCGACACGCCGAAACTTGCCATGGAAATGCGCCTTCGGATCGCCTATTTTGCAGGCAGATAATTCGTTGCACCCGATGGGATCCGGACCAAATGCACCAGCCGCTCGTCGCCATATCGACCGACGTCCGCCAGTTCGACAATTACATCTGGCATGCCGCGCCACAGCAATATCTTGAAGCGGCGCTTTCGGGTGCAGGCGTGTTCCCGCTGCTGGTACCGTCCTTCGGCGACCGGCTCGACTTCGATGAACTGCTTTCCGCCGTCGACGGCGTCATGGTCACCGGTTCGAAGTCCAACGTTCATCCCTCGCTCTATGGCGGTGACGCCAGCGAAGCCAATGGTCCTTACGACTCCGCCCGCGACGCGACGACGTTGCCACTGATCCGCCGGGCGGTGGAGCGCGGGGTACCGCTGCTCGCCATCTGCCGCGGAATCCAGGAGATGAATGTGGCACTGGGCGGCACGCTGGCGACCGAAATCCAGGAACGCGTCGGTTCGCTCGACCATCGTGCGCCGGCAAGCGACAATCAGGACGAACGCTTCGCCATCCGCCAGAGCGTGTCGATAAAACCCGGCAGCTGCCTGGCCGGGGTCTTCGGCGCCGGCGACATCCTGGTCAATTCGGTGCATCGCCAGGCCATCGATCGGCTTGGCCCGAAGCTGCAGGTCGAAGCGGTCGCCGCCGACGGCACTGTCGAGGCGGTTTCGGTCAAGGACGCCCGCGCCTTCGCTGTTGGCGTGCAGTGGCATCCAGAGTACTGGGTCGAATCTGACAACATCTCGGCAAAGATTTTCCGCGCCTTCGGCGACGCTGTACGTCTGCATCAGGCGGCGAAATCGGGCGCGCGCGCAGCGGCAGAATAGCGCTCGTCAGTTGCCGGCCGACGCCAGCGATAGCAGCGGCAGCGCCGGCGCGTAGGATTCGTAACCGTCGCCATCGGCGACTGAGAACATGACGATTGGATCGGTGCCGTTGGCGCTGAATGTGACCGTGCCGTCATTCTGCTCTCGCCAGAACTTCGCCTGCTCGACACCGGGCAACACCCGGCGGCAATTCGCGGCGACCGTCAACAGCGACAAGCCTTGCGAAATCTCGGCGCCACGGCTGACCGCACAAGACGCCTCGTCACCATGGGCTACCAGCCGGTAGTTGCCGGATGAAGGTGGTGACTCACTGGCTGCACGGCTTTCACCGCTACCGGCATAAAACAGCTGGACGCTGCCGAACAGCACAGCAACCGCCATCAATGCAGGAAGCGTTTTCATCCTGTTTCTCCGCGCATTTCAAGCGCGCCGCGTTCGAAGAGATCAGGAGGCGCGCTTCATCTTGCTGTCATGTGCTGTCAGGCGGACAGACACTAGGAAGGGACCAGAATGATTCCGAAGGGTTAAGCTGAAGTTAATAGATATGGCAGCCCGCTTACGGCCTTGCCTTGACATTTGCCGTCTCCGGCACCGGCGTCAGTGCCTTGCGCTGCGAAAACCACGAGACCAGATTGTCGACGCATAGGTCCGCCATGGCGCGGCGGGTGTGCTGCGAGGCGGAGCCGACATGTGGCAAAAGCGAGGTGTTGGGCGCGGCAAGCAACGCCGCTGGCACATTCGGCTCGTCGGCAAAGACGTCTAGCCCGGCAGCGGCGATGCTGCCGCTGGCAAGTGCGGCGGCAAGGGCTGGCTCGTCGACCGTGCTGCCCCGGCCGATATTGACGAAGACGCCGTTCGGCCCAAGAGCCGAGAGGATTTCGGCATTGACTGCCCTTTCCGTCGCGGCCCCGCCGGGCGCCACCGAGATCAGTGTGTCGACCGCCTCGGCGAGACCTTTCAGCGTCGGGTGATAGTCATAGGACAGGCCTTCGACGCGGCGCCGGTTGTGGTAGGCGATGGGCAGCCCGAAAGCGTCGAGCCGGCGGGCAATGGCGAGGCCGATGCGGCCCATGCCAAAGATACCGACATGGCGCCCGCGCAGGGTCAGCCGGCTCAGCGGATAGTTGCCTTTGCGCAGCCAACTTCCGTCGCGCAGCCAGGCCTCGGCGCGCGGCAGTTCGCGGATGGTGTTGATCAGCAAGCCGAGCGCCGTATCGGCGACCTCTTCGGTCAGCACATCCGGGGTGTTGGTGACCATGATGCCGCGCTGTACGGCGTGGCGGACATCGACAGAATCATAGCCGACGCCGAAATTGGCGATGATCTCGAGCTTTGGCAGCGCGTCCATCAACGCGGCGCTTATGCCGCCGAAGGCGGCTATGCCGCGCACCGTACGGCGCATGTCGTCGGTGACCAGCGACGGATCGGCGCCTTCGATCTGGACGCGGCTGAACGCCCCGTCGATGCGGCCGACCGCATGGTCGTTGAACTGGCCCGGCACCAGAATGGCGACAGCTTGCTGTTCGGTTTTTGTCATGCACGTTCCACCGGTTTGCCGGTCGACTGGCGCACATGCAGTTCCGGCTTGATCAGTTCCTGCGACGGCCGCACCGTCTGTCCGTTGAGTTTGTCGAGCAGCGCGCTGGCGGCGCGGCGGCCAACCTCGCGCTGGCCGTTCCAGACCGTGGTCAGTGCCGGCGTCGCGATCGCCGCTTCCTCGAGGTCGTCATAGCCGGTAACGGAGATGTCGATGCCCGGCACCAGCCCCGCGCGCGCAATGCCGTTCATCAGGCCGATGGCGACGAGGTCGTTCCAGCAGCAGGCCGCGGTAGGCCTGTCTTTCAGCGCCAAGAACTGCCCGGCAGCCTCGAAGCCGGCCTGCTTGGTGCGCGGGCCGGCGATACGCCATGACGGCCTGACCTCGAGCCCTGCCGCCTCCATGGCGTTGACATATCCCTGATAACGGTCGCGGCCGGTCGACGTCTGGTCGGTACCGCCGATCATGGCGATGCGCTTGTGGCCAAGCGAGATCAGATGATTGGTAGCAAGCCCGGTGCCATAGGCATCGTCGCCGCGAAACACCGGCACGTCGGCACCTTCGACGGTGCGTGCAATCAGCACTGCCGGGAGACCGTTCTCCTCGGCCATGATTATGTCTTCGGGCGGTGTGCCGATGGCCGGCGACATGATGACGCCGTCAGCGCCGAGCTGCAGAAGCGTGTCGATGAAGGTGCGCTGTTTCTCGAGTTGGTCGTAGTGGTTCGACAGGATGAAGGTCTGCCGGCTGCGGTCGAGTTCGCTCTCGATCGAACGCAGTATCTCGGCAAAGAACGGGTTCATGATGTCGTGGACGACGACGCCGACAATGCCCGAGCGTGAGGTGCGAAGGCTGGCGGCGCGGCGGTTGTAGATATAGCCGATGGCGCGTGCATGTTCCTTGATACGGTCGCGGGTGCCGCCGGCGACCAGCGGGCTGTCGCGCAAGGCCAGCGAGACCGTGGCCGTGGACACGCCGAGCGCATCCGCGATGGTCGAAAGCTTGATCTTCTGTGCCAGCGCCCTGCGCTCCCGAAGCAATTTAAACTGTTTAAAGGCCGGCTCTTATGCCATCGATCCCGAGCAAATCAAAGTTTTTTTGCCAGCGCTTCCGCCTCCGCGTCCAGCGTCGCGCGGTTGTGCAAGCGAAGCCGGTGCTCGCGGTGGACGATGTAGAGGCCGCTGGCGACGATGACGGTGGCACCGACCAGCGTCCAGCGGTCGGGAAACTGGTTGAAGACGATCAGGCCGGAGATGATCATCCAGATCATCTGCGAATAGGGATAGGGAGCCAGGGCCGTGGTGGTGGCAAGGCGATAGGCCTGCACAAGAAGCCAATGGCCGATGGCGCCGAAGACGCCAAGCATCAGCAATATGAACCAGTGCCAGCCATCCTGCGGCAGCGAAAGCGAAAACGGCAGTGTCGGCAGCAGCAGCACGGCCGGCGCCAGCGCCGAAAACAGGATGAGACTTTCCGAGGTTTCCGTCGCCGACATACGGCGCGTCATGATGACGTAGAAACTGTTCGATAGCATCGAGCCGAGCGCAAAGAGATGGCCGACGCCAAAAACCCCGATGCCCGGCCGGGTGATGATGAGGACGCCGACAAAGCCGCTCATGATCGCCAGCCAGCGCCGCCAGCCGGCCCATTCGCCGAGCAACGGACCGGCAAGCGCGGTGATCACCATCGGGCCGAAGAAGTAGATCGAGGTGGTTTCCGCCAGCTGCAGCGTCCGCAGCGCCAGAATGTTGAACATGGTCGATCCGAACAGGAGCAGACCGCGCGTGAGATGCGCCGGCAGGTTGGCGGGACGAAAACGCAACGGCTCACGCCATCCGCGCAGAAAGACGCCGACAAGCAGGACATGGACCGCGAAGCGGGTCCAGGCGACGATCAGCGCCGAGACGCCAGCCAGCACAAGGTACTTGCTGCTGGTGTCGAGGAAGGTGAAAAACACATAGACGGAAAGCATGCACAGGATCGCCGCCGGCGACGTCGCGCTTTCGTCTTGTCTTGGGGGAGCATTCAATTTCAGGCCGGACGGGAAGCAAGGCAGTCCCTCACCAATGCGGGAATTGTCGCCAGCGGGCAAGCCAAAAGAGGCTGGCACACCGACAGGCGACGACAGGCTCAGTTTTGTTCCTGGTGGCCGGAGAGTCAGGTGTGCATGCGGGCACCCTTGGTGATCTTGTCGACGAGCTTCTTTTCGGCGCGAAGCGCGATGCCGACCACCTTGGCATCCTCCGGCGCAAATTCGGCAAAGACGGCACGGTTGGCCAGATCGTACCCAGTCGAAAACATTTCCTCGACATAGAGCGAAACCGTCACACCACGCTCCAGCGCCCGCCGCTGGATCGTTCCGAGCGCCTGGCCGTCTGCCGAAAGCACGATGACCGGCTGGATCGATAGCGGGTTGTAGATATTGCCGGCGCGGTCACGGTAGGGCTCGCCGATGAGGTCGGGAAACTGCGCGACGATGCCGCTGGTCAGAAAGGCGGTGACGTTGAGCTTCTGCCAGACGGGAAGATCGTCCCTGAGCACGATTGCAAATTTCGTATCGAACATGCGACAGTTTCCAATCCGAAAGGGGGCCAATCCGAGGCTGCGAGTGAAGCGATGCCGCACGGTCTAGACGGGGAAGCCTTTCAGGGTCTTGGACGTTTGTGCGTGGATGCAGCCGAGAACTGCATCGTATCGGCACCCGGTACTGCCGGCATGGAACGCATCGAGGCCCGGTTCCACGGCAACGCCTTCGATCTCCATCGCCACGACACCTATGCAATCGGGGTGACGCTTTATGGCATACAGAGCTTCCGCTATCGCGGCGCGACGCATCAGAGCCTGCCTGGCCAGATCATTATCCTTCATCCCGACGAAATGCACGATGGCGGCGCCGGCACAGAAGACGGATTGCGTTACAGAATGCTGTATTTGGAGCCGTCCCTGATGCTCGATTGCCTCGGCGGCGGGTCACTGCCGTTTGTCGGGGATGCCGTGATGACAGACCGCGATTTCCGCGCGACGCTGCTTTCGGCGCTCGGGCCGCTGGATCAGGAACTGGACGAGCTGTTTGTGGTCGATTTCATGACGCAGCTGATGCAAAGCCTGGCCCGGCACGCCGGTCAGCCGGCGAAACCGATAGCGAAAACTGCGTGGCGTGCCGCCAGTCTGGCGCGCGACTATCTGGAGGAAAATGTCGCGCGGATTGTACGTTCGGATGAATTGGAGGCGATCACCGGATTGGACCGTTATGCCCTGTCGCGGCATTTCCGCGCCACCTTCTCCACCAGCCCGCACCGGTTCCTGTTGATGCGCCGGCTTCAACGAGCCCGTCGGATGATCGAATGCGACGAGCCGCTGGCGCAAATCGCCATCGCAGCCGGCTTCAGTGACCAAAGCCATTTCAATCGGCATTTCAAGAAGGCGTTCGGCGTCACACCCGGACGCTGGTCGGCACTGACGCGGCGGCCGTCAGCGGCGAACGCGTGACCTATTCAAGGATCTTGTCCTCGATATCCAGTTCGTCATCGGGGAGCACCATTTCGCCGTTCGAAAGATTCGCTTCGACACGGGCAAGCAGCTTGAACAGCGATTTCTGATCCTTCTTGTCGAGACCCTTCAATGCCTGCTTTTCGGTCTTCTTCACCGATTTCTCGATGGCGTGGATAATTTCGCGGCCGGTGTCGGTGAGGAAAATATGCGCCTGGCGGGCATCGGCGGAGGAGGCCCGCTTTTCCAGAAAACCCTGCGCCTGCAGCCGGTTGATGGTCTTGGTGATGGTCGGCGGACGCACGCCGAGGCGGCCGGCAAGATTGCCGGGCGTCTGCCCGTCCTCGCGGTCGAGCGCCAGCATGATCTGGTCCTGACCGGCATAGAAGCCATGCGCCAGAAGCCGGGCGGCGAGCGCCGTGCGCGCCAGCCGCGCCGCCGAATGCAGCCGGCTCATTGTTGCAGTCTTGTCCGCCTTGGCCATGCTCATCCCTCCTCGGCCGAACCGGTGCGGACAGCATAGAAGCAGGCCGCCGATTGGCAATGACGATCGAAAACATTCCGGCTCGGAAAATAGCTTTGCCGGCAAGCATCGCGGTGTTCGCCGTGGCTAATGCCAGATGTTTATTTCAGTTAGATGACAAACGACTTTCCGCGACGGCTGGATGGCGACGTGACGAGGTGTCCTCAACCGGCCCTCACCGCGACCACCATCAAGGCCTGATAGGCGTCCGCCATTTCCCGCAGCGCTGCCTGCGACGGCGGCCCGGCCTGCCGCGCAATGCCGTCCCGCATGTTCGATGTATCGCGTTTGCCGGGGCGATCGTTATAGGGCGCGACGGTGGCGAATATATGCTCGCTCAAGCTGTCGGGGAAGAACATCTGGCCGGTCATTGCCGAGCGGTCGTCGGGGAAGATCTTGAAATGGATGTGGGTGGTGCGGCCGCGATACCAGCCGGGATAGATGGTGGCGAAAGAAGCGATGCCGCTTCCATCGCTTCTCTGCCAGCCGCGCAGAAAGCTCTGGCCGGACGTGTCGATATCCTGCCCGTCGCCCTGTCCGGGATAGCCGGAATAGGCGCCCTGGGCGTCGCAATGCCAGATATCGACGCGTGCGCCGGGAAGCGGCCGGCAGGCGGCGTCGACGATTTGCAGCCGCACATTGAGGGCGACGCCCTTCTTGCCCTCGGTGATATCGGCGCGTTCGAGCTTCGGGTCGAAATAGAACGGTCCTTCGGTGACCTCGAGCGTCATGGTGCAGACGCCGGCACCGGCTTCGAACAAAGCAAGCCCGGCATAGGGCGAGACCTGCCCGGCCCTTGCGCCGGCGGGCAGGAATATGCCGCCCGTGGTGACCGCTACAAGACCGAGAGCCTGCCGCCGGCTTAATGGCAAGGACTTGTCGGACATCTGGCGCCTCCTCAGTGCGAACAACCACCGCGCCAATGAACGTTCGGCAATGTGAGGAAAGTTCGGCAATACCGGCCTCTTTGGCCCATCGGTTTGCCTCGTGCAAAAGCCGAGCACACATCCTATATGGAGCCGACAATCCCTATTCGAGGCACAATATGAGCGACGCACAGACGCAGATCCCCGTTACCGTCCTTACCGGCTATCTCGGCGCCGGCAAGACGACACTGCTCAACCGCATCCTTTCGGAAAACCATGGCAAGCGCTACGCCGTCATCGTCAATGAGTTCGGCGAGATCGGCATCGACAACGAGTTGATCGTGGAATCCGACGAGGAAATCTACGAGATGAACAATGGCTGCATCTGCTGCACCGTGCGCGGCGACCTGATCCGCGTCGTCGAAGGTCTGATGCGCAGGCCCGGCCGCTTCGACGCCATCGTCGTCGAGACCACAGGCCTCGCCGATCCCGTGCCGGTAGCGCAAACCTTCTTCATGGACGACGATGTGCGTTCCAAGACCAGGCTCGATGCGGTGGTGGCGCTGGTCGACGCCAAGCACCTGCCGCTGCGCCTCAAGGATTCCCGCGAGGCCGAGGACCAGATCGCCTTTGCCGATGTCGTCGTGCTCAACAAGACCGACCTGGTCACCCCCGAAGAGCTGAGCAAGGTGGAGGCGACGATCCGCGCCATCAACCCGGCGGCACGCATCCATCGCACCACACGCGCCGGCGTGGCGCTGTCCGAGGTGCTCGATCGCGGTGCGTTCGACCTGTCCCGGGCGCTGGAGAACGATCCGCACTTCCTCGAGGCGCATGACGATCACGACCATCATGATCATGATCACCATGATCACGAGGGCCATGATCATCACGATCATGACGGGCATGACCATCATCACGCGCACCCTTCCGACATCCATGATGTGACGGTGCAGTCGGTGTCGCTGCGCGGCGGCGAGATGGACCCGAAAAAGTTCTTCCCGTGGATCGAGAAGGTCACCCAAATGGAAGGCCCGAACATCCTGCGGCTGAAAGGTATCATCGCGCTGAAAGGCGATGACGAGCGCTATGTCATCCAGGGCGTGCACATGATCATCGAAGGCGACCACCAACGCGCCTGGAAGGACGGCGAGAAGCACGAGAGCCGGCTGGTGTTCATCGGCCGCGAACTCGACGCCGAGCGGCTGAAGACAAGCTTCCAGGCCTGCCACGCCGCTTGATTTAGCTGCCCTTTCCCCCTTCTCCCCTTGTGGGAGAAGGGGCGCCCGCAACGCTGGCGCTCTCTCCTCACGACGATCCGAAGCACGGGTTGAGACCCGCAGCTCAACCCCTTAAGGGTGGGGCAGCAGAAATCTCGAACGGAATGGTCTCTCATGCCGACAGTCGCCCCGCTCGATCTCGAAGGCCACTGCCTCGCCGCCGTGTTCCTTGGCGACGTGCCGCATTTCGCGCTGGCCGACGGCACAATCCATCGGCTCGACCATGGCCACAAGACGGTGCAGGCCAATGACGGGCTGCTCGCCGCCCTTCACGATGGCGCAAACGACCGGCTGATCACCGGCGGTGAGGACGGCAAGATCTTTGCCGTGACCGCAGGCGGCAATACTGCGGAATTGGCGACCGCAGGCAAAAAATGGATCACCAGCGTCGCCGCCGGGCCGCAAGGCGCTGTTGCGTATGCTTCGGGCAAAATTGCCTATGTGCGTTTTGCTGACGGCAAGACCAGGGAATTCTCGCATCCGCGCTCGGTCGAGGGGCTGGCCTTCTCGCCCAAGGGCATGCGCTTCGGCGTTGCCCGCTACAATGGCGCGACGCTGCATTTCCCGGCCGCCGACGGCAAGCCGGTCGAGCTCGAATGGGCCGGCGCCCACACCGGCATCACGTTTTCGCCGGACGGCGGCTTCGTCGTCACCACAATGCAGGAAAACGCGCTGCATGGCTGGAAACTCGCCGACGGCAAGCACATGCGGATGTCCGGCTATCCCGGCAAGGTCAAAAGCCTGTCGTGGAGCGCCAAGGGCAAATGGCTGGCGAGTTCGGGCGCTCCGGCGGCGATCGTCTGGCCGTTTTCGGGCAAGGATGGGCCGATGGGCAAGGCGCCGCTGGAACTCGGCACGCGCGGCAATGCGATGGTCACCTCCGTCGCCTGCCATCCGAGCCAAGATGTAGTGGCGATAGGGTATGATGACGGCATGGTGATGGCGGTGCGCTTCGCCGACGCCAGGGAAGTGCTGTTGCGCCGGCCAGGCAAGGGCGCCATCACATCGATGATGTGGGACAAGGAAGAGCGCCGCGTCGCGTTCGGCAGCGCCGCCGGCGATTGCGGCGTCATCGACATTTCCGCCTAGCCCGTTAGTCGGCTCCGCAAGATACTTTGCCGGTCAATTCAGCCGGCTTGCCATCCTTTTCGGCATCGTCCGTTACATCATAGATTGAGAGCAAATAGCGGCCGTCATAGACGCCTTCGTCGCTGGCCTTGGTCAGGATCGCCAGTTCGACATAGTCGTAGGCGTTTTCGACCTGCCGTTCGCGATAGACGAGCAGCCGCAATTCCTTGTTGTCGAGCCAATATTGCGTGAGGTTCTGATCCTCGAACACAGTCTTGCGCAGACTGTCGCCGACTGGCCTGCCCAGAATTTCGAGCTCGCCGCGAAAATTGAAGGTCGGCCCGCCCATGCCTCTGGTGACCCCGGCATCGACCTCAAATTTGACGGCTGCATCCTCGGCGGAACACCAGATGCCGCCGGATGCCAAAGCCGCACCAACCGACGACAGCAGCGTTGCCGCGCAGATGATCGCCCGCACCATCGTGTCCCCTCCAGCCGAAGTGCCATTGGCGCCCGAAGGCGGCTCGCGGTCAAGCGCCTGTTCCATTCAAATGACCGCTGACCCAACACAGGGCAGCCGCCCGCCAATTGCGGTGGCGGATGCCGATTGTCTAAAGTGCGGCGGAGAGGGCCGCCATGAACGTCATCGACCATTCAAAGACCTCCATCGGCGGCATCGGCCCGGCCCGGATTGCCGAGTTGCGCGAGACCGAGGCAGAAGCCTTCCGCCAGGCGCGGCCGAAATCGATGGCGAAAATCGGCAATGGCCTGCCCGGCTTCTTCGGCGGCGTGCCGATGCACTGGATGAACGACTGGCCGACGCCGTTCCCGATCCTCGTTGATAAGGCCAAAGGCACCGCCATCAGAGATATCGACGGCAACCGGCTCGACGATTTCTGCCTCGGCGACACCGGCTCGATGTTCGGTCATTCGCCGCCGCCGGTCGCCCGCGCCATCCGCCGGCAGGCCGGACGCGGTCTGACCTACATGCTGCCTGCCGAGGACGCGCTCGCCATCGGCCCGCTGCTGCAACAGCGCTTCGGTCTGCCGTTGTGGCAGATCGCGACGACGGCAACCGACGCCAACCGCTTCGCGCTGCGGGTTGCCCGTGCCGTTACCGGCCGGGAGAAGATCCTGGTCTTCAACGGCTGCTATCATGGCTCGGTCGACGAGACGATGGTCCGGCTGGTCGACGGCAAAGCGGTGAACCGACCGGGACTGGCCGGCGAATTCCGCGACCTGACGCGGGCAACTGATATCGTCGAGTTCAACGATCTGCCGGCGCTTGAGGCCGCACTTCAGGGCAACGATGTCGCCTGCGTCATCGCCGAGCCGGTGCTGACCAATTCCTGCATGGTGCTGCCCGAAGCCGGCTTTCATGACGGCTTGCGGCGTCTCACCCGTGCGACCGGCACGCTGCTTCTAATCGACGAGACGCATACGATCTCGACCGGTCCCGGCGGCTATACAAGCAAATACGGGCTGGAGCCGGACCTGTTCGTGCTCGGCAAGCCGATTGCCGGCGGCATACCGGCGAGTGTGTGGGGCATGAGCGAAGGCGTTGCGGCGCGCTATGCCGCTTATATCAGCCGGAAAGAGCCCGGCTATTCCGGCATGGGGACAACGCTGTCGGCCAATCCGCTGCAATTCGCGGCGATGCGTGCCACGCTCGAAGACGTCATGACCGACGAGAACTACAGCCATATGGACCATCTGGCGCGGCGGCTCGACGCCGGGCTGACTGCCGTTATCGATCGCTATCGCCTGCCCTGGCATGTTGCTCGGGTCGGCGCCCGCGTCGAGTTCATCTGCGCGCCAGGCCCGCTGAGGAATGGCGGCGAAGCCGAGAGGGCGCATGCGCCGGAGCTCGAAGCGGCGATGCATGTCGCGCTGGTCAATCGCGGCGTGCTGATCGCACCGTTCCACAATATGATGCTGATCTCGCCGGCAACTCGCGCCGCCCAGGTGAACCGGCTGATCACCGCCTTCGGCGCGGTTGCGGCAAAGCTTACGGCATGAGACAAGCTGGCAGCATGAAACAAGCGCCCAAGCAAAGTTTGAACCTGGTCACGGCATCCCCTTCGGGCTCGACGCCCGCCGAGGCGCAGGCCTTTCTCGACGCCCATCCGGAGATCGAAGCGTTCGACATCGTGCTGACCGACGCCAATGGCGTGGGGCGCGGCAAGATCGTGCGCCGACATGAGTTGATGAGCATCTTCGAGGGCGGCCGGCACATGCCGATCTCGATCCTCGGCCTCGACATCACCGGCGAGGATGTTCACGAGACCGGGCTGATCTGGACGACCGGCGACGGCGACCTGCGGGCGTGGCCGATCCCCGGCACGCTGGTGCCGCTGTTCGGCACCCAGCCGCCGCGCGGCCAGGTGTTGATGGCGATGTACCATCTCGATGGCCAGCCGATGTCGTCCGACCCGCGGCTGGCGCTCGCCCGCCAGGTAGATATCCTCGCGGCCAAGGGCCTGCATCCGGCCGGCGCCTTCGAGCTCGAGTTCTTCCTGCTCGCCAATGAGCGCGATGCCGAAGGCAAGGTGCAGCCGGCGCATGCGGTGCTCGACGGCCGCCGCTCGGCCAAGACAGAGGTCTATTCCGTCGACCATCTGCACGGCATGGAGCCGCTGTTTTCCGACATCTATGCCGCGGCCAAGGTGCAAGGCATCCCGGCCGAGACGGTCATCTCGGAATATGCGCCCGGCCAGTACGAACTGACGCTCAATTACCGCAGGGACGTGATGCGGGCGGCCGACGATCTCGTCATGCTCAAGCGGCTGGTGCGGGCGCAGGCACGCCGTCATGGTGTCACCGCTTGCTTCATGGCCAAGCCGATCGAGAAGTATGCCGGCTCTGGCATGCATTTTCATGTCTCGCTGCTGGATGATGCCGGCAAGAACGTCTTTGCCGAAGCCGGCGGCGAAAGCTGGTCGCTTCCGCTGCTGCGCGGTCTCGGCGGACTGATCCAGACGATGGCGGAATCGATGCTGGTGTTCGCGCCGCACGCCAATTCATGGCGGCGCTTCGTATCGCAATCCTATGCGCCGGTGGCGCCGACCTGGGGCGTCAACAACCGTTCGGTGGCGCTGCGTGTGCCGGCCGGCGATGCCAAGAACCGCCGCATCGAGCACCGGCCATCGGGCGTCGACGCCAACCCTTATCTAGTCGCGGCAACGGTGCTGGCCGGCATCACTAGGGGTCTCGACGAAGGTCTTGACCCCGGCCCTGAAACCACCGGCAATGGCTACGAATCCGCCGTCACGCGCACGACGATGCCGGTCGACTGGCGTGCCGCGATCGAGGCGGCAAGGGCGTCGACCTTCCTCAAGGGCGCATTGGGCGAAGACCTGCACCGGACATTCGTGGCGATCAAGCAGTCGGAATATCTGCGCGTGGCGCGCACGGTCAGCGAACTGGATTATCACCTCTATCTGCACGAGGTTTAGGGCTTCACATCGTCGGCCATCTGCCGGTGAAGGCCCATGCGAAATAATTTCAGCGGAACCTTCGGCGGGCTTTGCTCATTGCGTGTCTGATTGCAGGAGCGAACAAGGCCGCCTTAGTCATGATCGCCAGGATGCAGACAACCCCGACGCCGCACCATGCCAAGGTGCAGTCGAGAGGCTTGCCTGCAAGCAAGTCCCCGGACATGACAGAAATCGACGCCAGGACGATTCCTGAACTGCGCGAAACGGCCAAGATCTGCCGCCGCTGTCCGCTATGGCGCGATGCCACGCAGACCGTGTTCGGTGAGGGTCCTGATAAAGCCAAGGTGATCTTCGTCGGCGAACAGCCGGGCGACCAAGAGGACCTGGCGGGCAAGCCTTTCGTCGGTCCGGCCGGCAAGGTGTTCGACGCGATCCTGGATGATGCCGGCGTCGATCGGCTGAAAGTCTACGTCACCAACGCGGTTAAGCATTTCAAGTTCGAGCCGCGCGGCAAGCGGCGCATCCACTCCAAGCCGAATGCCGGCGAGGTGCAGGCTTGCCGCTGGTGGCTGGACAAAGAGATCGATCTGATCAAGCCCAACCTGGCGGTGGCACTCGGCGCCACTGCAGCGCAGGCGCTGCTCGGCAAGGTGGTGCCGATCATGAAGATGCGCGGGGCGGTAGTGGAGCGCGACGATGGCTTGCGTGTCTTCGTCACCATCCACCCGTCCTTCATTCTGCGCATTCGCGAGCCGGCGGACAAGCGGGCCGAACGCGAGCGGTTCCTGCAGGATATGAGAGCGGTGAAAAGGCTGATGGCGGCCTGAGCTATTTGATCAATATCGCCCGGAGATCGTTGATGTTTGTGCCGGTCGGACCGGGTACGAAAAGGTCATCTACGGCATTGAATGCCGTCCAGGCGTTGTTGCCGGCAAGCATGGCCTTGGCATCGACGCCCGCCGCGCGCATCCGCGAAACTGTCGAGCCGTCGGCGAAGGCGCCGGCATTGTCTTCCGAACCGTCAATGCCGTCGGTGTCGGCGGCCAGTGCGTGCACGCCCGCCATGCCGGTGATGCCGATGGCGAAGGCGAGCAGGAATTCCGAGTTACGGCCGCCTTTGCCTTTCGCGCGCAGGGTCACCGTCGTCTCGCCGCCCGACAGGATCAGCACCGGCTTTGCAAATGGCCGGCTGCGCGTCGCCACCTCGCGCGCGATTGCGGCGTGGATGCCACCGACCTCGCGTGCCTCGCCCTCGATGGAATCGGAGAGAATGACGGCCTGAATACCTCGGCGCTTCGCTTCGGCCGCTGCTGCTTCCAGCGAGACGCCGGCCGAAGCGATCAGATGCACCTCGTTGCGGATAAAACGCGGATCGTCCGGACGTGGCGCATCGGCCGCCGGCGACTTGATATGCGCCATGACCGAAGCCGGCAGCTTCATGCCATAGGCAGCGATCGACGCCAGTGCGTCCTCACGGCTGCCTATGTCCGGCACGGTCGGACCAGAAGCGACCAGAGCCGGATTGTCGCCCGGAATGTCTGATACCACCAGCGAGACCACCTTGGCCGGATATGCGGCGGCCGCCAGCCTGCCGCCCTTGATGGTGGAAAGGTGCTTACGGATCGTGTTCATCGCGGCGATCGGCGCGCCGGAGGCGAGCAGCGCCTCGTTGACGGCGATCTCATCGGCCAGCGTCAGACCTTCGGCGGGTGACGGCAGCAGCGCCGAGCCACCGCCGGAAATGAGCGCTACGACCAGGTCGTCCGCAGTCAGTCCCTGGACTTTTTCGAGCAGCCGTCGCGAAGCTTCCAGCCCGGCGGCATCCGGCACCGGATGCGCCGCCTCGATGATCTCGATGCGCCGGCAGGCCGCGCCATAGCCGTAGCGGGTGACGACCAAACCTTCGATCGGCCGGTCCCACACTTTCTCGAAAGCCGCCGCCATCTGCGCCGAGCCTTTTCCTGCACCGATGACGATCGTGCGGCCCTTCGGCCTTGCGGGCAAATGATTCTTGATCGTCCTCTGGGGATCGGCGGCGGCAACGGCGGCGTTGAAGATGGATATAAGGAAGGATTTCGGGTCGAGAATGGTCATACTGAGCTGCCACCGACGTTCTGCGAACTTCTGCGGCGTTTGCGCTGCCCCTCACCCTTACCCTCTCCCCGTCTAGAGACGGGGAGAGGGGGTAGCCAGCGTTGGAGCGCTTCCCTTCTCCCAGTCGCTAGACGGGGAGAAGGTGCCGGCAGGCGGATGAGGGGCGGCGCCAACGTCACGATGTTGCTTCCGGCGGCAGGACCAACTCCTGGTTATCCACGCCCAAATAGGCACAGAGCGCATCGACGACCACACCATGGTCCTCACGCTCCGGCAGGCCCGAGACGGCGATCACGCCGATGACACCGGCGCCCTTGACAGTGATGGGAAAGCCGCCGCCGGCCAGCACGTAGTCGACAATGTCCAGCCCCTCGCCAGGCTTGAAGCTGCGGTCGGGGCGCTGCTGCTCCAGCACCATGCGGTAGGTGCTTTTCAGGAATCGCCGCACGACGTTGATCTTGCGCCGCGCCCAGTCCGGATTGGAAGCGTTCGAGCCGGGCATTGCCGCATAGAACAGCGGCCGATCGAAGGTTCTGATATCGATGATGATCGGCAGGTTCTCGGTCAAAGCCCGGTCGCGGATCGCCGAGCCGATCTCGAAAGCGACAGCCTCGTCGAAGGCGGAGAAAACAAGCGCGGCTTCCTGTTTCTTGATCAGAGCGATGTCGTCCGCAACGGCCATGTCGTTCCCCTGTCAATCTCGCCGCACGCTTTGGCCGATGGCTGCCGTTCGGTCAAGCCGGGACGCCGGGACCAGCTAGGTCGCCATGTCCGCCTTAGGCTGCCCGACCGGCGACATAGACCTCGTGCACGGCGCGGTCGTCGCCGAGCGTCTGCAGCAGAAACAATTCCTCGGCGAGCGTGTCCGCCGTCTCCACCCGCAGCCGCATCGCCGGCGTGGCGCGGGCGTCGAGCACGACGATATCGGCGTCGCTGCCTTCCTCCAGAGTGCCGATCTTTTCCACAAGCGACAGCGCCTCAGCATTGCCGCGGGTCAGTTGCCAGAATGACTGAAACGGATTGAGCTTCTCGCCATTCAGCGCGATCACCTTGTAGCCCTCGTCCATGGTGCGCAGCATCGAATAGTTGGTGCCACCGCCGACATCGGTGGCGGCGGCGATGCGGAGCGGCTTCTCGCGGCGGCGATAGCGCTGATAATCGAACAGGCCCGAGCCGAGAAACAGGTTGGAGGTCGGGCAGAACACCGCCACCGAGCCGCTATCGGAAAGCGCATCCGCCTCGCGTTCCGACAGATGGATGCAATGGCCGAACAGGCTTCTGCGCCCGAGCAGCCCGTAATGCTCATAAACATCGGTATAGTCGCGCGCCTGCGGATGAAGCTGCTGCGTGAAGGCGATCTCGGCGTGGTTTTCCGACAGATGCGTCTGCATATGCAATTGCGGATATTCGCGGCAGAGCGCGCCCGCCGTTTCCAATTGCTCGGGTGACGAGGTGATGGCGAAGCGCGGGGTGATGGCATAGTGCTGGCGCCCCTTGCCGTGCCACTCCTCGATCAGCGCCTTGCTGTCGTCATAACCCGATTGCGGCGTGTCGAGCACGCCGTCCGGCGCGTTGCGGTCCATCATCACCTTGCCGGCGATGTTGAGCATGTTGCGGTCATGCGACTCGGCAAAGAACGCCTCGGCCGATTCCTTGTGTACCGAGCAATAGGCGGCGACAGTCGTCGTGCCATGACGCAATACTTCATCCAGGAACAGCCTGGCGATACGGCGGCCATGCTGAGCGTTCCCGAATTTTGTCTCTTCCGGAAAAGTGTAGGTGTTCAGCCAGTCGAGCAGCTCGGCGCCGAAGGAAGCGATGACCTGCATCTGCGGAAAATGCGCGTGCGCATCGATGAACCCGGGCAGCAGCAGATGCGGCCGATGGTCGACCTTTCTTGTTCCCTCGCCCGCCTTTTTCTCGACCTCGGCATAGGCGCCGGCGGCAATGATCCTACCATCGCGGAGCAGCAGGCCGCCATCTTGCTCGTAGCGCCAGGCGGAATGGTCGTCGACGGTTTCGGGCCAGCGCAAAAACGACAGCGTGCGGCCGCGCAGGAGCGTGCTGGTCATTTCCTTGCGCCTTCGAACCATGCCACCAGCAGCGCCCGTTCCTTGTCGGTGATCTGGGTGACGTTGGCGGGCGGCATGGCGTGGCTGCGGCCGGCCTGCAGGTAGATCTCGCCGGCGTGCTCGGCGATGCCGGCATCGGTGTCGAGCATCACGCCCTTCGGCGCGTGGTAGATGCCCTCGTAGGACGGCTCCGCGGCGTGGCACATCGAACAGCGGCCAAGCACCGTATCGCGCACGGCAGGGAAATGCGCCGAGGCAACGTAGACCTGGGCCGCCGCCGACGCCTTCGCCTCGCCGGTCAGCAACTTCGGCACCGTCGACAGCCAGATGATGACCAAGAACAGCACGGCCGCCGCCAGCCAGGTCCAGGTCGGATTGCCTTTGCGCGCATGCCTGGTGTTGAAATAGTGCCGGATCAGCACGCCGATGATGAACACAAGCGAGGCGATGACCCAGTTGAACTCTGTCCCGAACGCCAGCGGATAATGGTTCGACAGCATCAGGAACAAAACGGGCAGCGTCAGGTAGTTGTTGTGCAGCGAGCGCTGCTTGGCGATCTTGCCGTATTTCGGATCGGGCTTACGGCCGGCGATCAGGTCGGCGACGACGATCTTCTGGTTGGGGATGATGACCATGAAGACGTTGGCCGACATGATCGTCGCGGTGATGGCGCCAAGATGCAGGAACGCGGCGCGGCCGGTGAACAGGTGGGTCAGTCCCCAGGCCATGAATACCAGCACCCCATACAGCACCAGCATCAGGCCGGTGTCGCTGTTGCCGAGCGGCGAACGGCACAGGAGATCGTAGACCACCCAGCCGACGCCGATCGTCGCCAGCGACAGCAAGATGCCTGTAGGCACCGACATGGCAAGCACATTCGGATCGATCAGGAACAGGTCCGCCCCGGCATAATAGACCACGCACAGCATCGCGAAGCCTGACAGCCAGGTGGCGTAGGATTCCCACTTGAACCAGGTCAGGTGCTCGGGCATTTCGGCCGGTGCCACCAGATATTTCTGCACGTGGTAGAAGCCGCCGCCATGCACCTGCCATTCCTCGCCGAAAGCGCCTGCAGGCATGCCCGGGCGTTGGCGCAGGCCGAGGTCGAGCGCGACGAAATAAAAGGACGAGCCGATCCAGGCGATGCCGGTGACGACGTGCAGCCAGCGCACGGCGAAACTCAGCCAATCCCAGAATATCGCGAAATCCATCATGAAAAATCGTCCCTGCCGATCGACTGACTTTACGGACTGGAGCGCAAACGGAAAGGGCTGAGGTGCACGATGACTTTCAAAAAAAATTGGAAAATACTAGGCTGATCATACGCAGCCACATGAGAGCCCCGAAAGCCGCATGGCCTATCTCGATAACATCGCCGTTTTTGTTCGCGTCGTCGAACTCGGCAATTTGTCGGCGGCTGGGCGCGACATGCGCATTTCGCCGGCGGTCGCTTCCAACCGGATCAAGGAGCTCGAGAAGCATCTCGGTGTCAGGCTGTTCAACCGCACGACGCGGCAGTTGATGCCGACCGAGCACGGCACGGTGTTCTATTCCGGCGCCAAGCAGGTGCTCGAGGCGGTCACCGAGGCCGAAGCTGCGGTCAGCGCGTTATCCGGCCAGCCGCGCGGCACCATAAAGGTGACAGCGCCGCTCGGCCTCGGGCGGAGACTGGTGGCATCCGGCATCCCGGATTTCCACGACAGATACCCAGATATCGAGGTGCGGCTCCGGCTTTCCGACCACAATGTCGATATCATGAAGGAAGGCATCGACGTTGCGTTCCGGCTGGGCATCATCGAGGATTCCAGCCTCAGGATGCGCGGCATCATGGACTGCGAGCGAGTGCTGGTGGCGGCTCCGCAATATCTGGAGGCGCGCGGCGAGCCGAGCGAGCCGAGCGAGTTGATCGGCAAGAAGCACGATTGCCTGATGCTGCGCTATTCCGGCGCGCGCGAATATGTCTGGACCCTGCAGACGCGGAACGGGCCGCAAAAGTTCGAAGTGCACGGCCCCTACGATACCGATGACGGCGACGTGCTGACCGGCTGGGCGCTGTCCGGCCGCGGCATCATCAACAAGCCGCGCTTCGAGGTCGAGCCGTTTATCCGCGACCAGCGGCTGAAGGTGATCCTGAGCAAAACGCCGCCGACGCCGGTGCAATTCGCCGCCGTCTACCCGCATAAGAAGCTGCAGGATCCGAAGGTGCGGCTGCTGCTCGACTTCATGGCCGAGCGCTGCCAGCGGCTGATCAGGGATATTCTGGCCGGCAAATGATCGCCGGCTGGCCGGTTGCTTTCCGTCCAGCCGGCGAAGATATTTCTTATGGAATCTCACTCACCAGGGAAGACCGATGGCCAGCGGCGCCACAATGCATCTAGCCGTTTCACTAGCTCCGGAAACTGCTCCCTCCTCTCCGTCCGACGTCGTTCCGGATTTCAGTCTGCTGACGCGGTCCGTGCAAAAAGCCGAAGCGGCCGGCCTGGATATGGTGTTGCTCGCCGATTCCGCGCCGGTTGCAGGCGGACCGAACCGGCAAATGCGCTTCGAAGCAACGACCTTGCTGGCAGCGCTGGCGACGGTGACAAGCAGGATCGGTCTCATCGCCGCGGCGTCAATGGTCGCCCACCAGCCCTATAATCTCGCGCGCCGTTTCGCTTCGCTCGACATTATCAGCCATGGCCGCGCCGGCTGGAACGCCAGCATGATGCCCGACCCGCGCGAGGCGGCCAATTTCAGCCGACCGGAAGGGTTTTCCGGCGACGCATTCCGCCTGCGCGCCGAGGAATTCGTCGGCATCGTGCAAGGCTTGTGGAAAGGCTGGGACGCAGACGCGCTTCTGTTCGACAAAAGTGGCGGCCGCTTCTTCGATCCCGAGAAGATGCACCTTCTCGACCACAGGGGCGAATATTTTTCTGTGCGCGGGCCGCTCAACGTGGCGCGGTCGCCGCAGGACACGCCGGTGCTGGTCATGTCGGGCCTGTCCGAGCCCGACATGGATATCGCCGCCCGCACCGCCGATGTTGTCCTGCTAGACCAGCGATCGATCGACTGGGCTGACGATCTGAAGCGCCGTGCGCTTGCCTTCGGGCGCAGGCCGGAGGGGCTGAAGGTGCTGATGAATGTTGTCACGGATGGCGAGATGGCCGCCATGCCGGATATGTTTGCGGATAGGCTCGAAGAGTGCTTTCGCTCGAAAGCCTGCGACGGTTTCAACATCGCCGTGCCGCTCACGTCGGCGCTCGACGATTTCATCGGTCTCGTGCTGCCGGAGCTTCGCCGCCGCGGCCTTGTCCGGTCCGGCTACAGCGCGGCGACACTGCGGGCCCATCTCGGGCTTGCAGGGGAGAATCGGCAATGAGCGCCGGTCGAGGCCAGATGAAGCTCGGCGCCTTCCTATGGGCGACAGGCCACCACATCGCCGCCTGGCGCCATCCGCAGGCGCATGTCACGGCTGGCATCGACATCGATCATTACATCCAGCTGGCGCGGACGGCGGAAGCGGCGAAGTTCGACATGATCTTCTGCGAGGACGCCGCCGGTGTGCGCGAGGCCAATGTCGACATCGCCAGCCAAACGTCGCGCTCGATTGGCTTCGAGCCGATCAGCCTGCTTGCGGCGCTCGCGGTGCAGACGGAGCGCATCGGCCTCGTCTCCACGGCATCGACGAGTTACAACGAGCCTTACGGGCTGGCGCGGACCTTCCTGTCGCTCGACCATCTGAGCGGCGGGCGTGCCGGCTGGAACCTTGTCACTTCGGCCAGCCAGATCGAGGCCGCCAATTTCGGCTCGACCGGTCTGCGCCCGCATGCGGACCGTTACGAGCGCGCGCGAATTCGCTGCCGTGGTTGCCGGCCTTTGGCGAGGCCAGGGTGGACACGAAGGCAGAAGTTTTTCGGTGCGTGACCCGCTCGATCTGCCGCGCTCGCCACAAGGTGCACCGGTCATGGTGCAAGCGGGAGCGTCGGACGAGGGTCGTGACCTCGCCGCCCGGACCGCCGACGTGGTCTTTACGGCGGCGCAGACATTCGAGGAAGCGAAGGCCTTCTACGACGACCTCAAGGGACGGCTGGCTGCCTATGGGCGCAAGCCGGACGACCTCAAGATCATGCCTGGGGTGGCGCCGGTCGTCGCGGCAAGCGAAGCGGAAGCCCGGGCAAAACATGATGAACTGCAGGAGCTGATACCGGACGATGTCGGCGTTGCGCTGCTTTCCAGCTATCTCAGCATATCCGATCTCTCGCGCTATCCCATCGACGGACCGCTGCCGCAGCTGCCGGCCAGCGAAGGCATGCAGAGCCGGCAGGCGCTCGTCATCGAGCAATCGCGCCGCGACAACCTGTCCATTCGCCAGCTTGCCCGTCATTTCGCCGGCGCGCGCGGCCATTGGCGCGTCGTCGGAACTCCGGCCCAGATCGCCGACCAGCTCGCAGCACGCTTCGAGGGCGGCGCGGCAGACGGTTTCAACCTGATGCCATCCTATTTTCCCGGCGAACTCGATGCCTTTGCCACGCTTGTCGTGCCGGAGCTGCAGCGGCGCGGTCTGTTCCGTACGGATTATGACGGCAGCACGCTGCGCGACCATCTGGGCTTGAAAAGGCCAGCGTAAACGACGAGCGGAACGAAAGTCGGAGATCGCCGTTTTGGGATGCTGTGCCGCGGCGATGAGGGCGTCTGCGCGCATGTTCGATTGACCTTCCACAACCTTCGCCCTCTTCAAACCACGCGGACGCAACCGCCACAGGAGCCGATCATGGATGCCATCGCCACCCGCAACGACCTGCAATCCAATGCCAAGAAAGAGTGTATCGATCTTCTCAACGCCCGCCTCGCCGACGCCATAGATCTGGCCTTGATCACCAAGCAGGCGCACTGGAACGTCAAGGGGCCGCAATTCATCGCCATCCATGAGATGCTCGACACGTTCCGCGAGGAGATCGACGGACATGTCGACACCATTGCCGAGCGCGCCGTACAGCTCGGCGGCACGGCGCTCGGCACATCGCAGGAGGTGTCGAAGGCGACTATGCTCGAGGCCTATCCGACCGACATCCACAAGACCCGAGATCATCTGGCGGCGCTGATCGACCGCTATGCCGCGACCGCCAAGCGGGCACGCGCGGCGATCGACGAAGCGGCGGGAGCGGGCGACGCCGACACCGCCGACATCTTCACCGCCTATTCACGCTCGCTCGACAAATTGCTGTGGTTCCTCGAGGCACACACGCAGGAACAGGAATAGAAGGAAACGTCAGCCCGCCATCGCCTTGCCACGACGTGCTTTGGACGGAGCTGCCGGTTCTATCGCGTGGGCGGCCAACGCCGTCATGATCTCGGCTGCGGCGAGTGCGGCGATCACTTGCGGGCGCTTGTCCTTGACGGCATCGCCGCCGATCGGCGAGACGAGGCGGTCAAATTCCGCCTCGCTTCCGTCCGCCGACTTAAGGAACCAGTTCCGAAACGTCGCCTTCTTGGTTCTGGAGCCTATCATGCCGACATAGGCGGCATCCCGGCGTTTCAGCGCCTCGGCGACGATCAGGAAATCCAGCGCGTGGTCATGGGTAAGGACGACGAAGGCGGATCCAGCCGGGGCTTCGCGCACCATCGCCTCAGGCATCGGCGTCAAACAGGTTTCGACCGTGTCTGGCATGCCCTCCAGCGCTTCGGCTCGCGTCTCGGCAATGATGACATGCACCGGCAGCAAAGCCACCGCCGAGGCCAACGCATGGCCGACATGGCCGCCGCCGAAGATGTAGACATGCGGCAGCTGCGCCTCCTCGGCTTCCGCCGCCGCGACCAACTTGGCCTCAAGCGCGGCGTCAACCAGCCGGATCAGCACCTCGACCCTGCCGCCGCAGCACTGCCCGATCTCCGGGCCGAGCGCGACGTCGAGCGTCGCGACAGCGTTGCGGCCAGCCCCCTTCTCCCCGTAACTATACGGGGAGAAGGGGCCGGCAGGCGGATGAGGGGCGGCGCCAGCCTCGACAGATTCGCCAGAACCTGAGGCCGATCGACCAAGCATCTGCCGCGCTTTGTCGATCGCCATATATTCGAGCTGGCCGCCGCCGACCGTGCCGAAAGTGGCCGATCCTGAGACGAGCATGAAGGCACCCCTCTCGCGCGGCGTCGAGCCTTTTGTCCCGGCCACCTCAACCAAGGCGACCCGGCAGGCACCGGCAAGAAAGGCTTTCAGGCTCTGCATTTTCGCGTTCATCATTCGCGTTCCCTGTTGGGAAATATAGAGTTTTTCGGCCTGAATTGCACGTTTTCCGGGATTCAAGTGCCGGTCCTGGCTTCTCGCTTCAGCCGTTCGATCGCCATCAGCACCCGTTCCGGCGTGGCAGGCGGGTCAAGGCGCGGGCAGATCTTGTGGCCAGCAACGCTCGCCACCGCATCCGACAGCGCATGCAGCACCGACATTGCGAGCGGAAAGGGCGGCTCGCCGACCGCCTTGGAGCGGTGCACCGTCGGCTCGCCTGCTTCCGCCCAGTCGGCCAACGTGATGTTGAAAATCTTCGGCCGGTCCGAAGCGAGCGGGATCTTGTAGGTCGACGGCGCATGGGTGCGCAGCCGCCCCTTGTCGTCCCACCACAGTTCCTCCGTGGTCAGCCAGCCCATGCCCTGGATGAAGCCGCCCTCGATCTGGCCGAGGTCGATGGCGCGGTTCAGCGAACGCCCGGTTTCGTGCAGAATATCGGTGCGCTCGACGACATATTCGCCGGTCAGCGTGTCGACCGAAACTTCCGAGCAAGCCGCGCCATAGGCGAAATAATAGAAGGGGCGACCCTCGCCCTTGTCGCGGTCCCAATGGATTTTCGGCGTCTTGTAAAAGCCAGCCGCCGAAAGCTGGATGCGCGCCATATAGGCCTGCCTGACGAGATCGGCGAAGGCGATCTCCTGATTACCGATGCGCACCCGGTTTGGCAGGAATAGCACCTGGTCGCGCGGCACCTGGAATTTCTCGGCGGCGAAATTGGTCAGCCGGTCCTTGATCTGGCGGGCGGCGTTCTGCGCCGCCATGCCGTTGAGGTCGGAGCCGGAAGACGCGGCAGTGGCCGAGGTGTTCGGCACCTTGCCGGTCGTCGTCGCGGTGATCTTGACCTGATCGAGGTCGATCTGGAACTCTTCCGCCACAACCTGCGCCACCTTGACATAGAGGCCCTGCCCCATCTCGGTGCCGCCGTGGTTCAGGTGCACTGAACCATCGGTATAGACATGCACCAGCGCGCCGGCCTGGTTGTAATGGGTGGCGGTGAACGAGATGCCAAACTTGACCGGCGTCAGCGCCAGTCCCCGCTTGATGAAGCGGCTGTTGGCGTTGAAAGCATCGATGGTGCGGCGGCGCCTTGCATAGTCGGAACTCGCCTCCAGCTCGGCGACGATGCGGTGGATGATGTTGTCCTCGACCGTCTGGTGGTAGGGCGTGATGTTGCGGTCGCTGGTGCCGTAGAAATTCTTCTTGCGGATTTGGAGCGGGTCCTTGCCGACGGCAAACGCGACTTCGTCGATGACGCGCTCGGCGCCGACCATGCCTTGCGGGCCGCCGAAGCCGCGAAAGGCGGTGTTCGATACCGTATTGGTGTAGAGCGGCGCCGATTGCGCGTGCACCGCCGGCCAGAAATAGGTGTTGTCGCAATGGAACAGCGCGCGGTCGGTGACCGGGCCGGAGAGGTCGGCCGAGAAGCCGCAGCGCGCCGCGAACATGAAATCTACGCCGAGAATATTGCCCTCATCGTCGAAGCCGACCTCGTAGTCGACGAGGAAATCGTGGCGTTTGCCGGTGGCGATCATGTCGTCGTCGCGGTCGGGCCGGATTTTCACGGCCCGATGATGTTTCTTCGCGGCGATAGCGGCCAATGCCGCAAACTGATTGCCTTGCGTTTCCTTGCCGCCGAAAGCGCCCCCCATCCGGCGGATTTCCACCGTCACCGCGTGGCTCGGAACACCGAGCGCATGGCTGACCATGTGCTGGATTTCGCTCGGGTGCTGGGTCGAGGAATAGATGGTGACGTCGTGGTCCTCGCCAGGGATGGCCAAGGCGATATGACCCTCGAGATAGAAATGCTCCTGGCCGCCGATGCGCATCTGCCCTTTCAGCCGGCGTGGCGCTGCCTTGATCGCAGCCGCTGCATCACCGCGCTTCAGGGTCAGCGGCGGCGTGACCAGCTTGTCTTTCCGGGGATCGAGCTCGCCAATATCGGCGACGAACGGCAATTCCTTGTATTCGACCTTGGCCAGCCTCGTCGCCCGGCGCGCCTGCTCGCGGGTTTCGGCGATGACGCAGAAGATCGGCTGGCCGAAGAATTGCACCTTGCCGTCGGCAAGCACCGGCTCGTCGTGGCGGCCGGTCGGCGAAATATCGTTTTCGCCGGGCACGTCGCTCGCCGTCAGCACGTCGATGACGCCGGGTGCGGCGCGGACCCCCGACAGGTCCATGCTGGTGACGGTGGCATGCGTCGCCGCCGAAAGCCCAAGACAGCCGTGCAGCGTGCCGGCCGGTTCCGGCATGTCGTCGATATAGACGGCCGTGCCACTGACATGCTTGTGCGCGGAATCATGGCGCTGATCGGTGGCGACGCCGCCGGCGATTTTTTGCGCCTTCAAGTTCGGAGTGGCGTGCTTGTTCATCATGCCGCCTCGTGCCGTGATACCTGGATCGGCGCCCGGGTGCCCATGGTTTCGGCAAAGAAGCGCAGCAGCAGGTTGCGCGCCGCCAGCGCCCGGTATTCGGCGCTTGCCCGCATGTCGGTCAGCGGGGTGAAATCGCCGGCGTACGCGGCCATCGCCGCCTCGACCGTCGCTTCCGTCCAGGGCTTGCCAAGCAATGCCTTTTCTACGCCAAAGGCGCGCTTCGGCGTTGCCGCCATGCCGCCATAGGCGATGCGTATCTCCGCCACCGTGCCGTCCGCGGCCAGCGTCAGGAAAAACGCGCCTAGCGCTGCGGTGATGTCTTCGTCGCGGCGCTTGGTGATCTTGTAGACGGCAAATTTCGTCTCGCTGCCCGGCAGCGGAACATGCACGGCCTCGACGAATTCGCCGGGCTGCCGGTCCTGTCGGCCATAGGCGATGAAAAAATCTTCGAGTGGGATCGTCCGCCGCTTGTGGCCGCGACGCAGCGTCATGCGGGCACCGAGTGCGATCAGCGGCGGCGGCGTGTCGCCAATCGGCGAACCGTTAGCGATATTGCCGCCGATGGTGCCCATGTTGCGCACCTGATCGCCGCCGATGCGGTCGAACAGCGGGCCTAGCGCCGGGATGCATTTTGCCAGCGTCGAGAAGGCTTCGCTATAGGTGACACCGGCGCCGATCGAGATGACGCCCTTGTCCTCGGACATCCCGCACAGACCATCGAGATTGCCGATGAAAACCGCCGGCGAAATATCGCGCATGTGCTTGGTCACCCAAAGGCCGACATCGGTCGAACCGGCGACGATAGTGGCGCCCGGCTCCTCGACCAGCACGCTGGCGAGATCGTCGGCATTGGCCGGCACGATCAGCCGCTTGTTGCCGGAGCCGATCTCAATGCGCGAACCGTCCTTCATCGCGTCGAGCTTGGCCGTGACTGCCTTGCGCTCGGCCGCCAACGGATCCTTTGCCGCCTTGCCGTAGCTGGAGATGGCACGTGCGGCGCGCATGATCGCCTCGTAGCCGGTGCAGCGGCAGAGATTGCCTTGCAGTGCCTTTTCGATGGCGGCGTCCGACGGCTCCGGCGACCGCATCCACAGCGCATAAAGCGACATGACGAAACCCGGCGTGCAGAAGCCGCATTGCGAGCCGTGGAAATCGATCATCGCCTGCTGCACGGGGTGCAGTTTTCCTGCGTCGCCGCGCAGATGCTCGATGGTCACGACATGCGTGCCGTCTAGCGAGCCAAGGAAGCGGATACAGGCATTGACGCTTTCATAGACCAGTGTTCCACCGGAGAGCCTGCCGACCAGCACCGTGCAGGCGCCGCAGTCGCCCTCGGCGCAACCTTCCTTGGTGCCGCGCAGCGAGCGGTCGAGCCGCAGCCAGTCGAGCAGTGTCTGGTCGGGTGCAACCGTGCCGAGCGCGACGTCCTCGCCATTGAGGATGAACCGGATTTCGTTGCGTGTCTTGATCCCGGCCATCTCAGCTTCCCCGGTAGGTCGAATAGCCGTACGGCGACAGAAGCAGCGGCACATGATAGTGCATCGGCTCGGCCATACCGAAGCGGATGGGCACATGGTCGAGGAAGGCCGGTTCCGGCAGTTTTGTCCCCTGCCGGCGCAGATAATCGCCGGCCGCAAAGACCAATTCGTATTCGCCGGTACGGAACTCCGCGCCGGCAAGCAACGGAGCATCGCAACGGCCGTCATCATTGGTGACGACCGTTTTCAGATGCGTCCGGGCCTGGCCGTCAAGATGATAGAGCTCAATCGACAGACCGGCCGCCGGTTTGCCGGCCGCGGTGTCGAGGACATGGGTCGTCAGGCGCCCGCCTTCGGCTTTCGACGTTTCCGCCACTGGCTGCTCCATTCCCTGCACAGTCGAACACTATTCATGAATTGTGCGCCAATTAAAGGCGATGCATAAGTCCCGGTCGAGCGGAGCGCGACAAAAACACTTTCAAAAATTTCGGGGGAATGCGCAGGCACTCCTTTCGACTATCCTGATCACAATTTCCGGCAGGAGCGAGAATGCGTTACGAACGAGACATGCGCGGCTACGGAGCCAATCCGCCGGATCCAAAATGGCCCGGCGGGGCGCATGTCGCGGTCCAGTTCGTCGTCAATTACGAAGAGGGCGGCGAGAATTGCG
Organism: Mesorhizobium sp. M0189; assembly: GCF_040322135.1. Lineage (NCBI taxonomy): Bacteria > Pseudomonadati > Pseudomonadota > Alphaproteobacteria > Hyphomicrobiales > Phyllobacteriaceae > Mesorhizobium > Mesorhizobium sp. M0189. The sequence goes on from NZ_JAMYSW010000004.1 coordinate 174,635, forward strand.
TCCTGCACGGCGACAAGGCCTCGGAGGCTTTCCTGTCGGAGATCGTCGGCGCCGCGCCCTGGCCCGGCCAGCGCCACTGGAACATGGAATCGATCTACGAATACGGCGCCCGCGCCGGCTTCTGGCGATTGCTGCGCCTGTTCAGCGCGGCACAGGTGCCGGTCACCTGCTACGGCGTCGCCACGGCCCTGGCGCGCTCGCCCGACCAGGTCGCAGCGATGCAGGAGGCCGGCTGGGAGATCGCCTCGCACGGGCTGAAATGGATCGACTACCGCGACCACGCGCCAGAAGACGAGCGCCGCGACATGGAAGCGGCGATACGGCTGCATTATGAGGTGACAGGCGCGCGGCCGACCGGCTGGTACACCGGCCGCACGTCGATCAACACGGTGCGTCTGGCGGCGGAAGAAGGCGGCTTCGACTATGTGTCGGACACCTATGACGACGAACTGCCCTACTGGTTCGAGCATGTGACACCGAACGGGTCGGCGAAGCCGCAGCTGGTCATCCCCTATACGCTCGACGCCAACGACATGCGCTTTGCCACGCCGCAGGGCTTCAACTCCGGCGACCAGTTCTTTGCCTATCTCAGGGATAGTTTCGACACGCTCTATGCCGAGGGCAAGGCAGGGCGGCCGCGCATGATGAATATCGGCCTGCACTGCCGCCTGGTTGGGCGGCCGGGCCGGGTCGCGGCACTGAAGCGCTTCATCGACTACGTCAAATCACACGACAAGGTCTGGCTGGCACGGCGCATCGACATTGCAAAACATTGGCAGGAGACGCATCCGTTCCGGTTGCCGGCATTGCGCCCGTCGAAAATGGAATTCGAGGCCTTCGTCCACGCATTCGGCGGCGTCTTCGAACATTCGCCGTGGATTGCCGAGCGCGCCTACGAGTTGGAACTCGGCCCGGCGCATGACAGTGCCGGCGGCCTGCACAACGCGCTCTGCCGCGTCTTTCGCGCGGCCAGCGAGGCCGAGCGGCTTTCCGTGCTCAATGCCCACCCCGACCTTGCCGGAAAACTGGCGCAGGCCAAGCGGCTAACCGCGGAATCCTCCAGGGAACAGGCTTCGGCCGGGCTAGACGCGCTGACCGACAACGAGCGCGAGCTGTTCGCAAAGCTCAATGCCGCCTACGTCACCGGTTTCGGTTTCCCGTTCATCATTGCGGTGAAGGGCAAGACCAAGGAGGACATCCTGGCCGAGTTCGAAACGCGTATCGGCAACAGCCGCGATGTCGAATTCGAAACCGCCTGCAGACAGGTCGAGCGCATCGCGCTGCTTCGTCTCAAGGACATGCTTCCACAATAGGCTTTGGCTGCCGCGATGGGCCCTGGCTTCCGCAACAGGCTTGAATTTATGGATATGATGAAAATGGCCGAGCGAACCTATTATGCGCCGCAGGGCGGACATCCCGGCCAGAGTGAATTGCTGACCGGACGCGCCGTGTTCACACAGGCCTATGCCGTAATCCCCAAAGGCGTGATGCAGGACATCGTCACCAGCGCCTTGCCGTTCTGGGATGGGACACGGGTCTGGGTGCTGTCGCGGCCGCTGTCGGGTTTTGCCGAGACGTTTTCGCAATACATCGTCGAGCTCGCGCCCGGCGGCGGCAGCGACCGGCCAGAACCGGATGATGATGCCGAGGGCGCGATATTCGTGGTTGAAGGCGAGCTGAGCGTGTCGCTAGCCGGAAAGAAGCATGTGCTCAGGCCGGGCGGGTTCGCGTTTCTGCCGCCAGCGAGCGGGTGGACGGTGCGCAACGAAAGCGGCGCTGCCGTCCGCTTCCACTGGATCCGAAAGGCTTACGATGCGGTCGACGGCATCGAGCTGCCGCAAGCGTTCTTCGCCAACGAACAGGATATCGTACCGACGCCGATGCCAGGTACCGAAGGCCGCTGGGCAACAACGCGCTTCGTCGATCCTGAAGACATCCGCCACGACATGCATGTCACCATCGTGACGCTCGAGCCGGGCGCGGTCATTCCCTTCGCCGAGACGCATGTCATGGAGCACGGGCTTTATGTGCTGGAGGGCAAGGCGGTCTACCGTCTCAACCAGGACTGGGTCGAAGTCGAGGCCGGCGACTATATGTGGCTGCGCGCCTTCTGCCCGCAGGCTTGTTATGCCGGCGGGCCAGGCAAATTCCGCTACCTCCTCTACAAGGACGTGAACCGCCACGCCAAGCTCGGCGGTGTGGGCATCGAGGGTCGCGCGCGGTGATCCGCATCGTCGCGCGGCCGCTGACCCGCGAGAATTTCGCCGAATTCGGCGACGTCATCGATATGGGCGGCGACAACCATTATCCGATCAATGGCGGCAAGGCCGAGCGCTATCACGATCTCGCCACCGCTGAAGCACGAGGGCCGAATGCGCACGTGCTGATCTCGATGGTACGTGGCACGCCCTATGAGCTGCCGTTGAAGCTTACCATGGTCGAGCGCCATCCGTTTGGCAGCCAGGCCTTCATTCCGCTGTCACCACGGCCGTTCCTGGTCATCGTCTGCCATGACGGCGAGGAAGGCCCGGGCGAGCCGCATGCGTTCATCACCGCGCCCGGGCAAGGCGTCAACTATCCGCGCAATTTGTGGCACGGCGTGCTGACGCCGATCGGCGAGCCCCAGGACTTCCTGGTCGTCGACCGGGGCGGCGACGGCTCCAACCTCGAAGAGTGCCACTTCTCGCACGCTTATGAGATTCATCTTCCCGATGGGAGCCGGTGATGGCTGACATTTCGCTGATCGACCGCCTGCTCGACGTCATAGAGCACGACATCGTGCCGAAGACGGCGAAGGGTGTCGCGCATGGCAACAAGTTGTTCGGCGCGGCGATCCTGCGCAAGGACGACAGCTCGCTGGTGCTTGCCGAAACCAACAATGAGACGGAAAACCCGCTGTGGCACGGCGAGGTGCATTGCCTGAAGCGCTTCTACGAAATGCCGAAGGCCGAGCGCGTCGACACCGCGGATGCCATCTTTCTCGCCACGCACGAACCTTGCTCGCTCTGCCTGTCGGCGATCACCTGGACCGGCTTCGACAATTTCTACTATCTGTTCAGCCACGAGGATTCGCGCGACAGTTTCGCTATCCCGCACGATTTGAAGATCCTGAAAGAGGTCTTCACCCTCGATCCCGGCGGCTACAATGCCGAGAATGCCTATTGGAAGAGCTTTTCGATCCGCAGACTGGTACGATCGCTGTCGGGGCCTGAGCGCGAGCGGCTGGAGGCGCGGATCAGCGCCATCTCTGCAATCTACGACGAACTGTCCGGCGCTTACCAGGCGAGCAAGGCCGAAAACGACATCCCGTTGAATTGACGCGGATTGACCAGCCGAATTCGTTGGCTGGCCCACGACGACATCCTGCGGACTCCATCATCTGGCGCTCCTGGAGTCTGCCGGCATGAAAATCGTCACTGAATTCCCACGAAAGATCGTCGAATTTCCGGATATGGGGATCGTCATGCCGGACGGCTGCCGGCTGTCGGCGCGGGTGTGGATGCCGGCCGATGCCGCCGACGATCCGGTGCCGGCAATCCTCGAACATCTGCCCTATCGCAAGCGCGACGGCACGATCTATCGTGATCAGCTGACGCATCCCTATTTCGCAGGCCACGGCTACGCCTCGATCCGCGTCGACATGCGCGGCAACGGCGATTCCGAAGGGCTGATGGACGATGAATATTCCGAGCAGGAATTGCAGGACGCTTGCGACGTCATAGCCTGGGCGGCGGCGCAGCCCTGGTGCAACGGCAATGTCGGCATGATGGGCATTTCGTGGGGCGGCTTCAACTGCCTGCAGGTAGCAGCCAAGCAGCCGGCGGCGCTGAAGGCGGTTATCAGTCTCTGTTCGACAGTCGACCGCTACGCCGACGACATCCACTACAAGGGCGGCTGCCTGCTGATCGAGAATTTCGGCTGGGCTTCGACCATGCTGTCCTATTCGTCGCGGCCGCCGGATCCGTTGCTGGCCGGCGACAACAGATGGCGCGAGCTGTGGCTGACCCGGCTGGAGAACCAGCCCTTCCTGGCGCCGCTGTGGTTGAAGCACCAGCATCGCGACGCCTATTGGAAGCGCGGCTCGATCTGCGAGGACTATTCCGCCATTCATGCCGCGGTGCTGTCGATCGGCGGCTGGCATGACGGTTATCGCAATACGATTTCCCATCTCGCCGCCAATATCGAGGCGCCGGTCAAGGGCATCGTCGGCCCGTGGATCCACAAATACCCGCATTACGCCGCGCCCGAACCGCGCATCGGCTTCCTGCAGGAGGCGTTGCGCTGGTGGGACCGCTGGCTGAAGGACCTCGACACCGGCGTAGAGGCCGACCCGGCCTACCGCGCCTATGTGATGGACAGCGTGCGTCCGGCGCGCTGGCATCCCGAGCGGCCGGGCCGCTGGGTCGCTGAAACGGAATGGCCGTCACCCAACATCAAGACGCAAGAGGTTGAGCTTATCGCTGAAGGCAACCACGCTATCGTCACTTCGCCGCAAAGCTGCGGCCTTGCCGGTGGCGAATATTTCCCCTTCACCTTTGGACCGGAACTGCCGGGTGACCAGCGCCCCGACGATGCGCTGTCGGTGTGTTTCGGCCAGCCGGTGCTGAACGAAGCGATCGACATCGTCGGTGCTCCCGAAGTTGCGGTCAGGGGCTCGGCGGACCGGCGCCAGGCGAACATCGCGGTTCGGCTGTGCGACGTCCATCCGGACGGAGCGTCGGAGCTGATCTCCTACGGCGTGCTCAACCTGACGCATCGCAACTCGCACGAATTTCCCGAAGCGCTGGTGCCCGGCGAAATCGTCAACGCCCGGGTGGTGCTCGACCAATGCGCCTATCGCGTGCCGGCCGGTCACCGCTTGCGTGTGGCCATTTCCAACAGCTATTGGCCGATGATCTGGCCGTCGCCGGAGCCGGTCCGGCTGGAATTGTCGGCCGCGACATTGATGCTGCCGCTGCGCCCGCCGGCGACAGGCGACGAGGTCACCTTCCCCGCCCCCGAAGGCGCCACGCCCTGGGCAACCGAAACGGTCCGCGCCGCCAATTCCGAGCGTCATGTCGATCGCGACGAAAAGACCGGAATGATCACGCTTTCCATCGTCGACGATTTCGGTGAGGTGCGCGACCTGGAACACAGCCTTGCCAATGGCAGCATCGCGAGAGAGACGTGGGCGATCCATCCTGACGATCCGCTGTCAGCCTTGGGCAAGACGCATTGGACCCAGACGCTGTCGCGAAATGAATGGTCGGTGCGCACCGAAACCTTCGCCGAAATGCGCTCCGACGCGCAAAGCTTCATGGTTAGCGCCAGAATTGAAGCCTATGAAGGCGAGAAACTGGTCTTCGAGCGCGACTTCGAGGAGAATATCCCGCGGGTACTGCTTTGAGCACTTATAGCGATTGGTCCAATTGCGACGCACGATTTACGCCACGGCATGTCGCATTCGGTCTTGCTTACCCCTTTCCCTTACGGTCATTATTCTCCCGATTGAAATGAGAAAAAACGACCATAAGGTCGGACCAACAGAGTGAGGAACTCAACATGTCGAACGAACTGGAATATCTGAGCCGGCGCGTTGCGTCCGGCAAGCTGAGCCGTCGCGATTTTCTCGGCCGGGCGGCAGCGCTCGGCGTCACCGCAACCTTCGCCAATTCGCTGCTTTCCAGCGCTTCCCGCGCGGCGGGTCCGGTCAAGGGCGGCACGCTCAAGGCCGGCCTCGTCGGTGGCGAATCCACCAACAGCCTCGATCCGGCGCTGTTCATGACGCAGGTGCCGTTCGCCTTCGGCAAGATGTGGGGCGAACTGATCGTCGAGCTGTCTCCCGAAGGCAAGCTCGAGAACCGCATTGCCGAGGAGATCGGCTCGTCGGACGACGCCAAGACCTGGACGCTGAAGATCCGCGACGGCGTCGAGTTCCACAACGGCAAGAAAGTGACTGCAGAGGACGTGGCCGCCACCCTCGAACGCCATTCGGACGAGAAGTCGAAATCCGGCGCGCTCGGCTATATGAAAGGCATCGAGAGCATCAAGGCCAGCGGCAAGGAAGTGGTGTTGACGCTGAAGGAGCCGAATGCCGATCTTCCCTATCTGCTTAGCGACTATCACCTGATCATCCAGCCGAACGGCGGCAAGGACAAGGCCGATGCCGGCATCTCGGCGGGTCCTTACAAGGTCACCACCAACGAGCCCGGCGTGCGCCATGGCGGCGAGCGCTTCGCCAACTACTGGCAGGGCGACAAGATGGGCCATGCCGACCAGATCGAGATCATCGTCATCAACGACGCCACGGCGCGTACGGCGGCCCTGCAGGGCGGCCAGGTCCACATGATCAACCGCGTCGAGCCGAAGATCGTTGACCTGATCAAGCGTGTGCCCGGCGTCACCATCCGCAACCATTCGGGACCCGGCCACTACGTCTTCATCATGCACTGCAACACCGCGCCGTTCGACAACAACGATTTGCGCATGGCGCTGAAGCTGGCGATCGACCGCGAGGAGATGCTGAACAAGGTGCTGCGTGGCTATGGCTCGCTCGGCAACGACTTCCCGATCAATGCATCGTACCCGCTATTCACCGAGATCGAGCAGCGCAAATACGATCCCGACAAGGCCAAGTTCCACTACAAGAAGTCGGGCCATGACGGTGCCGTCCTGCTCCGGACGTCGGACGTCGCCTTCCCCGGTGCCGTCGATGCCGCACAGCTGTTCCAGCAAAGCGCGGCCAAGGCCGGCATCAAGCTGGAGATCAAGCGCGAACCGGGCGACGGCTACTGGTCGGAAGTCTGGAACAAGCAGCCCTTCTGCGCCTCCTACTGGGGCGGCCGGTCGACGCAGGACCAGATGTACTCGACTGCCTATCTGTCGACGGCCGACTGGAACGACACACGGTTCAAGCGTCCGGATTTCGACAAGATGGTGCTGGCGGCTCGCGCCGAGCTCGACGAGGCCAAGCGCAAGGCAATGTACCACGACATGGCTGTGATGGTGCGCGACGAGGGCGGCCTGATCCTGCCGATGTTCAATCAGTTCATCGACGCGACGGGCGCCAAGGTTACCGGCTGGGTGGATGATCCGCATCAGGAGTTGATGAACGGATATGCTCTCGCGAAGTGCTGGCTCGAAGCCTGAGCCCGGCCTTGCGGATATGTCCTCACCCATCGTGAAACTGGTGGCCCAGCGCATTGCGCTGGGCATCATCCTTCTATTGGCCGTTTCGGTCCTGATCTTCGCCGGCACCCAGATCCTGCCCGGCGATGTTGCGCAAGCCATTCTCGGGCAGTCGGCGACACCGGAGTCGCTCGCCAATCTGCGCGAACAGCTCGGGCTCAACGATCCGGCTTACATCCGTTATTTTCGCTGGCTCGGCGGCATTCTGACCGGTGATCTCGGCACGGCTATGTCGAGCGGTCAGGATATCGCAACCTCTATCAAGGGAAGGCTGTGGAACACACTGTTCCTCGCCTTCTGGGCGGCGGTCGTCGCGGTGCCGCTGGCGATCATCCTCGGGCTGATCGCGGTGCGCTACCGCAATGGCTGGGTCGACAAGCTGATCTCGGGACTGGCGCTGGCCTCGACGTCCTTCCCGGAATTCTTCGTCGGCTATGTGCTCGTCTTTTTCTTCGCGGTGCAACATCAATGGTTTCCCGCCATTTCCACCGTCTATGACGGAATGCCGTTCGGCGAGCGCATCCAGGCCATAGCACTGCCGGCGGCGGCGCTGACCTTGGTGGTGCTCGCCCATATGATGCGCATGACGCGCGCCGCGATCCTCAATGTCATGCAGTCGGCCTATGTCGAAACCGCCGAACTCAAGGGGCTTTCCGCCTTCGCGGTCATCCGCAGGCATGCCTTCCCCAATGCTATTGCGCCGATCATCAACGTCGTAATGCTCAACCTGGCCTATCTCATAGTCGGCGTCGTCGTTGTCGAGGTGATCTTCGTCTATCCGGGTATGGGCCAATATCTCGTCGACCACGTCACCAAGCGTGACGTGCCTGTGGTGCAGGCGGTCGGGCTGATCTTCGCCGCCGTCTACATCAGCCTGAACATCATCGCGGACATAGCGGCAATCGTCGCCAATCCGCGCCTTAGACATCCGAAATGAAGGGGTCGGGTATGCTCGTCATCAAACGCATCCCCATCCCGGCATTGATCGGCATCGTGCTGACGGCGCTGTTCGTTCTGGCGGCGATTTTTGCGCCGTGGATCGCGCCGCATGGCAATGCCGAGATCGTCAGCGACGTCCCTTGGGAACCGATGTCGGCGGCGCATTGGCTGGGCACCGACAATCTGGGCCGCGATCTGTTGTCGCGCATGATCTATGGCGCCCGCATCACCCTGTTCATCGCGGTGCTGGCGACCGCGCTATCGTTCTCGCTCGGCGCCATACTCGGCTTCTCGGCGGCGGTTTTCGGCGGCTGGTTCGACACGCTTCTGTCGCGTCTCGTCGATCTCCTGATGTCGATCCCGACGCTGATCATGGCCCTTGTCGTGCTTTCGGTGCTGCCATCCAATCTGGTGACGCTGATCCTGGTCATGGGCGTTCTGGATTCGACCCGCGTCTACCGCCTGTCGAGGGCGGTCGCCGTCGACATCAACGTCATGGATTACGTCGAGGCGGCCAAATTGCGCGGCGAAGGCAGCGGCTGGATCATCTTCCGCGAAATCCTGCCCAATGCGCTGTCGCCGCTGGTTTCGGAACTCGGCCTGCGCTTCATCTATGCCGTGCTGTTCCTGTCGACGCTGTCCTTCCTTGGGCTTGGCGTACAGCCGCCGGACGCCGATTGGGGCGGTATGGTCAAGGAAAACAAGGATGGTATCGTCTTCGGCATAGGCGCCGCCCTCATTCCGGCGGCGGCGATCGCAGCGCTGGCGATTTCCGTCAATCTCGTCGCCGACTGGGTGCTCAACCGCACGACAAGCCTGAAGGGAGGACGCGGGTAATGGCTGACAAGCAACCGAAGCCCGGGCAACCGAAGCCCGGGCAACCGAGGTCCGGCGTGCTGCTCGACATCCGCAATCTGCGCATCGAGGCCACGGTATATCCGCCGGGCGAGGCGCCGAAGAACATCGTGCTGGTGCACGATGTCTCGCTGACGCTCGAAAAGGGCAAGGTGCTCGGATTGATCGGCGAGTCCGGCGCCGGCAAATCGACCATCGGCCTGTCGTCGATGGGCTACGGCCGCGGCGGCGTGCGCATCACCGGCGGTGAGGTCATCCTCAATGGCCGCGACATCCTGAAGGGCGGCAACGAAGGGTTCCGCAAATTGCGCGGCCGCGAGGTCTGCTATGTCGCGCAATCGGCGGCAGCTGCCTTCAACCCGGCGCACAGGCTGATGGACCAGGTGGTCGAGGCAGCACTGCTGCACGGCACGGCGACGCGGGCCGAAGCCGAAAAGCGCGCCGTGGCGCTGTTCAAGAAGCTCAGCCTGCCGAACCCCGAAAGCATCGGCGAGCGCTTCCCCCACCAGGTGTCGGGCGGTCAGCTGCAGCGCGTGATGACGGCAATGGCGCTGTGCTCGGAGCCCGACCTGATCGTCTTCGACGAGCCGACCACGGCGCTCGACGTGACGACGCAGATCGACGTCTTGGCGGCGATCAAGGATGCCATCCGCGACACGCATGTCGCGGCGCTCTACATCACCCACGATCTTGCCGTCGTCGCCCAGGTATCGGACGAGATCATGGTGCTGCGCCACGGCCGGCTGGTCGAATGGGGCGGCACGCGCCAGATCATCAAGGAGCCGCGCCAGGAATACACCAACGCGCTGGTTTCAGTGCATGAGATCGAACATCAGGAGCAGAAGCCCGGCACGAGCCCGTTCCTGTCGGTCAAGAACATCACCGCCGCCTATGGCCGCAGCCACATCAAGGTGTTGAAGAACGTCTCGGTCGATATTTTCCCGGGCCAGACGCTGGCGGTGGTCGGCGAGTCCGGCTCCGGCAAATCGACGCTGGCGCGCGCCATCACCGGCCTCTTGCCGCCCGAACAAGGCACCGTCACCTTCGACGGGCGGCCGCTCGCCAACCGGCTTGCCGACCGGCCGAAAGAGGATCTGCGCCAATTGCAGATGATCTACCAGATGGCCGATGTGGCGATGAACCCGCGCCAGACGGTCGGCACCATCATCGGCCGGCCGCTGGAATTCTATTTTGGGATGCGCGGGCGCGAGCGCGACAAACGCGTCGCCGAACTGCTCGACAAGATTGAAATGGGCAAAGGCTATATCGACCGCTATCCGGCCGAGCTTTCGGGCGGCCAGAAGCAGCGCGTCTGCATCGCCCGCTCGCTCGCCGCCAAGCCGAAGCTGATCATCTGCGACGAGGTGACCTCGGCGCTCGACCCGCTGGTCGCCCATGGCATACTGGAGCTGCTGCTCGGGCTGCAGAAAGAGGAAAACGTCGCCTATCTGTTCATCACCCACGACCTGGCCACGGTCAAGTCGATCGCCGATTCAATCGCGGTGATGTATCGCGGCGAGGTGGTGCGCTACGGCGCCAAGAGCACCGTGCTGACGCCACCCTTCGATGCCTACACCGATCTTTTGCTGTCGTCGGTGCCCGAAATGGAGATCGGCTGGCTGGAAAAGGCGATCAAGGGACGGCGCATGGCCAGCGCGGGAAATTAGACACTCCCGTGGCGCTCAAGACAAAACTTTTGGTCATCATCCTCGACGGCGTGCCTTACCGGAACTGGCGGCGGCTGATGGGCAATCTCGAAGGCTGGGTGCAATCAGGCGAAGCCCGCGTATGGAAAATGCGCTCCGTCCTGCCGTCGACCTCGGCATCCTGCTACGCCTCGATCCACACCGGCGTGCCGCCCCAAGTGCACGGTATCCTGTCGAACGAGAACCGGTTTCGCGTCGAACAGCCTGATATTTTTTCCGAAGTCAGCAGGGCCGGCGGCAAGACGGGTGCGGTCACCCATTCCTACTGGTCCGAATTCTTCCGGGCCTATCCGTTCGACCTGGTCGAGGACATGGAGTTCGACGAGCCGGGCGGGCCGATCGGCCACGGCCGGTTCCACACCATGACCGGCTATAATGCCAGGAACCAGATGACGCCGAGCGACGTCGACCTGTTCGCTACCTTGACCATGCTGACCAGGCGCTACGGCATCGACTACGGCATCCTGCACAGCTGCACGCTGGACTCGATGGGCCACCGCTTCGGCCATGACTGCCATGAGATGGATCATGCCGTCTATGCAATGGACGCCATGCTCGCCGGCTTCCTGCCGCGCTGGCGGGAGGCCGGCTACGAGGTGATCGTCACCGCCGATCATGGCCAGACCGATCGCGGCCATCATGGCGGCCACGACGAGGAGATGCAGGATTTCGCACTTTACTACTTCGGATCCGGCGAGGGTCCGGAAGCCAAGACGCTGCTCGATCAGCTGCAGCTCGCGCCAACGGTGCTTGCGCGCCTCGGCGTGCCGGTGCCGGCGACGATGAAGGCAAAGCCATTTCTCGACTGATTGGTGCCTGGCCTGCTTTGCTTGCGGAGAACATAAAGCCGGTCGAAATGCGCGACGCCAAATGGAGGCCAGATACAGGAGTCAAAGTTCGAGACAGACCTTGCCAAAATGCTTTTGGGACTCGTAGTGCTTGAAGGCATTGGCGATCTCCTGCAGGGGAAAACCGCGGTCGATCGCAGGCTTCAAACGGTTGGCCTCTATGGCACGGATCATGTCGTTCTGGTCTGCCCTGCTGCCAATCGAGATTCCGCTGATCCTGATCTGATTGGAAAACAGGGCCGGGATCGAAACTTGCCCGGCAAAACCAGTCAAGACACCGATCAGTGCGATGTGGCCGCCCATCCTGCAAGCTGTTATCGACTGCGCCAATGTGCCGGGCCCGCCAACCTCGATCACATGATCGACGCCGCGTCCGTCCGTCAATACCCTTGCCTTCTGGCCCCAATCCGGCACCGCCTTGTAATTGACGACAATGTCGGCTCCAAATCGCTTTAACTTTTCCAGCTTCTCCTCCGATGAGGAGGTGGCAATAACCCGAGCGCCTGCAATTTTTGCGAATTGCAGCGCGAACAGCGATACACTTCCCGTGCCAAGGACCAGCACCGTATCACCAGGCTTCACCTGGCCGCACACCATCAGGGCTTTCCAGGCGGTGACGCCGGCACAAGTAAGCGTTGCCGCCTCCACATGCGTGAAGTCTGCCGGTGCCCTTGTGAAGGCATGCCAGGGCATGCACACATACTCGCGGGCATAGCCGTCAACATCATCTCCCAATTCGCCCTTCTTATTGGCTGGCGTCGGTTCGCCTGCCAGCCAATGGGGCCAATAGGTGCTGACGACGGCATCTCCGACCTTGAATTCTTGGACATCGTCTGAGACCGCAACCACCTCTCCGGCGCCATCGGACAGCGGGATACGGCCATCGGCGCACGGTTTCTTTCCCAGCGCCACCATACTGTCGTGGAAATTCAACGAACACGCTCGTATCCTGACAAGCAACTCACCCGGCCCTGGTTCTGGGCAATCTTCCTCGACCAGCTTGAGATTTTCCAAGCCTCCCGGCGCTTTCAGCCTAATCAATCTCATGGAAAGCTCCTTCCGACCGCGCAAGGCTTCATGCGCCCCACCACTCGCGTGGACGCTTGACCGCGGCGAACACCGCCATGGGCGACTGATCCACGAGAATCGCGGCCGCAAAGCTGTTGTTGGTCATAACATTTCGTTTCTTCAGGCTGGATTGCCATTTGCGATCGGGACCTTAGTCGCCCGGCAGCGGACTGTTGAGTTACAAAACTGTCGGGAATCCCTGCACGGCGATGGCGTCCAATTACGCCTCGCCCGAGGCTGAACGACTGCACCTTACCCGATGGTTATGAGCCGCCTTGTGGCCGCCGTCATTGCGAGCCTGACGGCCGAGACAGTATCGCTAAAAAGGGGGAGAACGGTACACTCTGGCAACCTCTCCGCTCTTCGGTTAGCCTCCGCAAATATCCGGCGGAGGCGGTGAACCCTTTTTGGGCCGATCAGCGACAGATGCCCGAAGTGGAGATCGGCGGGCTGGAGAAGGCGAATCAAGGGACGGCGGATGGCAAGCGCGGGAAATTGAGCACCTAGGGATTCCCTCGCGTCACGGGAAATGCCGAGGATCGGTGCGCGGATCACGTGCGAGAACGGGTACTTTCGGGAGGTCACGTCGCGGCGAGCTTTGCGAGCCGGCGATAATCGCAATCCACCAGATTGGGGAGGCGCTGAAGTTCCTCGACATCAAACCACCGGATCTCGGTGTGTTCCTCGCAAATGTTGCTTGGATCCCCGCCTTCCCAGCCGATGACCTTGAAAACGTGGTGCAACGCCTTCCCATAGAGCTCGGGATGGCGCTCTCCAATGCACCGCATCCAACCGAAATCTGTTGGCGTCACTCCAATTTCTTCCTGAATCTCGCGAACGAGTGCCTCTTCCAGCGTCTCTCCGGCTTCAACGCGGCCGCCGATCGTGTCCCAATGCCCAGGCCACGCGCTCTTCCAGGCAGCGCGAAGACCCATCAAGACCTTCCGGTCGTGGTTCACCAGCAATGCACCGACCGTAACTGTGGGATTCCTGATCATTTGCGGAGCGTATTCGCTGCAGCGATGTTTGCAAAGGCGGCGTCTTCCCTCCCCCGCAGGGAGAAGGAGAAAGCGCACCTCTGGCAACCTCTCCGCTCTTCGGTTAGCCTCCGCAAATATCCGGCGGAGGCGGTGAACCTTTTTGGGCCGATCAGCGACAGAGCAGGCAGGAGCCAGGCGGCTCGACCGGCGATGACAGCCGCGGAGACCGATCGCGCGCTCGTCGAGCGGGTCGCGAAGGGCGACCGTGCAGCCGTGCGGCTCCTGTTCATGCGCCACCACGCGCGGGTCTACCGCTTCGTGGCACGCCAGACGGGATCGGAACTGATGGCCGACGATATCGCGAACGAGGTGTTCCTCGAGCTCTGGCGGCAGGCGCCGGCCTTCGAGGGGCGCTCGGAGGTCTCGACATGGCTGCTCGGCATTGCCCGCTTCAAGGCGCTGTCCCTGCTACGCAGGAAGAAGGAAGACTGGATCGACGACGATGACGCGGCCCAGGTCGCCGACGGTGCCGACACGCCGGAAGTCGTGACGATGAAGGAAGACAAGGCCGCTGCCTTGCGACGCTTCATCGATGCCATGCCGGAAGAGCATCGCACGGTGATCGACCTTGCCTATTATCACGGGCAATCGGTGAGCGAGATCGGCGAGGTGCTCGGTATTCCGGTCGCCACGGTCAAGACCAGGATGTTCTACGCCCGCAAGAAACTCGGCGAAGCTCTCAAGGCCGCCGGTTACGACAGGGGGTGGCCATGAGCGCCGCTGAAAAAATGTCACGCCGCGACGAAATGGAAATGCTGCTGCCGTTTTATCTGAACGGCTCGCTGGAAGGCGCCGAGCTGGAAGCCATCGAGGAATGGCTGGAGAGCGATCCGGCGGCGATGGCCGCGCTTGGCGAGGCCGAGGCCGAATTCTCCGGCACTGCTGCCGCAAACGAGGCAATCCGCCCGCCGGCCGATGCGCTCAGCCGCTTTGCCAAGGCGCTCGACGCCGAGGCCGGCCCGGCCCGCGCGCCGGCGGCGTCGCCCTGGCTGGCGCAGGCCTGGAGCCGCTTCATGGCGGTGCCGGCCGGCGTCGCCTGGGCCGCGGCCGCGGTGCTGCTGGCCCTGGTCGTCGCGCAATCCTTTGTCCAGACCGGCAGCAGAGGTGGCGACTTCAAGATTGCCGGATCGGCAGACGATCTGGCCAAAATGCCGTTTGCACTGGTGAAGTTCAAACCGGATGCGAAGCTGTCCGATATCGTCGCTTTTCTCGACCAGAACCAGTTGAAGATCGCCGGCGGGCCGACCGCCGACGGTGTCTTCCGCCTCGGCGTTCCGGCCAAGACCGCCGCCGACTATCAGAAGCTGCTTGGCCTTATTGCCGCCCAGCCTTTCACCGAAGCTGCCCTGGAGGGAAGGAAACCGGCTGATGGCGGCTAAGGCGGTCATTCGATTGACGGCGGCGATGACAATCTTCGCCACGTCCGCGATGGCGCAGACCAACGACCCGAACCTCACCCAGGCGGAGATCGACTGCCTGAACCGGGCAAGTGCCGCCGGCACCGACTGCGCCAAGGACGGCGACGACGGGAAGGATAGCGGCGGCAAAACGCCGGCTAAGGCTTCAACGGTGAGTGCCGTGTTTCTTCCCGCGCTGATCGTCGACTTGTTCCCCAATCCTACCCTAGTCACCGAGGCGCCGATACCTCCCGGCAATACCGCGGCCCCGCCGACCGCTCCGCCTTCGGGCCTGCCGGCAATACCGGCGGCCGCGCCGGGCGGTCCGATCGTAGCACCCACCGATCTTGTCGCAACCGAGCCGCCGCGCGCCGTGATCGGCGATTTCGTGCCCGACGAGGTGCTGGTCACGGTCAATGGCGATGCCGGCGCGGTCCAGCAGATCGCCGCCTCGTTCGGCCTCGAAATACGCTCGCAGCGGCAGTCGCGGCTGCTCGGCAACACGCTGGTGCGCTTCGGCATTCCCGATGGCCGCCCAGTCGGCGTCGTGCTGGCGCAGCTTGCCGCCGACGGCCGCACTTTGCGGCGTGAGGCCAACCACGTCTATTCGCTGCAGCAGGCGGCCAGCATCGTCAATTATGCGTTCGAGCGCATCGCGCTCGACGCCAAGGAAGCCAGCGGCGAGAATGTCCGCGTCGGCGTCATCGACACCGGCATCGACGACAGCAATCCCGCGCTCTCCGGTGTCATCGCCGAGCAGTTCGATGCCATGCCCGACGTGCCGATCAAGGCACGCGACCACGGTACTTCGGTCGATGGACTGATCGCCGGCACCGGCGCGTTCAAAGGCATGGCGCCGGGCGCCAGGATCTATCACGCCCGCGCCTTCGAGGGCGGCAAGTCGACCATGGACGTCATCCTTTCGGCGCTCGACTGGGCGGCGGAGCAGGATGTCCGTATCATCAATATGAGCTTCGTCGGCCCGAAGAACGACCTGCTCGGCATCGCCTGCCGCAATGCGCGCGCGCTCGGCATCGTGCTGGTCGCCGCCGCCGGCAATAACGGGCCGAAGGCGCCCTATGGTTATCCGGCCGCCTTCGACGGCGTGATCGCGGTGACGGCCACCGATGCCAAGGACGGGCTGATGCCGCAGGCCAATCGCGGCGCCTACGTCTTCATCTCCGCTCCCGGCGTCGAGATGGTGGCGCCAAGCGGCGCCGGCTCGGATGTGGTGACCGGGACGTCCTTTGCAGCGGCGATCGTGACCGGCGCGGTCGCCAACCTGTTGCATGCCGCGCCCGACCGTTCGGCCGACTGGGTCGAGAAAGCACTGGCCGCCACGGCAAAGGATCTCGGCCCCAAGGGGCGGGACAATGATTTCGGCTTTGGGCTGCTGGACACCAAGGCGGCCGAGGCGGCCAAGGACTAAGTCTCGTGTTTGAACCGAGCCGTCTCATAACGCTGTCGCGAAACTTGTCTCACGCCGTGCTATAATGACCAAGCCAACCTGCACTACGCCGCCGTAGGGAAAATGCTTCACCGCTGCGGGCGCACAGAATGTAGACCTGTGGTCGCCAGTCCGGATCAGAAATAAAAACGACAGGGAGGATGACGTGTCCCTCGACGCCAGTGGCTTCGATCAAGCAGTTGAAGAATACCACCTGGCTCTGGATGAGTTCATGAAAGGAAACCCCGCGCCAGCGAAGAAGCTCTTTTCCCAACGAGACGATGTAACACTGGGCAATCCCTTTGGCCCTTTCGCTCATGGATGGAAGCAGGTCGTTGAGACGATGGAGCAGGCGGCATCGAACTACAGGGACGGCGACGCTAGCGGCTTCGAGAACATAGCGAAGTGTGTGACGTCTGAGCTGGCATACATCGTCGAAGTGGAGCGGCTCAGGTCCAAGGTTGGCGGTCGGAGCGATGTCACGCCTCTTGCGTTACGCGCGACGAGCGTCTTTCGCCCAGAAGATGGTCTGTGGAAGATTGTGCATCGTCATGCCGATCCGATAACGACGGCTCAGCCGGCCGATTCGGTACTCCGATAGCGGTTGTGGTATTGGGGAAGCGATCGATCTCCTTTGCTGCTGCAGCGCGGCTATTCTTCAGTCCGTTTTCTGCTAAGGGTTGGCCAGCGTCATCGGGCTCGCAGGGTCGGACGGCCGCTCTGGGTCGAACTCGGTCGCCGGGAGTGATCGAGTTTTGACCTTTACATCGGCGCGCCGGCCCTGGATGCCCTGACCACTGGTCGAACGGCCAGACCTCGCCGCGCGCGGCCTGCTCCGGCCGGAGATTCGCGACGCCAGCCGTTCGGCAATGCGCGCCGGCCAGGCGGATCGACTACGATGGCTTAAGTCGCGTTTTGCCGAGGACGCGCCAGAAAATAGAATGCGGCGATGTGCGTTATCATCAGCAGCGGTACGTAGATGATCGGGATCGCGTAGGTTGCGCCCAGTTCCCCCGCGCGTGCAGGAAGGCCGATCTGAATGGCGTGGTAATAGTCGACGATGAGGTCGACCGTCCCGACGACGTTGAAGGCGACGACCAACGGCCAGAAGAGCGGGCGTATCCTCACCGTGAGCAGCGCCAGCATGGCCAGCACGCCAGTCGCGAAATCGCCGTAGGCGGCAAACACGGCGAAATCGGCGGGCAGATTGGGGCTTACGACGCCCGGAACGATGAAGACGAGCCCGAAGAAGCGGAAGCTGTGCAGCGTAGCGATAGAACGTTGCGCTGCGACCCGGTCCATCGACCTGAGCCACGGCAAACCGTATGCGCCGAAGCAAAGCAGCCACGCGACATAGCCGAGAACAAGATGGGTTTGGAACACTATTTCCGTGGACATTTGGCCTTCTCTCAACAGTTGATTCACGCGGCTTTAAGCCCGCTACCGCAATTCGACTATCCGGTGTAATCACAACAACCTATGAAGCAGAACTACACAGTCCGACATGGTGCGCTGGAGGGCGTCGAGGCGTTCCTGGCCGTCGCCAGGCGCCGCAACTTCCGCCGTGCTGCCGCCGATCTCGGCGTGACGCCGTCCGCTGTGAGCCAAGCGGTGCGCGCGCTGGAAGCTCGCCTGGGTACGGCGCTGTTCGTCCGCACGACGCGGAGCGTCGGTTTAACCGAACCTGGCCAGCGGTTCCTCGACCGTGCCGGCCCTGCATTCGAAGAGCTCGTCGCGGCCGGCGAGGCTGCCCGCGATATCGGCCAACGGCCGACCGGTCTGCTGCGTCTGTCTGTGCCCCGCGCCATCGTGCCATTGATGTTGGAGCCGGTGCTCGCGTCGTTCTGCCAAGCCTATCCTGAGATCGAACTGGAGATCGCCGTGAGCGACCAGATGGTTGATCTGGCGACCGGCGGGTTCGATGCCGGCATCCGCCTCGGCCAGCTCATCGCCGCCGACATGGTCGCGGTGCGGCTGACTCCGCCGTTCTCGTTCGTGGTCGTCGGCAGCCCTGATTATCTCGAGCGCCACGGCCGTCCCGAGCGTGTCGAGGACTTGCGCCGCCACGCCTGCTTACGCTTGCGCCGCTCGAATGGCGCGATCGCGCCCTGGTCCTTCGTCGACGGCAATGGCGCGATCGAAGCGATCGTCTCAGGCCCGCTGATCGCGCACGACTATTCGACATTGGTCGGGGCTGCGACGCGGGGCGTTGGGCTGGCGCAGACACCACGACCACTCGCCGAAGGTCTGATAGAAGAAGGAAAACTCAAGTCGGTGCTGGACAGCATCGCCACGACGACGCCGGGTGTCTTCCTCTATCATCCAGGCAAGCGCCAAGTCCTGCCGAAGCTGCGCGCCTTCATCGATCACCTCAAATCTGCGGCCTGACACCAGGACGCACTCGCTGGTGCTGGCCAACAGCCGCCAAGAGTCGACCTCGGCCGTTCAGAGTGATTGCCTCTAGGCCGGTGCGCCGGCGACCGATCCCCTGACCACCAGGTCGACCGGCCAGACCTCGCCGCGAGCCCCCTCCTCCAGGCCGGAAATCCGCGCCGCCAGCCGTTCGGCGATGCGCGCGCCGGCCAGGCGGATCGACGAACGCGTCGTCGACAGCGGCACCGAAAAATTCTCCGGCTTCAGCCAGGGAAAGACGTCGTCATGGGCGATCAGCGACAGGTCGCCCGGAATGGTCAGGCCGAGATCGCGCACCGCGCGCACCACGCCGAGCGCCATGATCAGGCTGGAGCAGGCGATCGCCGTCGGCGCGTCGCTTTGTTCCAGCAAGCGCCGGGCAGCGCGGTAGCCATTCTCCTCGGTCATGGTGAGGGAACAGACATGCTGATCACCAAGCACCAGGCCGCTTGCCGCTAGCGCGCGCCGAACGCCGCGCTCGCGGTGGATGGCGAAGGTCTCGCGATCGTCGCCATTGATCAGCGCCAGACGCCTGTGACCGAGCTGGACGAGAAGCCGCGCCGCCTCGTGGAAGGCGCCCTCATTGTCGATGTCGGTGAAGGGATAGTCGAAATCGAAGCCTTCGCTGCGGCCATGGACGATGAAAGGAATGCCGAGCGTATTGACCAGCGCCACCCGGCGGTCGGCCGGCCTCGGCGACGAGATATAGACCGCGTCGACCTGCCGGTTGGCGACAATACGGCGGTAGGTCGTCTCCTGGTCGTCGGCATCGGCCGGTGACAGCACCAGGTCGAGCTCGTGCGAACGCGCATAGTCGCCGAGGCCGGACAGGAACTCGACGAAATGCGGGTCGATGTCGACGGTCGTCCCCGTCGGCAGCACATAGCCGATCATGCCGGTCTTGCCGGTCGCCAGCCGGCGCGCGCTCGGATTGGGGCGATAGCCGTGACGCTTGGCGGCATCGACCACCCGCCGGCGCGTTTCCTCGTTGACTTCCGGGTAGCCGTTCAATGCGCGGCTGACCGTGGTCTGCGAAAGCGCCAGCATGTGGGAGAGCTGCTTGAGGTTCACCGGAGGCCTCCAAAACCTCAAAGCGCTTTTAATCTGAATCGAGCTGGCCGCTACGAACCGCCTTGCCGAGCGCAATGACCATACGCACGGTTCAGACCGGTTTGAAGCCGAATTTGCTGCTGCACCGCCAGAAAACTGTGCTGCAGCGCACTTTCGCTGGCACTCGGCCGCAGAAATCAAATCGATTAGCGTGGCTTTCTCTTGACTCCGGATCAATTCAGTGGCGTGATCAAAATCACCAAAGCGCTTTGGAAGACTCTACGAAAGGTTGCAGTTCCTTTCCGACTGAGTCACAGTCCTGCAGCGCCGCCGGACGGAATGGAGGTTTCGTTCGGTGTTTGTCACCACTGGGAGGGAATACCGATGAAGAAAATGCTTCTGCTGGGCGCTGCGTTTGCCACGCTCGCCCTGGCCATGCCGGCGCAAGCCGAACTGAAGTTCAAGCCGGGCGAAGATCCCCGTTTCAACTGGGCCAACTACGAGGAGCTCAAGAAGGTCGACCTCAAGGGCGAGACGCTGACGATCTTCGGACCGTGGCGCGGCGAGGACGAAGGGCTTGTCCGCACCGTTCTCGATTATTTCTCCGAAGCCACCGGCGCCGAGATCAAGTACTCCTCGTCGGAGAATTACGAGCAGCAGATCGTCATCGACACGCAGGCCGGCAGCCCGCCCAACATCGCCGTGCTGCCGCAGCCGGGTCTGATCCAGGATCTGGCATCGAAGGGGCTTTTGACGCCGCTCGGCGACGACACCGCCACCTGGGTCAAGGACAATTACGGCGCCGGCCAATCCTGGGTCGACCTCGGCACCTTCAAGGACAAGGACGGCAAGCCCGGTTTCTTCGCGTTCCCCTACAAGGCCGACGTGAAATCGCTAGTCTGGTACTCGCCGGATAATTTCGAGGAAGCCGGCTACAAGGTGCCGAAGACGCAGGAAGAGCTTGCCGAGCTCGAAAAGAAGATCATCGCCGACGGCGGCACGCCATGGTGCATCGGGCTTGGTTCGGGCGGCGCCACCGGCTGGCCTGCGACCGACTGGGTCGAAGACATCATGCTGCGCACCCAGACGCCCGAGACCTACGACAAATGGGTGAAGAACGAAATTCCGTTCAACGATCCGGCCGTGGTCAACGCCATCGACATTTTCGGCAAGATCGCGACCGACGACAAAATGGTCGAGGGCGGTGCAAACGCGGTTGCGGCGACCGATTTCCGCGACAGCCCGAAGGGCCTCTTCTCGGTGCCGCCAAAATGCTATCTGCACCACCAGGCATCATTCATCCCGACCTTCTTCCCGCAAGGCACCAAGATCGGCGAGGATGCCGACTTCTTCTATTACCCGCCCTACGCCTCCAAGCCCGATCTCGGCACTCCGGTGCTGGGCGCCGGCACGCTCGCCATGATCACCAAGGATAGCAAGAGTGCCCGCGCGTTCATCGAATTCCTGAAGCTGCCGCTCGCTCATGAGATCTGGATGGCGCAGGGTGGCTTCGTGACGCCGTTCAAGTCGGTCAACAAGGACGCCTATGCCAGCGACGCGCTGAAGAAGCAGGGCGAAATCCTGGCCAACGCCTCGACCTTCCGCTTCGATGGGTCCGACCTGATGCCGGGCAAGATCGGCGCCGGCGCCTTCTGGACCGGCATGATCGACCTGGTCGGCGGCAAGTCCGCCCAGGACGTCGCCACCGATATCCAGAAAAGCTGGGACGCGATCAAGTAAGCGGCCGGCTTGCGTTCCCAATGTGATGCGGTCCGGGCCTCAAACGGCCCGGACCTTATCCGGTGCTTGGCGTCGCGTCGATTGTCGTGAGCACAACGCATTCCGGCATGATGCGCGCCCAGTGACCTGCTTTTCGGCTGGTCGCGCTCCAGACAACTGAATCGGCGCATGATCCCGTCGCCAAAGCCATTCTCGACTGGCGGATCCGTGCGCAGGGGGAGGGACCCATGGCGGCTCAGATTTTTTCGGCGATATTCGTCATCATCATTGGCGTGGGCGGCTGCGTCGCCTATTTCTGGGGCGCCAACAAGGCACTCGATACGATCTTTCCGGCACGCGGCGTTTCCGGCAAGGCGGCGATTAACAATCTGCGGCGGCAGGGGGTGATCCGGCCGTGGCTGTTCGTCGGGCCGGCGATGATCATCCTCACCATCTACCTGATCTACCCGGTGGTGGAGACGCTGAGGCTGTCGTTCCTCGATCGCGGCGGTGGCCATTTCGTCGGCTTGGCCAACTATCAATGGGCGTTCGGCGACCGCGAGTTCCGCAACTCGATCCTCAACAACATCATCTGGCTGGCAGTGGTGCCGGCCGCCTGCACCTTCCTCGGGCTGATCATCGCCGTGCTCACCGACAAGATCTGGTGGGGCACCATCGCCAAGAGCCTGATCTTCCTGCCGCTGGCCATCTCCTTCGTCGGCGCCAGCGTCATCTGGAAATTCATCTACGAGTACCGCGGCGACGGCCAGACGCAGATCGGCCTGCTCAACGCCATCATCCAGTATTTCGGCGGCCAGCCGCAGGTCTGGATATCGCTGCCGTTCTGGAACAACTTCTTCCTGATGATCATCCTGATCTGGATCCAGACCGGCTTTGCCATGGTCATCCTGTCGTCGGCCTTGCGCGGCATTCCGGAAGAGACGCTGGAAGCCGCCGTCATCGACGGCGCCAATCCTTTCCAGATCTTCTGGAAGATCATGGTGCCGCAGATCTGGGGCACCATCGCCGTCGTCTGGACCACCATCACCATCCTGGTGCTGAAGGTTTTCGACATCGTGCTGACCATGACCAACGGCCAGTGGAACAGCCAGGTGCTGGCCAATCTGATGTTCGACTGGATGTTCCGCGGCGGCGGCGATTTCGGCCGCGGCGCCACCATCGCCATCATCATCATGATCGCGGTCATTCCGATCATGGTCTGGAACATCCGCCAGGCGAACAAAGAGACGGAGGGACATTGAGATGGCCGTGGCGACCGGAAAGTCCTTTGTCAGCCGTTTCGGCGTCCATATCGCCGTCTTCATCTTCGTTGCGATCTGGACGATCCCGACGCTCGGCATCCTGGTCTCGTCGCTGCGCGACAAGGACCAGATCATCGCTTCGGGCTGGTGGAACTCGTTCACCAGTTCCAGCCAGACGGAAGCCGGACGGCTGCCGCCCGCTTCGGCGCAGGTCGAGAAGGACGGCAAGTTCGTCCTGCAAGGCAATATCTTCGGCGACGGTCCTGCCCGCAACATCAGCGCCTTCGGCGTCAAGTCGGCCGCACCGACGCAATATCCCGCCGGCACGACAGCCGATCTCGGCGACGGCGTGACCCTGCAGCTCAATGCCGACGGCAGTTTCGTCATGACCTCGCCGAAGGCTTTCGAAAGCGAACGCGGCCAGCGCGTCTATTACGCCTCGTCGGCGCCGCCGAAATTCACCACCGACAACTACGACACGGTGCTGTTTTCGGAAGGCATCGGCCGCTCCTTCATGAATTCGCTGACCGTCACCATTCCGGCGACCGTGATCCCGATCCTGATCGCCGCGTTCGCCGCCTACGCTTTGGCGTGGATGCGCTTTCCCGGCCGGGCGCTGCTCATCGCCGTCATCATCGGCCTCCTGGTCGTGCCGCTGCAGATGTCGCTGATCCCGCTGTTGAAGCTCTACAACGGCGTCGGCAGTTTCTTCGGCGTGCCGTCGAAAACCTATCTCGGCATCTGGCTGGCACATACCGGCTTCGGCCTGCCCTTCGCCATCTATCTGTTGAGGAGCTATATCGCCGGCCTGCCACGCGAGATCATGGAATCGGCGCGCATCGATGGCGCCAGCGATTTCGAGATCTTCGTCAAGATCGTGCTGCCATTGTCGTTCCCGGTGCTGGCCTCGTTCGCCATCTTCCAGTTTCTCTGGGTGTGGAACGATCTGCTGGTGGCGATGGTTTTCCTCGGTACCGAGGGCGACCAGATCGTGCTGACCGCCAAGCTCAATGCGTTGCTCGGTTCGCGCGGCGGCGACTGGGAGATCCTGACGACATCGGCCTTCGTCACCATCATCGTGCCGCTGATCGTGTTCTTCTCGCTGCAGCGTTATTTCGTCCGCGGGCTGCTTGCCGGCTCGGTGAAAGGAGGTTGAGATCATGCAATCCGCTTTGAAGGCGACCCCGAAGCCCGATCTCGCGATCGATCGCGACTGGTGGCGAGGTGCCGTGATCTACCAGATCTACCCGCGCAGCTACCAGGATTCGAACGGCGACGGCATCGGCGACCTCAGGGGCATCATCGGCCGGCTGCCCTATATCGCCTCGCTCGGTGTCGACGCCATCTGGATCTCGCCATTCTTCAAATCGCCGATGAAGGATTTTGGCTACGACGTGTCGGATTATTGCGACGTCGATCCGATGTTCGGGACGCTCGCCGACTTCGACGCGCTGACCGCCGAGGCGCATCGGCTTGGCCTCAAGGTGATGATCGACGAGGTGCTGTCGCACACCGCCGACATCCATCCATGGTTCAAGGAAAGCCGTTCGAGCCGCAGCAATCCAAAAGCCGACTGGTATGTCTGGGCGGATGCCAAACCGGACGGCACGCCGCCCAACAACTGGCTGTCGATCTTCGGCGGCTCGGCCTGGCAGTGGGACACCAG
The DNA here is from genome assembly GCF_040322135.1 of Mesorhizobium sp. M0189. NCBI lineage: Bacteria > Pseudomonadati > Pseudomonadota > Alphaproteobacteria > Hyphomicrobiales > Phyllobacteriaceae > Mesorhizobium > Mesorhizobium sp. M0189. The sequence goes on from NZ_JAMYSW010000004.1 coordinate 199,211, forward strand.
CCGCCAGCAATATTACCTGCATAATTTCCTGGCCGAGCAGCCCGACCTCAATTTCCACAACCGCGCGGTCCAGGACGCGCTGCTCGATGTCACCCGCTTCTGGCTGGAGCGCGGCGTCGATGGCTTTCGCCTCGATACCATCAATTTCTACTTCCACAGCCAAGGGCTGGAAGACAATCCGCCGCTGCCGCCCGAGCAGCGCAACGACCAGACGGCGCCGGCCGTCAACCCCTACAACTACCAGGACCATCTCTACGACAAGAGCCGGCCTGAAAACCTCGGCTTCCTCGAACGCTTCCGCGCCCTGCTCGACGAATATCCGGCGACGGCCGCGGTTGGCGAAGTCGGCGATTCGCAGCGTGGGCTGGAAGTAGTGGCGGCCTATACGGCCGGCGGCAAGCGCGTGCACATGTGCTACTCCTTCGACTTCCTGGCGCCGGAGAAGATCAGCGCGGCAAAGGTACGCTCGGTGCTGGAAACCTTCGGCAAGGTGGCCAGCGACGGCTGGTCGTGCTGGGCCTTCTCCAACCATGACGTGATGCGCCCTGCCTCGCGCTGGGCTGCCGGCGAGCCCGACCCGACCGCCTACCTCAAGGTCATCTCGGCGCTGCTGATGTCGTTGCGTGGCTCGGTCTGCATCTATCAGGGCGAGGAGCTCGGGCTTAGCGAGGCCGAGCTCAGCTTTGAATATCTGCAGGACCCATACGGCATCCGCTTCTGGCCGGAATTCAAGGGCCGCGATGGCTGCCGCACGCCGATGGTTTGGGACGGCGCTGCCCGCAATGGCGGCTTCTCGACGGCAAAGCCCTGGCTGCCGGTGCCCCGCAAGCATCTTGCGCAAGCGGTCAATGTGCAGCAGGGCGACGACGGCTCGCTGCTCGAGCACTACCGGCGCTTCCTGGCTTTCCGCCGCGCTCATCCGGCACTGGCCAAGGGTGATATCGAGTTCATCGAAAGCGACGACGACACCGTCGCCTTCACGCGCCGCGAAGGCAACGAGCAGATCGTCTGCGCCTTCAATCTCGGCGCAAAGCCGGCCGAGGTCGATCTTGGCGGCCGCTCACTGCAGCCCTTGCCGGGGCACGGGTTTTCGGGACAGACTGACGCCGGCACTATCCGCCTGGGCGGCTACGGCGCCTGGTTCGGGCGTATCGACTGAATTCAAGGAAGAACTGGAGGGTACCATGGCCGATGTCACGCTAAGGCAAGTGAAGAAATCATACGGCAATCTCAACATTCTGCACGGCGTCGACCTCGACATAAAGTCGGGCGAATTCATCGTCTTCGTCGGTCCGTCTGGTTGCGGCAAGTCGACCTTGCTGCGCTGCATCGCCGGGCTGGAGGAGATCACCTCGGGCGAGCTCAAGATAGACGGCGAAATCGTCAACGACGTGCCGCCGTCGAAGCGCGGCATCGCCATGGTGTTCCAGTCCTATGCGCTCTATCCGCACATGACCGTCTACGACAACATGGCGTTCTCGATGAAGATCGGCAAGGAAAGCAAGGCCGAGATCGACAAGCGGGTGCGCCAGGCGGCCGAGATCCTGCAGCTGACCAAATATCTCGACCGTCTGCCCAAGGCGATGTCGGGCGGCCAGCGCCAGCGCGTCGCTATCGGCCGCGCCATCGTGCGCAATCCCAAGGTCTTCCTGTTCGACGAGCCGCTGTCCAACCTCGACGCGGCGCTGCGCGTCGCTACCCGCATCGAGATCGCCAAGCTCAAGGAATCGATGCCGGCCACAACGATGATCTACGTCACCCACGACCAGGTCGAGGCGATGACGCTGGCCGACCGCATCGTGGTTCTGAAGGAAGGCCATATCGAACAGGTCGGCACGCCGATGGAGCTCTACAAGCGGCCCGGCAATCTGTTCGTCGCCCAGTTCATCGGCTCGCCGGCGATGAACATCTTGCCGGCAACGATCGACAAGACCGGCAACCCGACGCTCGTCAGCCATGTCGGCGGCCGCAAGGCAACGGTGCCGATCGCAACGCCTGCCTCGGCGAAAGGCGCTGCGGTGAGCTTCGGGGTGCGGCCGGAGGATCTGATGATTGCCACCGGCGCCGACTATTTGTTCGAAGGGACGGTCGATTATGTCGAGCAGCTCGGCGAGGTCCAACTCGTCTATGTCGACATCGGCCGCGCCGACCTGCCGCTGGTGACCAAGCTGCCGGGCAATGTCGAGGTCAAGCGCGGAGCGACGCTGCGGCTGACGGCGGACGCAGGCGACCTGCATATTTTCGACGCCGACGGGCGCTCTTTCGCGCTCCATGAAGCAGAAGCAAAGGCGGCTTGAAGCAGGCGTTTTTCCGCCATACAAAGACAAGAGCGGCGGGCATGGCCCGCCGCTCTTGTTTGGAATTCCAGTTCGGCTGTTAGTTGTTACCGAAGAGGTTGCGGTCGGCGCCCTGAGGCGCGGACTTGGGCACATCGCCAGACGAATTCAGCAGTTTGTAGATCGGCGAATTGGTGTCACGTACCGAAAACGTCTGCGTCTTGTCGACGTTGACGGTCGACTGCTTGTTGATGTCGGTCCCGCCAACATTGTCGTTGCGGGCATAGGCGCTGCCGGCGGCAATCAAGAGAGCGGCGGCAGTAAGAACAATCTTTTTCATTTGGGTACTCCTGGATTTTCGAATCAAGCGGCGGGCTCACCCGCCGCTTTGATGCTGGGATCGGCTATTAGTTGTTGCCGAAGAGGTTGCGGTCGGCGCCCTGGACGACCGGCTGCTTTTCAGCATGGTCCGACGTCTTGACGGAAGCCGTGTACGAGCTATCGACGAAAGGCGCAGGCTGGTTGGCACCGTTGGAACCATAATTGTCGCTAGCGGCGAAAGCGCTGCCGGTGATGGCCAGAACGGCGGCGGCAGCAAGAACGATCTTTTTCATTTTAATACTCCTGAATTTCTCGGGTCCCAGGCGGCGGATAATGCCCGCCGCCCTGATGCTGGGATCGGCTGTTAGTTGTTGCCGAAGAGGTTACGGTCGGCGCCCTGGACAGGCTGCTCGTCAGCATGAGCCGGCTTCTGAATGGAAGCCGTGTACGAGCTGTCGACCGAAGCGGCAGGCTGGTTCGCACCCTTGGAACCAAAGTTGTCGCTGCCAGCGAAGGCGCTGCCGGTGATGGCCAAAACGGCGACGGCGGCAAGAGCGATCTTTTTCATTTTAGTACTCCAGTATCTCAGTTTTTCCGTCCGGCGAGCGGCGTGTCTTGGGAGGAATTCGCGTCGTCCGGACAGCCCGATGTGGGAAAGCCAATGGCCAGTTTCCAATCACGAAGTTGTTTGGTGTGGACCAAGAATCTACACCTTGAAATTGTGCCAGAGATTCCCTCCGCCACAATTTTATTGCTAAATATCAAGTAGATAGCCCATAGCATCGGTCTGGCTGCAAGGTGGCTTGGAGAGGCAGCGTTCACAGCGTCCTGCACGCATTGTCAACAGAAACGAACCGTTCGGTTCGATTTTTTAAACCGATAAAAGTAGCAGCAGGGGTTGTTTGTCGAATCGTTAACCATTTCAGCCAAACGCGACCTTGCCGTTCTACCTGTTTTCGGCCTGTTTATGCCGGGCAGCGAAGACTGCAACGGGCAAGCAGAACCGGGTCAGACCCCGTAGCGTTCGGTGCGGATGAGTGCCGCCGGGACGCCGGCATCGATCAGTGCCTCGGCGGCGGCCGTCACGAATGCGTTCGAGCCGCAGACGAAGGCCAGCTTCGGCGGCGCGGGCAGCCTCGTCATGGCTTGCACCATCATCGCGGCGTCGATCCGCCGCGCATAATCCGCCGGACGGCGGGCCGGCTCGCGCGTCAGCGTCAGCACCAGGTCGAAGCCATCCCGGCGCTCGGCGAGGTCGATCAACTCGTCGCGAAAGATCACCTCGTCCCAGACCCGCGCGGAAAACACCAGCGCGGCGGCGACCAGCGACTCCCGCATCGCCCGGTGACGGACCATTGACATCAGCGGCACCACGCCCGACCCGCCGCCGACGAGCAAGAGCGGTCCGCCATCGCTGTCGGACCAGACGAAATGGCCGCCGAGCGGCCCGCGCAATTCGACGTCGTCGCCCACCGCCGCGATCTCGTGAAAGAACGGCGAGACCTCGCCGTCCTCGAGTTTTTCAATCGCCAGCTCGATGGTCTCGCCGGTCTCCGGTGCCGAGGCGATGGAATAGGAGCGGCGCGCCTGATAGCCGTCAGGCGCTGTCAGCCTGACGTCGACATGCTGTCCGGCACGGTAAGCGAAGGGCCGCGATGGCTGTAGGAAAAAGCTGGTGACGCGCGGCGTGCGCTTTTGGATGCGGGTGATGGTGACTGTCTGCCAGGGCGACTGCGCCGCCGGTGCGTCGCTCATAGATCGTTCGTGTAGCGCTGTTCGCGCCACGGGTCGCCATAGATATGATAGCCTCGCAGCTCCCAGAAACCCGGCTCGTCACGCTCGGTGAACTGCAGCCCGTTCAGCCATTTGGCCGATTTCCAGAAATAGAGATGTGGAACGAGCAGCCGCGCCGGCCCGCCATGATCGGGGGTGATCGGCTTGCCCTCGTAAAGCAGTGCCACCATCGCCTTGCCGCCGGTGAGATCCTTCGTCGGCACGTTGGTGGAATAGCCGTCGAAACCCAGCGCCAGCGTGAAGGCGGTGGGCGGCTCGATGCCGGCGTCGGCAAGGATGTCATCGACCAGCACGCCCTGCCACGCGGTGTCGAACTTGGTCCATGCGGTCACGCAATGGATGTCGCGCGTCATCTTGGTCAAGGACAGCGCATTGAACTCGGCCCAGTTCCACTTCTTGATCGGCCGCGGCCCGTGCTTAAGCGTGAACGACCAATCCTCGGTGCGCACATGCGGCGTCGGGCCGGCCGACAGGACCGGGAAACCTTGCTCGAGATACTGCCCCGGCGGGATACGTGCATTCGTATCCGTCGGGGGCTTTCGTCCGGAAGAGAAGCCTCGGGTAACCATCGAGAATATCCATTTGCGCAAGGTCCAATCGACCCTTGTCAGTTTTCTCGAAGACGCGCCCGCGGGCAACCGAAATCTTGGCTCGGCCTGGCGGCAGTGCTCTACGTCGATCTTGGCAGCGCGGCGCGTGCCTCAGCCACTGGCAAAGGGCACGGCGACAAACATCTGGGCGTCGCCGCGCTCGACAAGCAGCAGCACCGATTTCTTGCCGGATTTGGCAGCCTGAGAAATCGCCTGGTTAGCCTGCCTGGCGCTCCTCACCGGATGCTGGTCGACGGCGACGATGATGTCGCCGGGCTGAATGCCGGAAGCCGATGCCGCCTTGTTCGGGTCGACGCGCTCGACCAGTGCGCCGTGCTGGTTGCCTGCCAGGTTCATTGCCTGGCGCACATCCGGGGTGACGTCCATCAGGCCGAGACCGAGCGTCGGTGCGCGAAGGCCCTGCCCCGTCGACGGCTGACCCTGATCGCCGGCCACCGATCCCGTCGCCATATCGTCTTCGTTGCGCCCGATCTCGACGGAGATCTGCAGGCCCTTCCCCTTGCGCCAGACATTGAGCGCTTCCCTCGTGCCGGGCGCAATGTCGGCGACGGCGCGTGACAGGTCCCTTGGATCCTTTATGTCCTGGCCGGCGAAGCTGGTAATGACATCGCCGGTCTCGATGCCGGCCTTGGCGGCCGGCGATCCGTCGCTGACCTGCGCGACCAGCACGCCGGCGGGGTGATCGAGGCCGATGGCGCTCGCCATATCAGGCGTCACCGGCTGGATCTGGACGCCGAGATAGCCGTACTGGATGGAGCCGCCCTTCATCAGCTTGGCGACGACCTTTTGCGCCTGGTCCGAGGGGATGGCGAAGCCGACGCCGACGCTGCCGCCATTCGGCGAAAAGATCGCCGTGTTGATGCCGACGACATTGCCGTTCACATCCGTCAGCGGGCCGCCGGAATTGCCCCGGTTGATCGGTGCGTCGATCTGGATGAAATCGTCAAACGGCCCGCTGTGCAGGTCGCGGCCGCGCGCCGAGACGATGCCGGCCGTGACGGTGGTGCCAAGGCCGAAAGGATTGCCGAAGGCGAGCACCTGATCGCCCGGCATGAGCTTGTCGGAATCGCCCCATTTGACGGTCGGCAAGGGCTTGCCGGCTTTGACCTCGAGCACGGCAAGATCGTTCTTGGCGTCATGGCCGATCAATTTGGCGGGAAGCTCGGTGCCGTCGTCGAGCGTCACCTTGATCGACTGGGCGCCGTCGACGACGTGATTGTTGGTGACGATGGTGCCGTTGGCGCCGACGATGAAGCCTGAGCCGAGGGCCTCGGTGCGCGGCGCCTGTTCCGGCGGCGTCTTGGGGGCGGGCTGTCCCTGGTCATCGAAGAAATGGCGGAAATAATCGTCGAAAGGCGAGGTTCCGCCAAAGGGAGAGCCATCGCTCGTGGTGTCCGGCTGTTGGGCTTTCATGACCGTCGTGATGGTCACCACTGCCGGTTTGTCGGCCGCCACGACCGGAGCGAACGAACCGCTGGGAGCGGTCATGCCGGTGACAGGTGGCGTCACTGTTGCCGCCAGGACATCATTCAGCCTGGGAGCGAGAGGCAGGGCGAAGGGGCTGACGATCAGCGCGGCGCCCAGCAAAGCGGCGACGCGATGTCTGCGAAGGGTCTGGATTGGTGACATGGCCGTTGTCCGGGCGAGAGATTGATCGGGCGCCGCAGCGTTCCGTCACCGGAACGCTCCATCGGCGTGTCGGCCTTGCCTGTCTCGCCTGGCACGGCGGCCGACCGAATCGACAGCCCCGCATCTAGGGCGCCGATCGTGGTTTCCAGATAATATTACGAAGATTTAATTTCCGGCTGGCAGCCGCCTTGCCGGGCTGGCGCCGAAAGCCGAAAACAAAAACCCGCCTTGCGGCGGGTCGTTGGGGCAAATCAGCACCATACCCAAATTACTAGCATAGCTGCCGGCACAAAGCAAGAACAAAATAGCTACCCAAGAAAAATCGCCTCAGGTTGTGCCGCCCCTCACCGCCCCTGCCGAGGCTTCCTATGCCGCTGTCCCGTCCGTTCGCCTGAGATACGCCGAGGCGATCTCGCGCATCCGCCTGCCGTCGAAGCTCGGTCCATGACCGCCATGGCCGATGCGGATCGGCAGATCGAGCAGCCGCTGCATCGTGTGGCGGTAGGCGGCACGATCCGAATCCGGCAGGTCGTCGATCAGCGTGGCGTCGTAGATGGCGTCGCCGGCGAAGAACAGGCCGTCGGCCTCGTCGAACAGCGCGATCGAATCAGGAGAGTGGCCGGGCAGATGCAGGACGCGGAATTGGCGGTCGCCGAGGTCGACCCTATCGCCCTCGTCCAGGGTCCTAGTCAGCGGCGCCGGCGGAATCCTGTAATCGGCGGCTTTCCAGCCCTCCGCCGGCAGCCTGGAGACAGCCCCTTCCAGGTCATGGAACATGTAGGCGTAGGTAATCGCTTCATCCATGCTGCCGAACTGCGCGGCGCTGTGGCGCGGCCCTGCCCGCAACGGAAACTCGTGCAGCGAGCCGACATGATCGAGATGGATATGCGTGGCGACGACGAGCAGCGGCTTGCCGGCCGGCGTGTCGATCTGCGGCGCCAGTGGGCAGATCCCCATGCCGGTGTCGACCAGCAGGTCGACGTCGCGGCCGCGCAAATGCCAGATGTTGGCGCGCACGAATTCATGCACGAAGGGCTCGGTCAGCATGGTCGTCTCTGCGTCGACGATGGTTTTGCTGAACCAGTTGTCCATCAGATCAAGGCCGGCATCAGACGAACGGCTTGCCGACCTTGTATTTTTGCGGGACCAGCCGCTTCAGATAGGCCATCCCCGCATCGGACAGCCGGTTGACATCGGGCAGCATGAAATCATCCGGCATATGGCGCGTCTTGCCGGCGACGTTCTTCAGCGGCACCTTCTTCAGCACGGTTTTCTTGCCGTCATATTGCAGCGCCACCGAACCGCCGCCCTCGTCGGCGACCGTGACCGCGAAGGCGCCGGCGTCGAAGGCCTCCTGCGCGTCCACCGCGCTGATGGCGCCGACATAGCCGCGCGGCATGTAGCCGAGCGCATCGACGCGCGCCCGCTTGCCCGGCAATCCCTCGGCCAGCGCGCGCTCCAAGGCTGCCGGCAGGTCGCTGCCCGACAGCTTGACGTTGCCGTGCTGGTCGCGCTCCAGCCTTTCCGGCGGCACCAGGCTTTCGACCAGTGCCTTGCCGTCGGCGGTGCTGACGCCTTCGGAGACGGCAACGATGCAGCGCTTGTGGCGGTCGAGCGTGGCGCGCACGTCGTCGATGAAACCGGCCGCCGAGAACGGCCGCTCCGGCACGTAGACGAGATGCGGGCCGCTGTCCTGATCGAGCTGCCATGCCGCGGACGCGGCCGTCAGGAAACCGGCGTGCCGCCCCATGACGATGCCGACATAAATGCCCGGCAAAGCGCGGAAATCGAGATCGACCGAAAGAAACGCGCCGGCGACGAACTCGGCCGCCGACATGAAGCCGGGCGTATGGTCGTTCTCCTCGAGATCGTTGTCGATGGTTTTTGGCGCATGCACGAAGGCCATCTTGCCGCCGGCGGCGTCGGTCAGGATCTGCTGCGTGCCCGAGGTGTCGTTGCCGCCGATATAGATGAAGGCGTCGGCACCGGCTTTCTTCAAGCCGTTGAGGACGAGGTCGCAATAGGCGGCATCCGGCTTGTCGCGCGTCGAACCAAGCGCGGCGCTCGGCGTCGCTGCGATCAGCCGCAAACGGTCCTCGGGGATGGCGGAAAGATCGACGTAATTGCCGTCACGAATGCCGCGCACGCCGTGGATGGAACCAAGGACCTTGGCGCCGGGACGCCGCTTGCGGATTTCGAGCGCAGCGCCCACCACCGTTTGGTTGATGACGGCGGTCGGGCCGCCGCCTTGCGCGATCACAAAAGTTCCGGCCATTGTTCACGTCTCCCGGGCGATGAAAATCGCAGGCACATTCGCCTGTCTTGTGGCATCGCGCAACGGCAGAGGCAGTGGGTCAGTTTGAAATCGCGCCACTCTTCGCTTGCAGCGCGATAGGATCCGTTTCGATGAGCCGAAGTGACCTGACCATACTCGCCGTCTGCGCCTTGTATTTGAGAAAGTGCGGCGTGGTCAGGTGGGCCTCATAGGCCGCCCGATCGGCGTAGCATTCGATCACGCGCACCTTTTCAGGCGTGCCTTTTACTGCCACCGCATGAAGGAAAAGCACGCCCGGCTCGACGCGTACAGAAGCCTCAATCTCTTCAGCAAGCAGGGCCCTGTAGCTGCCGATCTGCTTAGGATCGATTTCCAGTTCAGCTATCCTGACAAGCGGCATCAATTGCTTTCTTGCTTCTTGCAAGGGACCACGCATGGTCGGCTTCTCCGCTTCGCTCGCCTCGATCAGCGCAACGATGTCGCGATCTCCCAAAACTTGTCAGTCACACGAGCGGACATGGCTGGGCAAGGCGAAGCGTCGCATGAATTCGCACAAAATTGTAGTACATGGGTGTGCAGTGCTAGCCGGCAGAGTAATCGCTCGAGCCTTGGCCGCCGGTCAGACGACGACCACCGGATTCTTCTTGGAGACGCGGCTGTAGAGATCGATGATGTCCTGGTTGATCAGGCGCACGCAGCCCGACGACATCGCCTGGCCGATGCTCCACCATTCGGGCGAGCCGTGGATGCGATAGCCGGTGTCGCTGCCGTTCTGATAGATGTAGAGGGCGCGCGCGCCGAGCGGATTGTCGAGGCCGCCCGGCTGTCCGCTCTGCCATTTCACCAGCTCCGGCTTGCGGGCGATCATCTCGGGCGGTGGGGTCCAGACCGGCCATTCCTTGCCGTACTGGATGTTGGCGCGGCCCGACCAGCGGAATCCGTCCTTGCCGATGCCGACGCCGTAACGGATCGCTTCGCCGCCGGGCTGCACCAGATAGAGCAGCCGCTCCTGCGAGTGAACGACGATCGTGCCGGGTTGCTCGCCGGTCGGATCGACGACAATCTGGCGGCGGAACTCCGGCTTGACCTTGAGGTAGGGCACCTCCGGTACATTGAAGCCACCGTCGGTGAGCGAAGCGTACATCACGTCGGGGCTGGTGATGTTCTTGTCGACGCTGATGCTCGGACGCACGGGCCGGATCGAGCCGGTGGTGACGTCGTCGAGCTGGAGCGACGGCAGATCCAGCGTCTGGCTGCAGCCGGCGACGCCGAGCAGCGCCAGCGCACCGGCGCCGGACAGCACCGTGCGGCGGGAAAGCTGTATTTCGGTTTCGATTGCGTCGCCATTATGCGGCAGCGACAGACCGTGCGGCAACTCACGCATTTACCCAAACCCTACACTATCGGCGGGAAACACGGTCCGGCCGGATAGCAGGCATTTTCACCAATCATGGTTGAAAAAGCGTGAAGGCCAGCCATCTGCCGTTAACGAGGGGCTTTTTCGGTTTTTGCCTCTTTACATCTTCGCGAGGCCAAGGATTTATCCTCTTCTTTGAGCTCAAGGAGAAGAAAATGTCCTTCGAAAACTGGGCCGCATTTGCCGCCGCCTCGGCAGTCCTTCTGGTCATTCCGGGCCCGACCATCCTGCTGGTGGTGTCCTATGCGCTCGGCCAGGGCTGGCGCACCGCGCTGCCGATGGCAGTCGGCGTGGCGCTCGGCGACTTCACCGCAATGACACTGTCGATGCTGGGCATCGGCGCGCTGCTGGCGGCGTCGGCGACCGTATTCACCGTGCTGAAGGTGATCGGCGCCGGCTATCTGATATATCTCGGCATAAAGCTGTTTCGCGCCGGCGGCGCGCTGCGGGCCGAACCGCGCACCGATGCGGTGTCATCGGCCAAGATGACGGCACATGCCTGGCTGGTTACCGCGCTCAATCCGAAAAGCATCACCTTTTTCGTCGCCTTCCTGCCGCAGTTCCTCGACCGGCATGCGGATTTCTGGACACAGATGCTGATCTTCGAGACGACCTTCCTGGCGCTCGCCTTCGCCAACGCCTTCGGTTATGCGCTGATCGCCGCAAGGGCGCGCAACGTCGTGCGCAATCCAAAGGCGATCCGCATCTTCAACCGCACCGGCGGCACGCTGCTGGTCGGCGCCGGCATCGCGACAGTGGCGATGCGATCGGGCAACTGAGGACAAGCCATGGCGGTCAGGGATGCATTTGGCCTAGCGCTGTCTGGCGCGACGGAGGCCGGGTTCTCGTCCTACAGCCGGGCTGTGCGCGAATTGCAGTGCTTCATCGGCGATCCTGTCGGTTCCGTTGACCGGGCAATCGCCGAAAATCCCGGCTTCGTCATGGCGCATGTATTCAAGGGTTATCTGTTTGGCCTCGCCACCGAGCGAGAGGCGACGGCGGTGGCCAAGGCATGTCACGAGGCAGCGCTGCCGCTTGCCGCGACGACGCGCGAGCAGGCGCATGTCGCCGCCCTTGGCCACCTTGCGGAGGGCCGCTGGCACGCCGCCGCCCGCATGCTGGAGGATATCGCCATCGAGTTTCCGCTCGATGCGCTGGCTCTGCAGACCGGCCACCAGATCGACTTCTTCACCGGCAATGCCCGCATGCTGCGCGACCGCATCGGCAGCGCGCTGCCATCCTGGCAGAGCGGCATGCCTGGCTACCACGCCATACTCGGCATGCAGGCCTTTGGACTGGAGGAAATGGGCGACTATGCGCGCGCCGAAAGGCTTGGCCGCATGGCTGTCGATCTCGAGCCGCGCGACGGCTGGGCCCAGCATGCCGTCGCCCATGTCATGGAGATGCAGAGCCGGCAGAAGGACGGCATTCTGTGGATGCGCGCCAATCCCGAAGCGTGGACGCGGGAGAGCTTCCTGCAGGTGCACAATTGGTGGCATCTGGCGCTGTTCCACTACGACCTCGGCGAGACCGACGAGGTGCTGACGCTCTACGACGGGCCGATCTATGGCGAACGCTCGACGCTGGCGCTCAACATGGTCGATGCCTCGGCGATCCTGTGGCGGCTGCATCTCGGCGGCGTCGATGTCGGCGACCGCTGGACGGCGCTGGCCGCCAACTGGTTGCCCAAGGCCAGCGCCGGCAACTATGCCTTCAACGACGCCCACGCGATGATGGCGTTTGTCGGCGCCGGCCTCGAAGCGCCGGCCCGCGGCTTGCTCGAGGCGCAGCGCGAGGCGATGCAGGGCAAAGACGACAACGCTGGTTTCACCAGGGATGTCGGCCATCCCCTGACGCTCGCCATCAAGGCATTCGGCGACGGTAATTATGCCGAGACGATACGCCTGATCCGGCCGATCCGGGCGATCGCCCATCGCTTCGGCGGCAGCCACGCCCAACGCGACGTCATCGACCTGACGCTGATCGAAGCGGCATTGCGTTCCGGTGATGGCGCGCTGGCGCGGGCGCTTGCGGCGGAACGTGCACTGGCACGGCCGGACAGCCCGTTGTCGGCACTGTTTTCACGGCGTGCAACCGCTCTCGCGGCGAATTGACCAAGGCCACATCTTGCCTTAAAAACTGCCCCGACCAGATTTTTTCGAGCGTCGAAAAAATCTTCGCGTGTTGACCGGGGTGCGTTTCCGGCGGCACGATTGCCGGGATATCTTCGCCGCCTCTGTCGCAGGCAGAGGCGGGGAGCAAGAAAGACCGTCGCCGCCAGGCCTGACGGACATGGGAGGAAACATGTATCTCGGCCTCGATCTCGGCACGTCGGGCGTCAAGGCGCTGCTGATCGATGCAAGGCAGAGCATCGTCGGTTCCGGCCATGCGCCGCTCGACGTGTCGCGCCCGCATCCCGGCTGGTCCGAGCAGAACCCGGCTGAGTGGATCCGCGCCTGCGAAGCGGCGATCGCCGAGCTGCGATCCGCGCATGCGAAGGAGCTCGCGGCGGTCAAAGGCATCGGCCTTTCCGGCCATATGCATGGCGCCACCCTGCTCGACGCCGCCGACCAGGTGCTGCGCCCCTGCATCCTGTGGAACGACACACGCAGCCACGCCGAGGCGGCCGCACTCGACGCCGACCCGCGCTTTCGCAAGCTGACCGGCAACATCGTCTTTCCCGGCTTCACCGCGCCAAAGCTCGCCTGGGTGAAAAACAACGAACCGGCTGTTTTCGCCAAGGTGGCAAAGGTCCTGCTGCCGAAGGACTTTTTGCGGCTCTGGCTCGCCGGCGAGCATATTTCGGAAATGTCGGATTCGGCTGGCACGTCGTGGCTCGACGTCGGCAGACGAGCCTGGTCCGCCGAACTGCTCGCCGCCACGTCGCTCGACGAAAGGCAGATGCCGTCATTGGTCGAAGGCACGGCAAAGGCCGGTGCCTTGCGCAGCGAACTGGCTGCGAAATGGGGCATGCAGGCGGGCATCCCGATCGCCGGCGGCGCCGGCGACAACGCGGCCTCGGCCTGCGGCATGGGCACGGTCGGTGCCGGCCAGGCTTTCGTCTCGCTCGGCACGTCAGGCGTGCTTTTTACCGCCAATGCGTCCTATCTGCCCAACCCGGAAAGCGCCGTGCATACATTCTGCCATGCCCTGCCCGGCACCTGGCATCAGATGGGCGTCATCCTGTCGGCAACCGATTCGCTCAACTGGCTATCGGCAATCGCGGGCAAAGGTGCTGGCGAGTTGACCGCCGAACTCGGCGATGCGCTGCAGGCGCCGACCGGTGTCTCCTTCCTGCCCTATCTCTCAGGCGAACGGACGCCGCACAATGATTCCGCCATTCGCGGCGCGTTTACGGGGCTTGCACACGAATCCGGCCGCGCGGCGCTGACCCAGGCCGTGCTCGAAGGCGTCGCTTTCGCTTTCCGCGACAGCCTGGAAGCTCTGGCCAAGGCCGGCACGACGCTGACCCGGGTGACGGCGATCGGCGGCGGCTCGCGTTCGCGCTACTGGTTGAAGGCCATCGCCACCGCGCTTGGCCTGCCCATCGATATTCCCGCCGAGGGCGATTTCGGCGCCGCGTTCGGTGCGGCCCGGCTTGGCCTGATCGCGGCGACCGCTGCCGATCCGCGCGCCGTGTGCACGGCGCCGGCGACGGACGCCACGGTCGAGCCGGTCGCCGCCCTCGGCGACGCCTATGCGCAGGCCTATCAGCGCTACCGCCAGCTTTACCCGGCGATCAGGGCTGTAACCGCGTGAGCTGGCGCTTACCCCCCTCTGGCCTGCCCTCTTTGCCACCACTTGGCATCTCCCCCTCAAGGGGGGAGATCGGCAGCGTCGACGGCTATGCCAGTCTTGCAAGATCGGTGATTGGCGAAGGCGGAAAGGCCAGCCAATCTCCCCCCTTGAGGGGGAGATGCCCGGTAGGGCAGAGGGGGGTGCTTGGCCCCCACTTTGCCGAGATTTCCTCACTGCGCCGGCACCTTGTCGAGAAAGCCGGTGACGCTTTTCAGCCGGCCATTTTCGATGATGCCGATATCGGTGCCTTCGATGACGGGCTCGGTGCCGTCCGGCCCAAGGTTCCACGAAAAGCGGATGGCGTCAGCGAAGCCGTCCGGCTCGCCTTTCAGCGAGAACCTGAAGCCGGCAAAGCGCTGCTGCACGCCTTCGATCAGCGCGGCGATGCCGTCATGGCCGTCGCCCTGCATGATCGGATCGCGGTAGCCGACATCCTCGGTGAAGGTCGTCTTGAGCAAGGCTTTCCTGCGCGCGGCGTCACTCTCGTTCCAGGCGGCGATGTAGTTTTCGGCAATGGTGTTGAGGTCGGTCATGGTCTGTCTCCTTCGTTGGATGCTCTTGACATGAGCCTTTTCGACCAACGCCAGCGCGAAACCAATTACGCTTGAGGTAATCAGGCCGAACCATGCGAGAGGAAAAGAACATGACCAGCGGTTTTTTCGGCGACATCCAACAGATCAAATATGAGGGACCGGATTCGACCAATCCGCTGGCCTACCGGTTCTACAATCCCGACGAGATCGTCGCCGGCAAGCGGCTGGAAGACCATCTGCGCTTTGCCGTCGCCTACTGGCATTCCTTTGCCTGGCCAGGCGGCGATCCGTTCGGCGGCCAGACGTTTGACCGGCCGTGGTTCCCCAAGGCCGGCGGTACCGACACGATGGAGCTGGCCAAGCTCAAGGCCGACGTCGCCTTCGAGATGTTTTCGCTGCTGGGCGCGCCTTATTTCTGCTTCCACGATGCCGATGTGCGGCCGGAGGGCCGGGACTTTTCCGAAAGTGCGGCGCGGCTCGACGAGATCGCCGATTATTTCTCGGGAAAGATGAAGCAGACTGGCGTCAAGCTGTTGTGGGGCACGGCCAACCTGTTCTCCAACCGCCGCTTCATGTCGGGCGCCGCCACCAATCCCGATCCGGACGTCTTTGCCTATTCGGCCGCGACGGTGAAACACTGCATCGACATCACCAAGCGGCTGAACGGCGAGAACTACGTGCTGTGGGGCGGCCGCGAGGGCTATGAGACGCTGCTCAACACCGACCTTGCCCGCGAGCAGGAACAGGCCGGCCGCTTTCTCAATCTGGTCGTCGACTACAAGCACAGGATCGGCTTCGAAGGCACCATCCTGATCGAGCCGAAGCCTCAGGAACCGACCAAGCACCAGTATGATTACGACGTCGCCACCGTCTATGGCTTCCTCAAGCGTTTCGGACTGGAGAACGAGGTCAAGCTCAACATCGAGCAAGGCCACGCCATCCTGGCCGGCCATTCGTTCGAGCATGAACTGGCGCTGGCCAATGCGCTCGGCATTTTCGGCTCGATCGACATGAACCGCAACGACTACCAATCGGGCTGGGACACCGACCAGTTCCCAAACAATGTACCGGAGATGGCGCTCGCCTATTATCACGTACTGCAGGCGGGCGGCTTCAAGACCGGCGGCACCAATTTCGACGCCAAGCTCAGGCGCCAGTCGCTCGATCCGCAGGATCTGCTGATCGGTCATATCGGCGGCATGGATTGCTGCGCTCGAGGCCTCAAGGCAGCGGCACGCATGGTCGAGGACAAGGCGCTGTCGGCGCCGCTCGCCGAGCGCTATGCCGGCTGGGATTCGGCCGAGGCCAAGGCGATGCTTGCCGGCAAGCGCACGCTGGAGGAAATTGCTGATCGCGTCGTCAAGGAGAAGATCGAGCCGCAGCCCCGATCCGGCCGCCAGGAACTGCTCGAGAACATCGTCAACCGGTACGTCTGAGGCGTACCGATTCGCGGCCGCATTGTTCAGCGGCCGCCGGCTGACGACTTTCCGCGGGGCCGAAACCGACAAGGTTTGCCCCCTTGCGAAACTTTCGGTCTGCTTGCTGACCGGGCCTGGCATTTGCCCTAGCCGTGATCGAGGCCTCTCAAATAGGCGCAGAACATGTCGGCCATGGCGTCGGCGTAGGCTTCAATCTCCGTGGCGGTTCGAGGCGCCTCCGAGAACTGCTTCCCCACCGTGCTCAGCGTCGTCATGACGAGGTCGCCGGCCAATTCGCGGGTCACTTGCGCGGCGTTGGGCAACGCCTCCTGCATGAAGAGCTGGATGGTGCGGTCTCCGGACGCCCTTGCCGCCCGCGCCTCAGGCGCGTCGCGGTAAAGCGGTGCGGCGTCGTCGAGCGCCACACGCACCGCGGCCTCGTCACACTCCGAGCGGAGGAAGGCGTGGACCAGGCCGCGCAGCCTTTCAAGCGGCGGTTTCCTGATATCCTCGAGGATGTCGCGCAGCAAATCGGTCGTCTGCCGCCATTCGTCACTCTGGAGCCGGAACAGGATCGCCGCCTTGTTCGGAAAATACTGATACAGCGATCCGACGCTGACACCGGCCTTCTCGGCCACCCGCGCCGTGGTGAAGCGCTGCGCGCCTTCCCTCGCCAAAACCTGAACAGCAGCCTCCAAAATCGCAGCAACGAGCTCCGCCGAGCGGGCCTGCTTGGGCTGTTTTCGCGAGGAAATCCGCGGACTTCGGTGATCGCTCATTGAGAGGCGCGCCAATGCGATTATTGAATGCGAATGATTAGTCGTATTTTGAATGCCGCACAAGAACGCATTCAATTTTGACTGGAGACCAATATGACCACACTGACGACAACGCCGCTGGCGCCCCTGCTGGACCGCCTGTTCGAGGAAGCCGCTGCGGCAACGAGCCCTGCCGTGGCGGAGCTCTCCGCCGAGGAGCGGAGCCGCTTCATTCGGAGCAAGACCGAATACCTCGATTTCTACGGGCGGCTAAAGGATCTCTGGCTTCCCGTTTCGCGAGAGACCGGCACGCTGCTCTACATGCTGGCACGGAGCAGCGGCGCCCGGACGATCGTCGAATTTGGAACCTCGTTCGGCATCTCGACCCTGCACCTTGCCGCAGCCTTGCGGGACAATGGCGGCGGCCGCCTGATCACCAGCGAGTTCGAGCCATCCAAGGTGGCGCGCGCCAGGAGCAACCTCACAGCAGGCGGTCTCATCGACATGGTGGAAATCCGAGAGGGAGACGCGCTGCAAACATTAAGCGTCGATCTTCCCGAAACGGTCGACCTGCTGCTGCTCGATGGCGCCAAAGCGCTCTATCCCGAGGTCTTGACCCTAGTTGAAAGTCGCCTCAGGCCGGGCGCCTTGGTCGTTGCCGACAATGCCGATCTTTGCCCCGAATACCTCTCGCGGGTGCGCTCGACCGGAAGCGGCTACATGTCCACGCCGTTCGGCGAGGATGTCGAACTGTCCATGCGGCTCGGCTGACGCACCGCCTGATCTGTCGGAAAGATCGTGCCCAAGATGGGCGGCGGCGGACAAAACTTTGCCCGGCATCGCCCATCAATCGCCTCGCTCTTGCCTTCAAACAGCCGTCACGGAGTTCCTATAGTGTGGTTCGTGGCGGGAATCAGAAAGAAGGAGGCGAAACGATATGCAGCACGAACGCGAAATCGACGCCCTGCTCTCATCTGGCGAGGCCGGATCGATCATCGACCGGCTGATGGCGCTGCCGCACCCCAAGCATGGTGCGCTGAGTGCAAACGAATGGGATCGCGCGGTCGCCAGCCGCTTCGAGACCCATCTGGCGAGACAGATGCGCTCGCAGATCGACGGCAACAGCGTCCGCCAAGACGCTGCCTGATCCACCTTTGTCTGTGCATGTCGTTATCCCAAAACCGCTACGCACTTTTGGGCGACATGCATTATCCTCGACGCAGCCTGACCGGCGCTTCGCCGAACGCTCTTGAAAACGCTCTGGAAAATGCCGCGGCGGACGAAAACCCCGTTCGCCCGGCAATGTCCGCCATGGCGATGCGCGTATCGACCACCAGCCGGCGCGCGGCGCCGAGGCGCAGCCTGAGATAATAGGCGCCCGGCGTTTCGCCGATCGACTTGCGAAAGATACTTTCCAGCGTCCGCGCCGTCACCCCGGCGCGCTTGGCCACGGCGGCGACAGTCAGGGGCTGGTCGACATGCGCTTCCATCAGCCGGATGGCTTGCGCCAGCCTGGGATCGTAGCCGTCAAGACGGCCGAGCGAGACCAGCGGCTGCGCGTCCGTCGCGGCGCGCGCCTGGTCGTAGATGAAGACGCTCGCGACATCGAGCGCCACGGCCATGCCGAGCCGCGTGCGGATCAGATGCAGCATCAGGTCGAAGGTCGGCGAGGCGCCGCCAGAGGTGAATACGGGACCGTCGATGACGTAGCGGTCGGGGCGCACGTCGACGCCGGGAAAGGCCGAAGAAAAATCCTCCATATCCTCCCAGTGGGTGGTGGCGCTGCGCCCCTCCAGCAAGCCCGCGCGCGCCACCAGCCAGGTGCCGGCCTCGACGCCGCCGCAGGCGCGTGCCGCGCGCGCCGCCCGGCGCAGTCCGGAAAGCAAGGCTGAAGTGGCGTAGTTCTGCGTGCCGAAGCCGGCGACGACGACCAGCATGTCGGTTGTGTCAGCCGCATCGAAGCGGCCGCTGACCGCCACCGGCAGGCCGCATGTGGTGACCGGCGCCTCGCCTGTGACCGAGACCAGCCTGAAATCGAACAGCGTCTCGCCGGCAATACGGTTGGCGGCGCGCAACGGGTCGACGGCCGACGCGACGCACATGATCGACGAGCCGGAGAATACCAGCAGCGTCACCTTGAGCGGCAGACGTTCGGCACGAAAGATCGTCGGTTTTTCGGTTTTGGTCACATGATCTTCGTAAAACGCAAAACAGTTTCCGGCAAGTCAGGCATTCTTGCCCTACGTTCTATTGGGAGAGAGTCCGATGCCGTTAGCGATGAACCGTGAGGTCTTCATTACCTGTGCCGTGACCGGGTCCGGCAGTTCGCAGGACCGCAGCCCGCACGTGCCGCGCTCGCCCAAGCAGATCGCCGATTCGGCCATTGAGGCGGCAAAGGCAGGGGCTGCGATCGTGCACTGCCATGTGCGCGATCCCGAGACCGGCAAGCCTAGGCGCGACGTGCACCTCTACCGCGAGGTGACCGAGCGCATCCGCGCGGCTGACGTCGACGTGGTTTTGAACCTGACCGCCGGCATGGGCGGCGACATGGTGTTCGGCCCACCGGAAAAGCCGCTGCCGCTGAACGAAAAAGGCACGGATATGGGCGGTGCGACCAACCGCGTGGAACATGTTCGCCAGTGCTTGCCGGAAATCTGTACGCTCGACTGCGGCACCATGAATTTCGCCGAAGCCGACTATGTCATGACCAACACGCCCGGCATGCTGCGCGCCATGGGCGGCATGATGACGACGCTCGGCGTCAAGCCGGAGATCGAGGCCTTCGACACCGGGCATCTGTGGTTTGCCAAGCAATTGGTCGAGGAACAAGTGCTGAAGCCGGACGCGCTGGTGCAATTGTGCATGGGTGTGCCGTGGGGGGCGCCGGACGACCTCAACACCTTCATGGCCATGGTCAACAATGTACCGTCGACCTGGAACTGGTCGGCGTTCGCCATTGGCCGAAACCAGATGGCCTATGTCGCTGCCGCGGCGCTGGCCGGCGGCAATGTCCGTGTCGGGCTGGAGGATAATCTCTGGCTCGATAAGGGGGTGCTGGCGACCAATGCGCAGCTGGTCGAGCGGGCGGTCAGTATCGTGTCGAATATGGGCGCCAGGGTCATCGGCCCGGATGAGGTGCGAAAGAAGCTGAACCTGACGAAGCGCGCACCGCTTTGAGCAAGGGCGGGAAGAACCCGGTTGGGAGGAGCCGCCGATGAAGACCGTGAAGTTCACCGCCATGAAGGACGGCGACCGCGAGGATTATGCCTTCCTCACCGAGCATGAGATCGACCATGCGGCAAAGACCGGCGAGCGTCTGCTCGACGCGCTTGTCCAGCTCGACGAAGGGCTGTCGGGCTACAAGATCACCCGGCTCGGCCATTCGCTGCAGGCGGCGACGCGGGCCTGGCGCGACGGCGCCGACACCGACTGGATTGCCTGCGCCTTGCTGCACGACATCGGCGACATCTAC
Source organism: Mesorhizobium sp. M0189 (assembly GCF_040322135.1). Lineage (NCBI taxonomy): Bacteria > Pseudomonadati > Pseudomonadota > Alphaproteobacteria > Hyphomicrobiales > Phyllobacteriaceae > Mesorhizobium > Mesorhizobium sp. M0189. Next base: position 219,513 of record NZ_JAMYSW010000004.1, read on the forward strand.
GCGCCCTATAATCACGACGAGTATGCGGCGTCGATCCTGAAGCCCTTTGTACGCGAGCAATGCACCTGGGTGGTGGAAAAGCACGGCGACTTCCAGCGCCTCTATTACGCACATCACCTCGGCGGCAACCCGCACGCCCGCGACCGTTTCGCCGGGCACATCTACTTCGACGATTGCGATGAGTTTTGCGAGCGCTGGGACCAGTCGAGCTTCGACCCGGATTACGAGACATTGCCGATCGATTTCTTCCGGCCCTTCGCGCTCGAAGTGTTCGCGCGCAAGGCCTATGACGCGTCCGTGATCCGTGCCGGCGAGCGTGTCGCCCTCACCGACCCCGCAACAGCCAGCACAAGAACCGGAGCCTCCGCATGAGCATCATCAACAAGGCGGCAGCCATCGGCGGCGGCGTCATCGGCGCCGGCTGGGTCGCGCGGCTGCTGCTCAACGGAATCGACGTGTCGATCTTCGATCCCGACCCCGAGGCGTCACGCAAGGTCGGCGAGGTGATGAAGGGAGCGCGACGCGCCTACAAGCAGATGCTGCCCGGCGGCCTGCCGAAAGCGGGCAAGCTCACTTTCGCCAAGACGATCGCCGAGGCGGTCGCCGATGCCGACTTCATCCAGGAAAGCGTGCCGGAGCGGCTCGACCTCAAGCACCGCGTGCTGGCCGAGATCGACCTTTATGCGCCGGCCAACGCCATTGTCGGCTCCTCCACCTCCGGCATCAAGCCGACCGACATGCAGGTGGCGATGAAGAAGCATCCGGAGCGGTTGGTGGTCGGCCATCCGTTCAACCCCGTCTATCTCTTGCCACTGGTCGAAATCGTCGGCGGCGAACAGACCTTTCCCGAGGCGATCGAAGTCGCCAAGGAGATGTATGCCTCGATCGGCATGAAGCCGGTGGTGATCCGCAAGGAGATCGAAGCCTTTGTCGGCGACCGCCTGCTCGAAGCGGCCTGGCGCGAGGCGCTGTGGCTGGTCAAGGACGGCATCTGCACGGTCGAGGAGCTTGACGACATCATGCGCTATGGCTTCGGCCTGCGCTGGGCGCAGATGGGCATGTTCCAGGTCTATCGTGTCGCCGGCGGCGAGGCCGGCATGCGCCACTTCATGGCGCAGTTCGGCCCGTGCCTGAAATGGCCATGGACCAAGCTGATGGATGTGCCGGAGTTCAACGACGAATTGGTCGAGCTGATCGCGACCCAGTCGGACGACCAGGCGCACGGTCTGTCGATCCGCGAACTCGAAAAGATCCGCGACGACAATCTGGTCGCGATCATGGAGGCACTGTCGAAGCAGAACAAAGGCAAAGGCTGGGGCGCCGGCGCCCTGCATAAGGACTATACCAGGCAGCTGGCCAAGCTTGCGGCGAAGAAGCCCACCGCCTCCAAGGCTGCCGAGAAGGCCAAGGCTGAAAAGCCGAAGAAAAAGAAGAAAGGCTGAGACCATGGATTTTGGTCTTTCGGAGGAACAGAAGCTCATCGTCGAGACGACGCGGGCCTTCGTCGAGAACGAGCTTTACCCGCATGAGCGCGAAGTGGAGCGCACCGGCGTGCTGCGCCGTGAGCTGATCGAGGAGATCAAGGCCAAGGCGATCGAAGCTGGTCTCTATGCCGCCAACATGCCGGCCGATGTCGGCGGCGCCGGGCTCGATACGGTGACCTGGCTGCTCTATGAAAAGGAGCTCGGCCGCGCCAATTACGCGCTGCACTGGACCTGCGTGGCGCGGCCTTCCAACATCCTCCTTGCCGGCACGCCGGAGCAGCGCGAGAAGTATCTGTTCCCGTGCATTCGCGGCGAAAAATGGGATTGCCTGGCAATGACCGAGCCGGGCGCCGGCTCCGATTTGCGCGGCATGAATGCAACCGCCGTGCAGGACGGCGACGACTGGGTGCTGAACGGCACCAAGCATTTCATAAGCCACGCCGACCTCGCCGATTTCGCCATCGTCTTCATGGCCTCGGGTGAAGAGGATTCTGCGCGCGGCAAGCGTAAGAAGATCACCGCCTTCTTCGTCGACAAGGGCACCAAGGGCTTTACCGTGCGCGACGGCTACCGCAACGTCTCGCATCGCGGCTACACCAATGCCATCCTCGAATTCGACGATTGCCGTCTGCCGGCCACTCAGGTTCTGGGCGAGGTGCACAAGGGCTTCGACGTCGCCAATTCATGGCTTGGCGCGACGCGCCTGCAGGTCGGCGCCACCTGCCTCGGCCGCGCCGAACGGGCGCTTGGCCACGCCATCGAATACGCCGCGCAGCGCCAGCAATTCGGCCAGCCGATCGGCAAGTTCCAGGGCGTGTCGTTCAAGCTCGCCGACATGGCGACCGAGCTGAAGGCCGCCGACCTGATGGTGTTCGAAGCCGGCTGGAAGTACGATCAGGGCACCGTTACCGACCAGGACATGGCCATGGCCAAGCTGAAGGCCACCGAGATGCTCGCCTTCGTCGCCGACGAGGCGATCCAGATCCATGGCGGCATGGGGCTGATGGACGATCTGCCGCTGGAACGCATCTGGCGCGACGCCCGCGTCGAGCGCATCTGGGAAGGCACCTCGGAAATCCAGCGCCACATCATCTCGCGGGCGCTGCTGCGCCCGTTCGGGGGCTAGAGCATGATCCCAAAAAGTGGAATCCGGTTTTTGGAAAAGATCATGCTCAAACGAAAAGATGACGATGCACAAACTTGAGCGGCTTTTGCGCCCACGAACGATCGCAGTCTTCGGTGGCGTGCAGGCTGCTGCCGTCGTCGCGCAGTCGATCAAGATGGGCTTTGCCGGCGAGATCTGGCCCGTGCATCCGAGCAAGGACGAGGTCGCCGGCCGCAAGGCGTATCGCTCGGTGGCCGAATTGCCCGGTGCGCCGGATGCCGCTTTCATCGGCGTCAACCGGCACTTGACCATCGAAGTGGTCAAGGCGCTGGCCGAGCGCGGCGCCGGCGGTGCGGTCTGCTTCGCCGCCGGCTTCCTCGAAACCGAGGCCTATGACGAGGACGGCGAGCGGCTGCAGGCCGAGCTGGTCGCGGCGGCGGGTCCCATGCCGATCATCGGGCCGAACTGCTATGGGCTGATCAATTACGCCGACGGCGCGCTTTTGTGGCCCGACCAGCATGGCGGCATCAGGCTGCCTGAAGGCGGTCGCGGCGTTGCCATCATCACCCAGTCGTCGAACATCGCCATCAACATGACGATGCAGAAGCGCGGCCTGCCGATCGCCTTTCTGATGACCGCCGGCAACCAGGCGCAGACCGGGCTTTCCGAAATGGCGCTCGGCCTGATCGAGGACGACCGCGTCACCGCGCTCGGCCTGCATATCGAGGCCTTCGACTCGGTAGCCGGCTTCGAAAGGCTGGCGGCACGGGCACGAGAGCTGAAGAAGCCTGTTATCGCCATGAAGGTCGGCCGCTCCGAGCAGGCGCGGCAGGCGACCGTCTCGCATACCGCGTCGCTGGCCGGCTCGGACGCAGCGTCCGGCGCGTTCCTGAAGCGGCTCGGCATCGCCCGCATCGATTCGATCCCGGCCTTCATCGAGGCGCTGAAGCTGCTGCACGTCACCGGTCCCCTGCCCGGCTACCGGCTGTCGTCGATGAGCTGTTCGGGCGGCGAGGCGTCCGTCATGGCCGACAGCGCCGAAGGCCGCTGGGTGACCTTTCCGCCTCTCACCGCCGAGCATCGCATTCAGGTCAAATCGACGCTCGGCCCGCTGGTCGCGGTGGCCAACCCGCTCGACTACCATACCTTCATCTGGAACAACGAGCCGGCGATGACCGCCACCTTCACCGCCATGGTGTCTGGCGGCTTCGACCTCAACATGCTGGTGCTCGACTTTCCGCGCCCCGACCGCTGCTCCGACACCGACTGGTGGGCGACGCTGCGCGCCTTCGAAGCGGCGCTGAAGACCAACAGCGCGCAAGGCGCGATCGTCTCCTCGCTGCCGGAGAACCTGCCCGAGGAATACACTGCAGGGCTGATGGCGCGGGGCATGGTGCCGCTGTTCGGCATTTCCGAGGCCATGGACGCCGCCCAGGCGGCAGCCTTCATCGGCTGGGCGTGGCGCGAGCCGCTGGCGCAGCCGATCGACACCTCGGCGTCTGGCGCGCCGGCCGGCGACCATGTCACCCCGGACGAGGCGGAGGCGAAAGCGCGGCTCATCGAGGCCGGGCTCCCGGTGCCGAAGGGCGAGCGCGCCGGCAACGCGGTCGAGGCTGTGATCTCCTCGATGGCGCTCGGCTTCCCGGTAGCGCTGAAGGCTCTTGGCGTCATCCACAAATCCGAGCTCGACGCGGTCCGGCTCAATTTGAGGGATGCCGAATCCGTCAGCACCGCCGCCCATGATCTCGGCCCGCTCGGCACCGGCCTTTATGTCGAGCGCATGGTGCGCGATGGCGTCGCCGAGCTGCTGGTCGGCTTCACCCGCGACCCGATGTTCGGCGCGGTGATGACGCTCGGCACCGGTGGCGTGCTGGTCGAGCTGTTGCGCGACAGCGTCACGCTGATGCTGCCGGCGACCCGTGACGACATCGAGGCCGCTTTGCGCGGGCTGAAACTGTTCCCGCTGCTCGACGGCTATCGCGGCCGGCCGAAGGCCGATGTCACGGCGGCAATAGAGGCGATATCGGGCATTGCCGGCTTCGTGCAGCAAAATGCCGGCGAGATCGAGGAACTCGACATCAATCCGCTGATCGTCTGCGCCGAGGGCAAGGGCGCCTGGATCGCCGATGCGCTGCTGGTGCTGGGAGGCAAGAAGAATGGCTGAAATCATCACCACCCGCCGCGAGGGCACGATCCTCGAAGTCACGCTCGACCGGCCCAAGGCCAACGCCATCGACCTGAAGACGTCGCGGCTGATGGGCGAGACGTTCAAGGCGTTCCGCGACGATCCCGAGCTGCGCGTCGCCATCGTCAAGACCGCCGGCGACAAGTTCTTCTGCGCCGGCTGGGACCTGAAGGCCGCGGCCGGCGGCGACGCGGTCGACGGCGACTATGGCGTCGGCGGCTTCGGCGGGCTGCAGGAACTGCGCGACCTCAACAAGCCGGTGATAGCCTGCGTCAACGGCATGGCGGTCGGCGGCGGCTTCGAGCTGGCGCTGTCCTGCGACCTCATCTATGCGTCGGACCACTCCTCCTTCGCGCTGCCCGAAATCCGCGCCGGCACGCTGGCCGATGCGGCGACGATCAAGCTGCCGAAGCGCATCCCTTATCATGTCGCAATGGACCTTCTGCTCACCGGCCGCTGGATGGATGTCGCCGAGGCGCATCGCTGGGGCCTGGTCAACGAGGTGCTGCCCAAGGAAAGACTGGAGGACCACGTCTGGGAGATCGCGCGGCTGCTCGCCAGCGGCCCGCCGCTGGTCTTCGCCGCGATCAAGGAGACGGCTCGGGTCGCTGAATCGCTGACGTTCCAGGACGCGATGAACCGGGTGACGCGCCGGCAGCTGCCAACGGTTGACGCACTCTACGGCTCGGAGGACAATCTCGAGGGTTTTCGCGCCTTCGCCGAGAAGCGCGACCCGGTGTGGAAGGGGAAGTGACGCTGCGGAGATGATGGCGATCCTTCACACCCCCCTCTGCCCTGCCGGGCATCTCCCCCGCAAGTGGGGAGATCGGATGTCGCATCGGATTTCGCCAATTTCCAGCGTTGCAGGACAAGCGGCAAGGCCAAAGCTGCCGATCTCCCCCCTTGCGGGGGAGATGGCCGGCAGGCCAGAGGGGGGTGTCCAAGCTCAACCTTGGCGGCCCATTCGGCGCCCATGACCAACTACAAAACCCTCATCGACGCCGAGACCTGGGCCTTCATCGAGCGGACCAATTCCTATTATCCACCCGATACGATCGACTACACCATCGCCGAGCAGCGCGAGATCTATAACCGGATGTGCCGCGAGTTCTTTGCCGGCTATCCCCAAGGCGTCACCGCGGAAACCACAGCCATTGCCACACCCTGGCACATCCCGACCCGCGTCTACCGCGCCCCGGCGCCGGAAACGGCGGCGATGGTGCTGTATTTCCATGGCGGCGGTTTTATCCTCGGCGGGCTCGACAGCCATGACGACCTATGCGCCGAGCTTTGCAGCCGCACCGGCTACGAAGTGGTTTCGGTCGACTACCGGCTGGCGCCGGAACACCTTCATCCGGCCGCCTTCGACGATGCCATCAGCGCCTTCGAATGGGCGTCGACCACCTACGAACGGCCTATCCTGCTCTGCGGCGACAGTGCCGGCGGCAATCTCGCCGCGTCCGTCAGCCACGCGACCCGCGGCCATGCGCGCAAGCCGATCGGCCAGATTCTGGTCTATCCCGGCCTTGGCGGCGACAGCTCCGCCGGTTCCTACGTCACCCACGCGGAAGCGCCGATGCTGACGGCGCGTGACCTCGTTTTCTACAGGGACATCAGGACCGGGGGCGAGGACCGCACCGGCGATCTCACCTTGTCGCCGCTCGCCGACGCCGACTTTGCCAATCTGCCGCCCACCGTCGTGATCACCGCCGAATGCGACCCGCTGTCGTCGGACGGCGAAGCCTATCGCGACCGCATCGTTGCCGCGGGCGGACGTGCCTGGTGGCTCGAGGAGCCGGGGCTGGTGCATGGCTATTTGCGCGCCAGGCACACGGTCGGCCGCGCCCGCTCGAGCTTTACCCGGATTGTCGATGCAGTGACGGTTCTGGGGAAGGGCGAATGGATCTGGTGAGGGATGTCCTCCTCACCCCGACGGGCTTTTATCCGCCGGGATAGCTCTACTTGCGGCTGCGTCGCCGCCCGGAAACCCGCCTCAGCCAAGGCCCCAAATGAAAGGCGCTCATCAGCAGGTACATCGGGACCATGCCGCCCAGCGGTGAGGTCTCTTGCCCGGTCGAGCACATCATATCCGGCGCGCCGCCGAGCAGTGTCAACAACGCCATGGTTGCGAAGGTCGGCGCGGCGGCGAAGGACAGCCAGTCGGCTGCGCCAAGGGCGGCCGGGCTCGCATCGCCGCCGGATCCGCCTGCATGAATCTCGCTCATGTCCGTTGTCCCTGGTAGTGAGCGGGATGCGTTCGAATGAACAGCGCATCCCGCTCCTCCATTTGTCTTAGCCGCATTTCTGCGACGCCAAAGATGTTCTATTCGGTGCGATTCCGGAACGCGGCCTCTCCGGCGTCCGATATCTCGACCCATTTTTTGTCGGGGACGGCTTCGGCGCCGTAATTGTCGTGCCAGTTCCACCACTTGTATGTCGGCGTCTGCGGATAGCCCTCGGGCGAATCCTCCCAAACCTCCTGGCGGCCGAGCGGCGTCAGGTCGAGGTAGCTCCATACGGTCCCCATCGCCTCGTCGCCGCGGTTGTTGATGAAGTAGGTGCGGAACACGCGATCGCCGTCGCGGATGAACACGTTGTGGCCGTGCCACTCGTCAACGCCGAAATCAGCATCGAAGCTGTCGGTGATGGTGTACCAGGGCATCTTCCAGTCCATCCGCGCCTTTAGCCGCGCAATGTCGGCCTGCGGTGCGCGCGAGGCGTAGGCAAGCGTGGTGTCGCGCGCGTTCAAATGGGCGAGATTGCCGACCTGATCCGCCCCCAGCGAACAGCCGCGGCAGGCGTGATCGGGCCAGCCAAATACGCCGGGCTCGAAGAAGGCACGGTAGACGACCAGCTGGCGGCGGCCCTCGAACAGGTCGAGCAGGCTCACCTTTCCGTCAGGCCCTTCGAACATATAGGACTTCTCCACCGCCACCCATGGCATCCGCCGGCGCTCGGCGGCCAGTGCGTCGCGAGCCCGGGTCATGGTCTTCTCCTTCACGAGCAGCTGCTGGCGCGCGGCCTCCCATGCGTCAGGCGAAACGACCGGTGGTGTCTTCATCGCGAGCCGCGTCGCCTGCTCGCCTGTGCCATTCTGATGTGCCGTCATTGTGCATCTCCCTTGCTGGTTTGTCGCCGCACCGGCGCGACGTGTTGGGTCGTGAGATAGGATAGGGGTGATAGCGGATTGGCGAGAGTGACAAGTGTGACGCGATTCCGACGGGTTCGCTGATCACGGCCAATTTCGCCGCCCGCGACGCCTCTGCGCTCATTCGCGCCCGGACTGCTGAATGGGCCGTGCGCCGGCCAGGTAGCGGTCATTGTCAAACGGCTCGGCCTGGTTGCTTTCCGGGCTCCACAGCTGCCGGTGGGTTCGTGTGAGATCGCCGAGGTAGACATGCAGCGCACCCGATCGCGCGCTGCCGGTATTCGCAACCGCATGCACGGTATTTGAGGCCATGTGCACCACGGCAGGCGCTGCGATGTCCTGCCTTTCCGGGACATCGAGTTCGCTGCCGGCAACAGGATAGATGAAGTTCGTCTCGCTGCCCTTGTAGATGCCGATCAAGGCATCCATCAGGTGGTTATGAGGCGGGTACTGCAGGCCGGGCGACAGCGTGATGTGATAGATCGTCAGGTTAGGGCTCGCATGCAGAAGCACCTCGTCGTCGTCTTCTTCGTGAGCGAGTGTTCCCGATGCGTGAAAACGGTTCGTGTAGTCGCCCAGGACCGTCCTTACCGCTTCGAGGGGATCTGGGCCTCTCGCGGCATTGACGATATCATCGGCAACGGCGTAGAGAGGTGAGTTGGCGGCTAAAGGCATATCAGTTATCCTCCCTGAGATGCTCAGATTATCAATCTGATGTGCTCACGCTAGCGAATGCTGAGGCCAGCGTCAACGGGACAGCCAGACGGACAGAATATGAAAACGACGAAGTTGACCGCCGAACCGGCAGGGCCGGCCACGGCCGAGGCGACAGCACTGTCAGCCGCCGACGTCCTTCGCAGGGAACAGGCATATGAGCAGCTGAGGAACGACATCATAGCCTGTGTGCTGCGCCCCGGCGAAGCGCTCACCGAGAAACAGATCGGCGATCGATACCTGATCAAAAAGGCTACCATCCGCGCGGCGTTGGCCCGCCTGATGCAGGAAGGGCTGGTCAGGAGCGAGCCGCGCCGCGGCTACGTCGTTGCGACGCTCAGCCTGCGCGACGTCAACGAGATCTTCGATGTCCGCAGCTTGATCGAACCGGAAGTGTTCAGGGTGGCGGCATCGAACATGACCGAGCGCGGGCTCGAGGATATCAGGCTGGCAGCGCAAAAAGTGCTGAAGCCGGAGACGCTACGCAGCCACATTGCCTTCCTTGCGGCCGATCGTGCTTTTCGCCTGGCCCTTGCGGAGCTCTCGGGAAATTTGCGGCTGGCGCATCTCCTGGACCAGATACTCGACCAGTCGGCGCGGGTTCTCCACCTCGGCTTCAAGTCGCGCGACTTCACCCAGTTGATCATCGCCCAGCAAAAGGAACTGGTTCTTGCCTGCGAGGCAGGCGACGTTTCCGCCATCGTGAAACTTGCCCGTGCGCAGTGCCTGTTCCTCAAGAAGCAGGTGCTCGAGGCTTTGCTTGCCGGTTCCAAGCTTCAAGACGTCAATTTGCAACCCTTCGCCTAAAGCGCCTTGTTTCACCCCACCGCTCGCGCCGCTGCCCGTCCGGCACTGCGGCCGGAAAAGATGCAGCCGCCGAGAAACGTACCTTCGAGCGCTGCATAGCCGTGCATGCCGCCGCCGCCGAAACCGGCTGCCTCGCCCACCGCGTACAGCCCTTCGACCGGTTGGCCGCCGGCGCCCAGCACGCGGCTGTCGAGGTCCGTCTCAAGCCCGCCGAGCGTCTTGCGGGTCAGGATGCCGAGCCTGACCGCGATCAGCGGGCCATTGGCGGGATCGAGCAGCTTGTGCGGCCTTGCGGTACGGATCAGCCGGTCGCCGAGATAGGCGCGCGCGCCGCGCAGCGCGGTAATCTGCATGTCCTTGGAGAACGGATTGTCGAGCTGCCGGTCGCGAGCGCGGATTTCGCGCTCGACCTGCGCCAGTTCGAGCAGCGGCTCGCCGCCGGCCAGTGCGTTCATGCGGGCGACCAGCGCCGGCAGTTCGGGCTCGACGATGAAATCCTCACCCTTCTCCATGAACGCCTTGACCGGCGCGGGCACGCCGCTGGTGGCACGGCCAAGCACCTGGCGCCAGCTTTTCCCCGTCAGATCGGGGTTCTGCTCGGAGCCGGACAGCGCGACCTCCTTCTGGATGATCTTTTTGGTCAGGATGAACCAGGAATAGTCGAAGCCCGTGCTCATGATGTGGCTGAGCGTGGCCAACGTGTCGAAGCCGGGATAGAGCGGCACCGGCAGGCGTTTGCCGCGCGCATCGAGCCACAGCGATGACGGGCCGGGCAGAATGCGGATCGCATGATCGGTCCAGATCGGTGCCCAGTTCCTGACGCCCTCAACATAGTGCCACATGCGGTCGCGGTTGATGAGCCTGCCGCCGGCAGCCTCGGCGATCGCCAGCATGCGGCCGTCGACATGGTCGGGAACGCCGGTGATCATGCGTTTCGGCGGCGCACCCAGCCGCTGCGGCCAATTCTCCCGGACCAGCTGGTGATTGGCGCCGATGCCGCCGGAGGCGACGATGACGGCCTGCGCCTTCAACTCGAAATCGGCTGTGATCTCGCGCGAGCTCTTGCGGCCGCGCTCGGCATCACTCGCCGCCAATATGTCGCCGCGCACGCCGTCGACGGCAGCACCCGTCCGGCTCAATTCGTTGACCCGGTGACGGAACCTGAAGCTGATCAGCCCGCGCTTCTCGGCCTCGCGCACGCGCTGCACGAACGGTTCGAGCACACCAGGCCCGGTGCCCCAGGTGACATGGAAGCGCGGCACCGAATTGCCGTGGCCGACGGCATTGCCGCCGCCGCGTTCGGCCCAGCCGACCACCGGAAAGAATTTCAGGCCGCGCTGCATGAGCCAGGAGCGCTTCTCGCCGGCGGCGAAGCCGAGATAGGCCTCGGCCCAGCGGCGCGGCCAGAGATCTTCCGTGCGGTCGAAGGCTGCAGTGCCCAGCCAATCCTCGAGCGCCAGCTCATACGAATCGCGGATGCGCATGCGCCGCTGTTCGGGCGAATCGACAAGGAAGATGCCGCCGAGCGACCAGAACGCCTGGCCGCCAAGCGACTGCTCCGGCTCCTGCTCGACGATGATGGTCTTCTTGCCGGCCTCAGTCAGTTCGGCCGCCGCGACAAGACCGGCAAGGCCGGCGCCGACAATGATCACATCCGCGTCGTTTGGCATCTATTTGGCCATGATCTCGTCCAAAAACCGGTCCCTCATTTTTTGGGATCATGGCCGGCCTAGACTGTCTCCCAGCCTTCCTTCTCGCCGGCGCGGAAGATGGCATCGATGACCTTCTGGTTGAGCACCGATTCTTCCAGGGTGAAAACGCGGTCCTTGCCGCCCTGTGCCGCCCGCGCGAAGGCCTCGACTTCCAGCCGGTATTGCTGCGTGCCGGGAAAGCGGAATACCTGCGCCTCGCTGTGGTTCTGGTTGTGCAGCTCGACGCGGTGATGGTCATAGAGCCCGGCGTTGAACGGTGAGAACACCTCGATGAATCCCTTCTCGCCGTGGAACACCATCACCTGGCGTGCCGCCATCTGCGTCGACAGGTAGAATGACAGCTCGAAATCGCCGAAATCGGCGCGGATCGAGGAATAGATGTCGGTGCCGAACGTCTTGTCGCGCTCGATCGTCGCCTGGACGCGCAGCGGCTCCTTGCCCGTCGAAAAGCGTGTCGACACCGTCGGGTAGACACCGATGTCGGGCAGCGCGCCGCCGCCGAGATCGAGCTTGTTGCGCATGTTGTTGGGGTCGACATTGTAATAGGAGAACGCGCCCTGGACATGGCGCAGCCGGCCGATGGCGCCGTTGGCGATCAGCTCGCGCACCTTGATCCATTGCGGATGGTAGACGACCATGAAGGCTTCGCAGACCAGCACCTTCTTGGCATCGCGCAGCTTGATCAGCGGCGGAATGTCCTTGGCATCGAGCGCCAGCGGCTTTTCGACCAGAACATGCTTGCCGGCCTCGATCGCCTTGGCCGTCCATTCGACATGCTGCGAGGTCGGCAGCGGAATGTAGACGCCGTCGATGTCGCTGGAGGCGAGCAGCTCCTCATAGGAGCCGAAAGCGTGGCGCGCGCCGAAGCGTTCGCCCAGTGCCCGGGCTTTCGACAGATCGCGGCTGGCGATCGCCGACAGCACGCCGTTCTCCGCCTCGACGATTGCCGGCAAAAGCTGCTCGCGGCCGATCTTGGCCGTCGACAAAACACCCCATCGGAACATCAGATTTCTCCTCTCGATTGCAGGCCTGGAGGTTTGCCCTAATTCAAGAGAAAAGCCAATTGGACACTTGGACTGGTCCTTCGAACCGGGCTTTCGTCATCCTCGGGCTTGACGATGCGAGACGTGTCTCTGCCAATCGCGAAGTCAAGCTATCCCCGCTTGCCGGTCAGCGTCATGTCGAAGTCGACGACGTTGGAATAGATCGGCGTGCCGACATCCATGCCGTAGCGCGACCGCAGCACCTTGCCGGTGACATGGAATTTTATCGTGCCCGCCCTGAGGCCGCGGAGCTCGGCCGTGAATTTTTCCTGAAAGGTCTTGCCGCGCGCCGTCAGCCGGCCGGTGACAAGGGCTGACGTGGCGCCGGTGCGTTTGACGCTGGTCGAACGGAACTGGATCTCCGGATTGTTGGCCGCGTCGAAAACCGCGTCCGAGCGGAGAAATGCGTCGATGCGGCTTTGGTCGGTACCGACGCTTTCGGGGAAGATGGTGAAATTGACCTGGGACCGGCCGATATCGCTGTTGTCGATGAGGATACTGCCCTTGAAGCGGGCAAAGGCACCGTCGAGCCCGCCGCCGCCGAGCTTGGCGATGGAGAAGTGGATGCTGGAACTCCCCGGGCTGATGGTGTAGCTGCCGGCCGCGTCGCCAAGGGCGACGGCGGCGAAAACAGGCATGGCAAAACAAGCGACGGCTGCCGCAAATCCGAAGATGCGCGCGTACATGGGACTGGTCCTCTTGGGAGGCAACGCTTTCTTGCGTCCTCGCCCCATGAACGAATGAGCCGCCCGCTCTATTCCGTGTCGCGATGTGACGAAGCCGTGATCATGCGCGTCAGCACGGTATCCCTCAGCCAGAAATGATGACGCAGCGCCGCGGCCAGATGCAAAGCGACAAGCCCGATGCCGGCATAGGCGAGATACCAGTGCGTCGCCGCCCAGAAGCTTTCTGCCATGTCCGATTCACCAAGCGGCAGATTGGGCATGACGAACAGATTGAACGGCACGCTCGGGATCTCCAGCACCGAGACCGAGACCAGCGCCCAGCCGGACAGCGGCAGAGCGAGCTGAAACGCATAAAGCGCAAGATGGACAAGCGGCGCGATGCGGCGCTCGAACGGGCCGACCGAGCGCGGCAGCGATGGGGCCGGTCTGGCAAGGCGCCAGGCGATGCGCAGGATGACCAGCCCAAGCAGCAGGAAGCCGAAGGATTTATGCAGCTGGATCAGCTCGAAGGCGGTGCGCTGGCTGGACAGTCTCACCATGACGAAGCCGAGCACGAACTGGCCGATAAAGAGCGCCGCGATCAGCCAGTGAAGGATGAGCGCCGTCCAGCCGTAGCCGGTGGCCTGGTTTTTGGGCAGTGCTGACATGGTCGGTGAACGAATGCCAGGTCGGCTTTCTTCCACCTCTCTCTTGTGGGGAGGGTTGGCTTACTCGCCGACCTTGAAGAAATCAACAAAGGCCCTGAGCGCCGGCCGCATCTGGCGGCGGCTTGGGTAATAGACGAAGAAGCCGTCGAAAGGCGGGCACCAGTCCTCCAGCACGCGAACAAGCTTGCCAGCGGCGAGCGCGTCGCGGACATAGTCCTCGAACACGAAGGCGAGCCCGGCGCCGTCGACTGCGGCGTTGGCAATCAAATGGTCCTCGTCGAGGATCAGCGGCCCTTGCACCGGGATTTCGATCTCCTCGCCGTTCTTCTCGAATTCCCAGCGATAGAGAATGCCGCTGGAGAAGCGGAAGCGGATGCAGCGGTGACCGGCAAGATCGCGCGGATGCTGCGGCTTGGGCATGGTCTCGAAATAGGATGGCGCGCCGACGACTGCGCCGCGAAGGTCCGGCCCGATGCGCACGGCGATCATGTCGCGCTGCAGGCTCTCGCCCAGCCGCACGCCGGCATCGAAGCCGCCCTCGACCACATCGGTGAAGCGGTCCTCGATGACGATCTCCAGCACGATGTCGGGATAGGCAGCGGCAAAGGCGCCGAGTCTTGGCGTCAGCGTCAGGTGGGCCGCGGTGCGCGGCACGGTCAGCCTGAGATTGCCGGCCGGCCGGTCGCGCGCCTCGATCGCCGATTCCAGCGCCAGATCGATCTCCGATAGCGCCGGCCTGAGGCGCTCGAGCAGCTGCGCGCCCTCCTCGGTCGGAGCGACGCTGCGCGTGCTGCGCGCCAGAAGGCGCACGCCGAGGCGCGCTTCGAGGCTGGAAACCGCGTGGCTGACCGCCGATGGCGCGATTGCCAGTTCCTTGGCCGCGCCGCGAAAACTGCCGCATTGGGCGACCGTTGCCAGTACAGCGAGCTGTGAAAGATGGGTTCGCTTCATTGATCTATTTTTTGGAACAGCCTGTGCAAATGAGAGCCGATTATCGAACGCAGCGCAAGACGCTATCTCTGCGGCATCACAACCATCACAACAAGGAGATACGTGATGCAAACCCGCAAGCTCGGCAATGAACTTGACGTCTACCCGGTCGGCCTCGGCTGCATGGGGATGAGCTTTGCCTATGGTGGCCAGCCGGAGGCGGACGCGATCGCCACGCTGCGCCACGCTGTCGACATCGGCGTCAATTTCTTCGACACGGCCGAAGTCTATGGCCCCTACGAGAACGAAATCCTGGTTGGCAAGGCGCTGAAGCCGGTGCGTGACAAGGTGACGATTGCGACGAAATTCGGCTTCAAAATCCTGGAAGAAGGCAGCGGCATGGAGCGCATGGCCGGCGTCGACAGCCGCCCGGAACACGTCAAGGCGGTTGCCGAAGCGTCGTTGAAGCGGCTGGATACGGAGGTCATCGACCTCTATTACCAGCACCGCGTCGATCCCAACGTGCCGATCGAGGATACGGTCGGCGCCATGGCCGAGCTGGTGCGCGAGGGCAAGGTGCGGGCGCTCGGCCTGTCGGAGGCGAGTGCGGCGACCATCCGCCGGGCGCATGCGGTGCATCCGATCGCCGCGGTGCAGAGCGAATATTCGCTGTGGAGCCGCGATCCGGAGGAGGAGGTGTTTGCCGTCTGTCGCGAGCTCGGCATCGGCTTTGTCCCCTATAGCCCGCTCGGCCGCGGCCTGCTCACCGGCACGATCGCCAAGCCCGATGTTCTCGGCGCCGACGACTGGCGCCGCGGGTTGCCGCGCTTCCAGGCCGACGCCATGGCGGCCAATGCGGCGGTCGTCGCCGTGCTGGAAAAGATGGCCGCCGAGAAGGGCGTGACGCGGGCGCAGCTGGCGCTCGCCTGGGTGCTGCATCAGGGCGACTTCATTGTCCCGATCCCCGGCGCGCGAAAAATCCGCCATCTGGAGCAGAATACGGCGGCAGCCGATATTGTGCTGAGCCAGGCCGAAGTGGCGTCCATCGGCGACGCGCTGTCGCCGGAAAAGGTGGTCGGCAAGCGCTATACCGAGGAGCTGCTGGCCCTGGTCAACGGTTGAACGGCGATCGACGGCGTAATCGAACGGGGCGTTTCGGCGCCCCGTTTTCGGTCGCACCGCAATGCAAATAATTGCGAGATATTGGCGCGAGGCACCCCCCTCTGTCCTGCCGGACATCTCCCCCTCAAGGGGGAGATTGGACGTCACCTCGGCTTTCGCCAATCACGGACGTTGCAGGAGCGAGCGGATCGCCGAAGCTGCCGATCTCCCCCCTTGAGGGGGAGATGTCCGGCAGGACAGAGGGGGGTGCTGTCCCGCCGACATTTCCTACCAAGGCACGACACTGATCTCCGGCCAGTTCTCCCTCGCACGCGCGCCCTTCATCTCGTGCGTCTGCTGATTATCTAGTGCACGGTTCGGGGTAACGCGAAACGAGAAGATGTCGTCGAGCCCGAACGGCGCCACGAGCGCGAGTTGCCCATCGGTGCCGAATCTAACGCCGACCGCATGGGTTTTCGAAGCGAAATAGGACAGCGCCTCGGCGGACGACGACAGTCTGGGATAGGAACCGCCAAAGCGCGCCTCAAACCACAGATGCACCCGCGCCTGGTTGCGCACTTCGACCGGCAGCGTCAGTCCTTCGAACTGCTTCGCCGCCCGGCGGATGACCGTGTCCTCGGCCTCGTAAGACAGATCGCTCTCATCGAAATAGAACAGATCGACATCACGAATGCCATATCCCGAAGGCTTCGCCGTCAGATGATTCCAGACGCTGTTGTAAAGCGCGCCGGACACGACCAGCCAGTCGGGGAGGTCGAGCGCCCGTACCCGCGACAGCGTCTCGCCGACCAGCGGATCGGCCGAGACGATATCGAGAAAGGCTGCACGCTGTTCCTCGAAGGGCAGCCCTGAATAGCGCAAATGGTTCATCGCCCTTTGGAGGGCGATTCGCCATGCGTCCGCAATCCCTCAGCCGCGCAGCACGCCGCCGGTCTGTTTGCCGACATTCTCGACGATGCGCTTGGCCAGCGCCTCGAAATCCTCGTCGGTCAGCGTCTTTTCGACCGGCTGGATCGAAACTTCGATGGCGATCGACTTCTTCGCCGCGCCGAGCGCTGCACCCTCGAAAACATCGAACACCGAGACGCCGGAAATCAGCTTCCGGTCTGCGGCAAGGGCGGCGCGAACGAGTGTGCCGGCTTCGACCGCCTTGTCGACGACGAAGGCGAAATCGCGCTTGACCGCCTGGAAGGCGGACAGATCGAGCCTCGGCTTTGTCCGCGTCGGCTTGGCCTTCGGCTCGGGCACGGCATCGATGAACACCTCAAACCCGCAAAGCGGACCGGAGACGTCAAGCCCCTCCAGCGTCTTCGGGTGGAACTCGCCGAACGTGCCAAGGATTACCTTCGGCCCGAGCTTGATCGTGCCGGAGCGGCCGGGGTGATACCAGGCCGGGCTGCCGGCCTCGATCTGCAGCCGCTCGACTGGCGCGCCGCAGGCTTCGAGTGCTGCGATCGCATCGGCTTTGGCGTCGAAGACGCCGACGGCGCCGGCGTTGCCGGCCCAATGACGGCCGGAGCCCTCGAGCTTGGCGGTGCCGCGCCGAACGCCGGCGGCAACACGCCGCTGCTGGTCGGCGCCGTCGCCCTCGTAAGTGCCCGACACTTCGAACAGCGCGACATCGCCGATGCCCTTGGCGGCGTTGCGCTGCGCGGCTGCGATCAGGCCCGGCAGCAGCGACGGCCGCATGTCCGACATATCGGCGGCGATCGGGTTGGCAAGCTTCAGCGCCTGCTGGCCGCCGCCGAACAAATCGGCGTGTTTTGCCGGAATGAACGACCAGGTGACGGCCTCCATCATGCCGCGCACGGCAAGTGCCCGCTTGGCGGCGCGGGTGCGGATCTGCAGCACAGTCAGGATCTTGGCGTTGACCGCGTCGTGGCTGCCGAGCGGCTGCGGCGCGATATTGTCGACGCCGTGGATGCGCATGACCTCCTCGACCAGGTCGGCCTTGCCGTCGACATCCGGCCGCCAGGACGGGACCGCCACATTGACGACATCGCCCGTGCCCTCCGGCTTGAAGCCGAGGCGGGCAAGAATGTCGAGGCTCGTCGAGCGCGGCACTTCGATGCCGGTCAGCCGCTTCACGTCCGACAATGGGAACGAGACGATCTTCGGCCGATGGCCGGCATAGCCGACGACTTCGGTTTGCGTCGGCGTACCGCCGCAGAAATCGAGCACCAGCCTCGTCGCCAGCTCCACACCGGGAATCATCATTTCCGGGTCGACGCCACGCTCGAAGCGGTAGCGTGCATCGGTGATGATGCCGAGCGTGCGGCCGGTGCGGGCGGTGGCGATCGGGTCCCAAAGTGCCGACTCGATCAGCACGTCGGTGGTGTTCTCGTCGCAGCCGGAATGCTCGCCACCCATGATGCCGGCGATCGACTCGATACCATCCTGGTCGGCGATGACGCACATCTCCGGCGTCAGCGTGTATTCGCGGCCGTCGAGCGCCAGCACCTTTTCGCCGTCGCGTGCCCGGCGCACGGTGAGATTGCCGGTGACCTTCGCAGCGTCGAAGACATGCAGCGGCCGGCCGCGATCGAAGGTGACATAATTGGTGATGTCGACCAGCGCACTGATCGGCCTCAAGCCGATGGCGAGAAGCCTTTGCTGCAACCATTTCGGCGACGGTCCGT
The DNA here is from genome assembly GCF_040322135.1 of Mesorhizobium sp. M0189. NCBI lineage: Bacteria > Pseudomonadati > Pseudomonadota > Alphaproteobacteria > Hyphomicrobiales > Phyllobacteriaceae > Mesorhizobium > Mesorhizobium sp. M0189. Next base: position 237,735 of record NZ_JAMYSW010000004.1, read on the forward strand.
TCTTGACGCCGCGCACCAGGCGCAGCGCAAAGCCGGGACAGAGCTCCGGCGCTTCGATCGTCACCTTGACCGGCGTCTCGCCCTTGCCGGGGATCGGCTCTATCGGCGCGCTCTTCAGCGTGCCGAGCCCGCTCGCCGCCAGATCGCGGGCGATGCCATAAACGCTGGTCGCATCCGGCCGGTTCGGCGTCAGATTGATTTCGATCAGCGGATCGTCGAGATGGGCATAGGCGGCGAAACTGGTGCCGACCGGCGCATCGGCCGGCAGGTCGATGATGCCGTCATGCTCCTCGGACAGTTCGAGCTCGCGCTCGGAGCACATCATGCCGTGGCTTTCGACGCCGCGGATCTTGCCGACGGTCAGCGTCACGTCGATGCCGGGAATATAGGTGCCGGGTGCTGCAAAGGCGCCGATCAGGCCCGCGCGGGCGTTCGGCGCGCCGCAGACAACCTGCACCGGCGCCCTGCCGTCGCCGGTGTCGACGGTCAGCACGCGCAGCCGGTCGGCGTCGGGATGCTGGACTGCCGTCAGCACCTTGGCGATGACGAAAGGTTTCAAGCTCGCCCGGTCGTCGACATGCTCGACCTCGAGGCCGATCGAGGTGAGACGTTCGACGATTTCCGCCAGCGAGGCATCGGTCTCGAGATGATCCTTGAGCCAGGAGAGGGTAAGTTTCATGACTGTGTTCCGTCTGGTCTGGGCACGCTGGGCTTGAAGCTATGCGGCCGCGCGTCGGACATGTGCAGGAAGGCTAGCTGCCCGCGGATTTGCGGCGGCCCGGTTGTCACGCGCTTAGCCCGCCAAACAGCGTCGGCATGTCGAGCGGCCTAAAACCGTAATGCGACAGCCAGCGCACATCGGCGTCGAAGAAGGCGCGCAGGTCGGGCATGCCGTATTTCAGCATGGCGATGCGGTCGATGCCCATGCCCCAGGCGAAGCCCTGGTATTCGTCGGGATCGAGGCCGCCGTAGCGGAGCACGTTGGGGTGGACCATGCCGCAGCCTAGGATCTCCAGCCAGTCTGAGCCTTCACCGAAGCGCACCTCGCCAGGCCGCGAACGGTCGCACTGGATATCGACCTCGAGGCTGGGCTCGGTGAACGGGAAGAAGGACGGCCGGAAGCGCATCTTGACGCTCGGCACCTCGAAGAAGGCCTTGCAGAACTCCTCCAGTACCCACTTCATGTTGGCGACGTTGGCCGATTTGTCGATCACCAATCCCTCGACCTGATGGAACATCGGTGAGTGGGTGGCATCGGAATCCTGCCGGTAGGTCTTGCCAGGAATGACGATGCGGATCGGCGGCTTCTGCATCTCCATGGTGCGGATCTGCACCGGCGAGGTGTGGGTGCGCAAAAGCTTGCGTTCGCCCTGCTCGTCCGGCTGGAAGAAGAAGGTGTCGTGCATCTCGCGCGCCGGGTGGCCTTCCGGGAAGTTCAGCGAGGTGAAATTGTAATAGTCGGTCTCGATGTCGGGACCTTCGGCGATGGCAAAGCCGAGATCGCCGAAGATCGCCGCGATCTCGTCGATAACCTGGCTGATCGGATGGATGCGGCCGCGCTCGGCCGGCGATTGTCGCACCGGCAAGGTGACGTCGACCTTCTCGGCGGCAAGCCGTGCCGTGATCGCCACATCTTTCAGCTCGGCGCGACGGGCCGAAAGTGCCTCGGTGACGCGGTTCTTGAGGCCGTTGATTGCCGGGCCTTTGACCTGGCGCTCCTCGGCGCTCATCGAGCCGAGTGTCTTCAGTATCTCGGAGACCGAACCCTTCTTGCCGAGGGCAGAGACACGCACCGCCTCGATTGCTTGCTCGTCGGCGGCAGAGGCGATCTCGGCCATCAGGGAATTTTCGAGAGTTTCCATGTCACTCATGTTCCAGACCCGATTGGAAGCAAAGAAAAACCCGCGCCAGCCCTGCCAGCGCGGGTTTCCCAAATCAAGTGTCGAATAGCTTGGGAAGCGCTGGTCTTAAGCGACAGCGCTTTCAAAAGCGTTCGGCGTGGTGTTCTTGAGGTATTCGAGCGCGACCTTGGCCTTGGCCACGAGTGCGGCAAAAGCCTGCGGCTCGTGGATGGCCATGTCCGACAGGATCTTGCGATCGATCTCGATGCCGGCCTTGTTGAGACCGTCGATGAAACGGCCATAGGTCAAGCCATGCTCATGCGTCGCCGCATTGATGCGCTGGATCCACAGCGCGCGGAACGAACGCTTGCGATTCTTGCGGTCGCGATAGGCGTACTGCAGCGACTTTTCCACCGCCTGCTTGGCGATGCGAATGGTGTTCTTGCGGCGGCCGTAAAAACCCTTGGCGGCTTTCAGGACCTTCTTGTGCTTGGCGTGCGAGGTGACGCCTCTCTTTACGCGTGCCATGTCATGATCTCCTTAAAAGCAATTCCAGGAAAAGTGCCTAGCGGTTTTCCGTTCGGAATTGCGTAAAACAAATGCGTGTCCAGACCGAATGCCCTTATTTGGCGCATGATGTTTTCCAAAAAGTTTGCAACTTTTTGGCATCATGCCCTAGAGGCCGTTCGGCAGAAAATTCTTGATGACCTTCTTGCCATCCGGTTCAGCCAGAACCATCGTGCCGCGGGCATTTCGAATGAACTTGTTGGAACGCTTGATCATGCCGTGACGCTTGCCGGCCGCAGCCGACAGAACTTTACCCGTACCTGTGATCTTGAACCGCTTCTTGGCGGCCGATTTGGTCTTCATCTTGGGCATTTTGCTACTCCGTTTATATGCGCACCAATGCGCTTTTTGTTCGCTTCAGGCCGACCAAAGCCCGAAAAGCAAATGAAACCGCCACGGCATGCCCTGCCGGGCGGTTTTTTTGGAACGCGGTCATATACGTCAAAGCGAGGGCGCGCGCAACACCCAGCGCTCAGCAACCTTGTAGTGCTCAGGGGAAACGGAACAGCACCGGTAATATGCCCGACTGCTGGGCGCCGTCGATCAGTTCGAAAGCCGGCAAGGCAAGGAGGAACACCAGCCCGTCCAGTAACGTGGTTCGCAGCAGGCGCGGCTTGAAGCTGCCGGTGTCGCCTTCCTGATACAGTGACAGTTTCGGGAAGAAGCGCGGCACTTTCGCCAGATAGGCCTGGTATGGCGCGCCGAGAACCTCCTTGAGGAATTTCTCCTCGCGCAGGATAACGATGTAAAAGGCACCCGCGCAGAGCGCTCCAAAGCCGATCGTGGCCGCGATGGAGCCGATCTGTGCGCCGACACCAGCGGCAGCTAAAGTGGAGAAAAGGTAGAGTGGGTTGCGCGTGATCGAATAGGGTCCGCCGGTCACCACTTCGGAGGATTTGCGTCCGCCGATGTAAAGCGTCGACCACAAGCGCCCGACGATGCCGAGAAAGATCAGCACGACGCCGACCATTTCGATCGTTTCATGCACTGGCGTATCGGGAGGGAAAACCGACTGGCCGAACAGCAGCGCCGCGAACATCACCATGATGAGAACGGCAAGTACCATCCTGCGCATATGCTGGTAGCTGCCAAGCCCGTGCTTAACTTGCGCGTATCTGACTTCATTGACCATGTCGGGAATCCGATCGTCGAGGGAACCAGAGCGTCGTTGCTCTCGCCGGCGATCGCAGCGTCTGGCCAAGAAAACAGGCGCCCCGCCGATCGCCGGGACGCCTTGCAACATGATTCAGGCGGATTTAATGCATGTCGCCCAAAAGTGCGCAGCGGTTTTGGGACAACGACATGCACAAAACAGAACTAAAGCGCAACGCGCTTTAGCGGGGCGCCAGCACCATCATCATCTGGCGGCCTTCGAGCTTCGGTTCGGCTTCGACCTTGGCGATGGGCGCCACTTCCTCGCGAACCTTATTCAGAAGCTGCATGCCGAGTTCCATGTGCGCCATCTCGCGACCGCGGAAGCGCAATGTCAGCTTGACCTTATCGCCTTCCTCGAAAAAGCGCCGGACGGCCTTCATCTTGGTCTCATAGTCGTGGCTGTCGATGTTCGGGCGCATCTTGATCTCCTTGATCTCGATGACCTTCTGGTTCTTGCGCGCCTCGGCCGCCTTCTTCTGGTTGGCGTATTTCAGCTTCCCGAGATCGAGGATCTTTACGACGGGCGGCACTGCATTGGGCGATATCTCGACCAGATCGAGCCCAGCCTCTTCGGCGAGCAGCAATGCGTCGTTGATGGAGACATCGCCCCGGTTCTGGCCTTCGGCGTCGATTAGCTGGACCCGGGGAACCCGGATATCACGGTTGGAGCGCGGGCCTTCCTTGGTGGGCGCCGCTGCTTTGAAAGGTCTGCGAATGGTCGTGGTCTCCTTGAGCCGTTTCGTTAAGGGGTTCTTCAGTTCAGAATTGCGAACGCGCAATGTGGTGAGCGCGCGGCCGGAGTCAATAGCACAGCATTCTCAGGAAATCACCTGCTCGATGAATGCTCCTCTGCACCAAGCGAAGAAAGTAACAGAGCACTTTTCGTTGAACCCCCGCTTGTGCCAAAAGACCGGCGCGAGGGAATACACCATGAGCACCACCACCCCGATCTTCCTAGACGTCGACGGGACGAGCATCGCCGTCAGGCATGCGGCAGGTGCCGAGCCCGGCATCGTCTGGCTTGGCGGCTACAAATCCGACATGCTGGGCACCAAGGCCGAAACCCTGTCGGAATGGACGCGCAAAGAAAGCCGGGCCTTCCTGCGCCACGATTATTCCGGCCATGGCGAATCGGGTGGCGCCTTTGCCGACGGCACCATCTCGAAATGGCTAGGCGAGAGCCTGGCGGTTTTCCGCCGCTTCACCCAGGGCAGGCAAATCCTGGTTGGTTCGTCGATGGGCGCGTGGATCGCGCTGCGCATGGTGCAGGAATTGCGTAAGGCGGGCGAGAACAGCGTCGCCGGCCTTGTGCTGCTGGCCCCGGCGCCCGATTTCACGTTCGAACTGGTGGAGCCGGTGCTGACCGGAGCGCAGAAGCGCGACCTCAGGAAAAAGGGTTTTTTCGAAGAGCCGTCGGATTATTCAGCCGAGCCTTACATCTACACGCGCGCTCTGATCGAGGACGGCCGCAGCAACCGGGTGATGACCGGGCCGGTCGACACGCACTGTCCGGTCCATATCCTGCAAGGCCTGGCCGATCCCGACGTGCCGTCGAGCCATGCGCTCAAGCTGGTCGGCCTGCTGCCGGCCGACGACGTCACGCTGTCGCTCATTCCGGACGGCGACCACCGCCTGTCGCGACCTCAGGATCTCGATATGCTGGTGCGGGCGGTGGACGCGATGGTGCGGCAGGCGGGATAGAGACATGCGCATTTCCATTCCGGTGTCCGCCTTTGTGGCGGCGATCGTCGGCTTCGGCGGTACGCTGGCCATCGTCATTGCCGCCGCCAAGGCGGTCGGCGCAACGCAGGTCGAGACCGCAAGCTGGGTGACGGCACTCTGCCTGGCGATGGCCATCGAGAGCCTGTGGCTGTCGTGGCGCACGAAAATGCCGGTCATCACCGCATGGTCGACGCCGGGCGTCGCGCTGATCGCCGCATCGACCGGCTTTTCGATGGGCGAGGCGGTTGGCGCCTTCATCGTCACCGGGGTCCTGCTGGTCGCCACCGGCCTGTTCGGGCCATTGACCAAGCTGATCGCCAGAATACCGGCTTCGGTCGCGTCCGGAATGCTGGCCGGCATCGTCGTAACCTTCGCCATCAATGCGGTGAAGACCGTGCCCGTCGACCCCTGGCTGATCCTGCCGCTGGTTGCGGTCTTCTTCGTCATCCGCCTGTTCAACCCGGCGCTGTCGGTGCTGTTGGTGCTGATCGGCGGCGGTCTCGCGGCCTTTCTTACCGACCGGGTCGGCGGTCTGCCGGCACCGGAACTCTCGAGCTTGACGCTGGTAATGCCGCAGTTCACCGCCGCTTCGATCATCGGCCTGGCATTGCCGCTCTATCTGGTCACCATGGCCTCGCAGAACCTATCCGGCCTCGCCGTGCTGAGGGCAGCCGGCTATCATCCCGAACCCGGGCCGCTGATCGGCGTCACCGGCCTGTTTTCGCTGCTGACGGCGCCGTTCGGCGCCTCGACGACCAATCTGGCGGCGATCTCGGCGGCGATCTGCACCGGACCCGACGTGCATCCTGATCCGGCCGAGCGCTGGAAGACCGGCCCGTTCTACGCGCTGGCCTATCTTGTCTTTGCCCTGTTCGGCGCCTCGCTGGTGGCGATCTTCGCCGTATTGCCGCAGAGCCTGATCGCGCTGGTCGCCGGCCTGGCGCTGATGGCACCGCTCGCCAATGCGCTGTCGATCGCCTTGAAAGACGAGGACGAGCGGATGGCCGCTACCGTCACCTTCGCCGTCACCGCATCAGGGCTGACGCTGTTCGGCGTCGGCGCGGCGTTCTGGGGCCTGATCGCCGGATTGGTCGTGCTTTTCCTTGAAATGCTCAAAAAGCGATAATCATTTCAGCCGCTTGTCCGGTTTTGGCGGTTGCTGTCTTGAATCGCCGTTTTCTCCATCCCATTTCGATTCCACGCAGCCGGATTTGGCTGTCTCCAACTGAAGGATTGGGAGAAATGAACACATCTGCATTGATCCGTCCGGCCTGGACGCCGGCGACCATCGCGCTGATGGTGATCGGGTTCATGGTGTTCTGGCCGCTCGGCTTCGCCATGCTCGCCTACATCATCTGGGGCGACCGGCTCGACGGCTTCAAGCGCGACGTCAACCGCGCCACCGACGGCATCTTCGCCGGCTGCCGCCGCGGTTCCGACAAGGCCGCGCGCTGGGGGCATGGCTCCGCCCGCACCGGCAACGTCGCTTTCGACGACTGGCGCGAAAAGGAACTCGAGCGGCTTGCCGAGGAACGCCGCAAGCTCGACGAGATGCTGAGCGAGTTCGACGAATATGCCCGCGAATTGCGCCGCGCCAAGGACCAGGAAGAGTTCGATCGTTTCATGGCCAACCGCAACAAGTCGACGTCTCCCACGACCGGGTCGACGACGAACAACAAAACCACCGGCAAGTCCACGCCAGGCCTGCTCGACGAGTAAGGGTCCCGTGCCCAGATAGATAATCCAACGGCGTCGCGTCAGCGGCGCCGTTTCTTTTTTGTTCTAGTCGTTTCCCTCGAATCACGTATCGTCCCGGAATGTCCTTCGGCTTCTTTCGCACCCCGACGAAACCCAAGCCCACGCCCGTCGTGGAGCGCGAGCATTGCGTTGCCGGCCGCACGCTGCCGCTCAAGATCGTCGAGAACGACAGGGCGCGGCGCCTGACGCTGCGCATCGATTCCGGCGGCCGCGGCCTGCGCATCACCGTGCCGCCGGGGCTGCGGCGCGGCGAGGTGGAAAGATTCCTCGACCGTCATCAGGACTGGCTGGAGCAAAGGCTGGCCAAGGTGCCCAACCGGCCGCAGGTGCGGCCCGGCATCAAGATACCGGTGCGCGGTGTGCCGCATCGCATCGTCCATGAACCGTCGAAACGCGGTACAGTCACGCTGTCGCGCGACGAGCGCGGTCCGCTGATGATCGTGCATGGTGAGCGCCTGCATCTGCCGCGCCGCATCGCCGATTTCCTCAAGCGCGAAGCCAAGCGCGAGATCGAGGCGCTGGTGACCAAGCACAGTGCTGCGGTCGGCAAGCGCGCCAAGGCGATCCGCTTCAAGGATACGTCGAGCCGCTGGGGGTCCTGCACGTCGGACGGCAATCTGTCGTTTTCCTGGCGCATCATGATGGCGCCGCGGCCGGTGATAAACTACCTCGTGGCGCACGAGGTGGCGCATCTCAAGGAGATGAACCACGGCCCGAAATTCTGGAAATTATGCGAGCAGCTGTGCCCGGACACCGAGCGCTGCAAGGATTGGCTCAAGCGCAATGGCGGCGCGCTGCAGGCGATCACGTTCGAGTAGTTGTCCGATTCAATCGTCGTTGGCGGCGTTCAACTCCTCCGGCCGCAATCCCTCGTCGACATGGCGCGGCCAGGGCAGGAAATTCTTCTCGAAGCCATCGTTGCTGAAATAAGCCAGCGCCCGATGCGCCTCCGCGCCGTTGAAGGCTGCCTTGTCCATCAAATGAGCGATGACCTCATGGGCCTGCGCCAGCTTTTGCCTGAGTTCCGCGACGGTCTTTTCCGGCATGGTCTTTGTTCTCCCGCCTTTGTGCCTGAGCAAGGTAGCGCGTTGCGCTCTTATATTAGCAAGGTGGCGCGTTCCGCTCTTACATTAGCAAGGTAGCGCGTTCCGCGCCGGCGGCAAACAGGATGCTTTTTCTCGACTCTTTGGTCGTTTCGTGCCAATCCCGCGCCATGGCGCTGGACATCAAGATATGCGGATTGAAGACTGACAAGGCACTGGCCGCGGCATTGGCCGGCGGCGCCAGCCATGTCGGCTTCAATTTCTTTGCCAAAAGCCCGCGCTATGTCGAGCCGGTGGAAGCCGGCCGCCTGCGCGAAGCGGCGCGCGGCAAGACCAAGGCGGTTGCGGTGACGGTCGACGCCAGCGACGCGTTCCTGGACGAGATCGTCGAAAAAATGCAGCCCGACATGCTGCAGCTTCACGGCGCCGAAACGCCCGACCGGGTGGCTGAGGTGAAGGCGCGCTACGGCTTGCCGGTGATGAAGGCACTGCCGGTCAGCGAGGCTGCCGATCTCGAGTGGGTTAAACCCTTCATCGGCATTGCCGACCGCTTTCTGTTCGATGCCAAGCCGCCTAAGGGTTCGGAACTGCCGGGCGGCAACGGTCTTGCCTTCGACTGGCGCATTCTGGCCGGCCTTGACGCCGGCGTCGATTACATGCTTTCCGGTGGGCTCAATGCCGGCAATATCGGCGACGCCCTTCGGCTGGCGAACCCGCGCGGAATAGATCTTTCCTCGGGCGTGGAAAGCGCGCCGGGCGTCAAGGAACCGGCGCTGATCGAACAATTTTTCCGGGCCGTCGGGGCAGCACGCGACAACCGCGCCGCCTGACCACGCTTCAAACCACAGACCAGGAGATCGGCGATGGATAAGCCGGCGATACCGAATTCCTTCCGCACCGGCCCCGACGAGCAGGGCATGTTCGGCATTTTTGGCGGTCGTTTCGTTGCCGAAACGCTGATGCCGCTGATCCTTGAGCTGGAGCGGCACTGGAACGAGGTCAAGAACGATCCGGACTTCAAGGCCGAACTGACCGATCTCTCGACGCATTACGCCGGGCGGCCGTCGAAGCTCTATTTCGCCGAAGGCTTGACCAGGCATCTTCGCGAGGTTTCCGCAGCGAAGGGCCTCGGCGGGGGCGCAAAGGTCTATTTCAAGCGCGAGGATCTGAACCACACCGGCTCGCACAAGATCAACAACTGCCTCGGCCAGATCCTGCTCGCCAAGCGCATGGGCAAGACGAGGATCATCGCCGAGACCGGAGCCGGCCAGCATGGCGTCGCTTCCGCTACAGTGGCGGCGCGCTTTGGGCTTCCCTGTATCGTCTATATGGGCGCGACCGATGTCGCCCGGCAAAGCCCCAACGTCTTTCGCATGAAGCTTCTGGGCGCGGAAGTGCGGCCGGTGACCGCCGGCCACGGCACGCTGAAGGACGCCATGAACGAGGCGTTGCGCGACTGGGTGACCAATGTCGAGGACACCTATTACCTGATCGGCACCGCCGCCGGCCCCCACCCCTATCCAGAGCTGGTGCGCGACTTCCAATCGGTGATCGGCACCGAGGCGCGCGCCCAGATCCTCGAGCAGGAAGGCCGGCTGCCGGACACCATCATCGCTTGTGTCGGCGGCGGTTCCAACGCCATCGGCCTGTTCCATCCCTTCCTCGACGACAAAGAGGTTCGCATCATCGGCGTCGAAGCCGGCGGCCGCGGCCTCGATGGCATCGAGCATTGCGCTTCGATGAGTGCCGGCGCGCCCGGCGTGCTGCATGGCAACCGTACCTACCTCCTGCAGAACGCCGACGGCCAGATCATGGACGGCCACTCGATCTCGGCCGGGCTCGACTATCCCGGCGTCGGGCCGGAGCACTCGTGGCTGCGCGATTCCGGCCGCGTCGACTATGTGCCGATCCTCGACGACGAGGCGCTCGAGGCGTTTCAGCTGACGACGCGCGTCGAGGGCATCATTCCGGCGCTGGAATCCGCCCACGCTATCGCGCAGGCGGTGAAGATCGTGCCTGATATGGACAAGGACCAGATCGTCATCGTCAATCTGTCCGGCCGCGGCGACAAGGACGTGCATACGGTGGCCAATATGCTGGGCATGGAGATCTGATCATGACCACCCGTATCGACCGCCGCATGGCGACGCTGAAGGCCGAAGGCCGACCGGCACTCGTCACCTATTTCATGGGCGGCGACCCCGACTACGACACGTCGCTGTCGATCATGAAGGCGCTGCCTGGCGCCGGCAGCGACATCATCGAGCTCGGCATGCCGTTTTCTGATCCAATGGCCGACGGCCCGGCGATCCAGGCGGCCGGCCTGCGGGCGCTGAAGGGCGGCCAGACACTGGTCAAGACGCTGAAGATGGCCTCGGAATTCCGCGCCGGCGACAATGAAACGCCGATTGTCTTGATGGGCTACTACAATCCGATCTACATCTACGGCGTCAAGCGCTTCCTGAGCGACGCGCTGGCCAGCGGCATAGACGGGCTGATCGTCGTCGACCTGCCACCGGAGATGGACGAGGAGCTTTGCATCCCGGCACTCAAGGCCGGCATCAACTTCATCCGGCTGGCGACCCCGACCACCGACGACAAGCGCCTGCGCAAGGTGCTGCAGAACACGTCGGGCTTCGTCTACTATGTCTCGATGACCGGCATTACCGGCTCGGCGCTGGCCGACACCGGCAAGGTGGCGGCAGCGGTCAAGCGCATCAAGAGCCATACCGACCTGCCCGTCTGCGTCGGCTTCGGCGTCAAGACCGCCGAGCAGGCGCGCACCATCGGTGCCTCGGCCGACGGCGTCGTCGTCGGCACGGCGATCGTCAATGCGGTCGCCAACGTGCTCGGGCCGAAGGGCGAAAAGACCGCCGATCCGGCAGAAGCTGTCGCCACGCTGGTCAGCGGGCTGTCGCAAGGGGTTCGCGCGGCTCGCCTTGCTGCCGCCGAATAGTCTTGATCATCTGGTTGACCATGATCTTTGCCGAAAACCGGTTTCCACTTTTCGGGATCATGGTCTAACTCTTCGTAAGGACAGGAGCCGAAGCGATGAACTGGATCACCAATTACGTCCGCCCGAAGATCAATTCGATGCTCGGCCGCCGCACCGACATGCCGGAAAACCTGTGGATCAAGGATCCCGAGACCGGCGAAATGGTGTTCCACAAGGATCTGGAGCAGAACCAGTTCGTCATCCCGTCCTCCGGCCACCATATGAAGATATCGGCCAAGGAACGGCTGAAGTTCTTCCTCGACGACGGCAAATACGAAACGCTGGAAAACCCCAAGGTGGTGCAGGATCCACTCAAGTTCCGCGACGAGAAGCGCTATGTAGACCGGCTGAAGGATGCCAAGGCCAAGACCGGCATGGAAGACGCCATCATCAATGCGCTGGGTACCGTCGAAGGCCTGCCGGTGGTGGTGACGGTGCAGGATTTTGCCTTCATGGGCGGCTCGCTCGGCATGGCGGCCGGTGACGCCATCGTGCATGGCTTTGAGGTCGCCCTGCAGCGCAAGCGGCCGCTGATCCTGTTTGCGGCCTCCGGCGGCGCCCGTATGCAGGAAGGCATCCTGTCGCTGATGCAGTTGCCGCGGACCACGGTCGGCGTCGACAGACTGAAGGAGGCCGGCCTTCCCTACATCGTCGTCCTGACCAACCCGACGACCGGCGGCGTCACCGCCTCCTACGCCATGCTGGGTGACGTGCACATTGCGGAGCCCGGCGCCCTGATCGGCTTTGCCGGCCCGCGCGTCATCGAGCAGACCATCAGGGAAAAGCTGCCCGACGGCTTCCAGCGCGCCGAATATCTGATGGAACACGGCATGGTCGACATGGTGGTGTCACGGCTGGAGATGCGCCAGACGATTGCGCGGCTGCTGAGAATGCTGCTCAAGCTGCCGGAAGAGCAAAAATCGCAGGAGCCGGAAATCCTGCCGCCGTCGGTGATCCCGGTCGAGGCCAGGCCGCAAGCCTGACACGACATCATGCGGCGCGGGCGGCTGTTGTGTGCCGTTGTGCGCACGCTTAGGATTCCTTCATGACCACGCTTGCCGCCGACCGCGAAATCGAAAGCCTGATGGCGCTTCACCCGAAGGGCTTCGACCTTTCGCTTGACCGCATTTCGCGGCTACTCGAGCGCCTCGGCAACCCGCAGGACCAGCTGCCGCCGGTCATCCACATCGCCGGCACCAACGGCAAGGGCTCCTGTGCCGCCTTTTCACGGGCGCTGCTCGAAGCCGCCGGCTACCGCGTCCATGTCCACACATCGCCACATCTGGTGAACTGGCATGAGCGCTACCGACTGGCCGCCGATGGCGGCGGCAGGCTGGTGGACGACAAGGTCTTCGCCGAAGCCATCGCCCGCGTCGCCAAGGCCAATCAAGGCCAGAAGATCACCGTGTTCGAAATCCTCACCGCAGTCACCTTCGTGCTGTTTTCCGAATATCCGGCCGATGCCGTCATCCTCGAGGTCGGCCTTGGCGGCCGATTCGACGCAACCAATGTCATCGCCGAGCCGGCCGTGTCGGTGATCATGCCGGTCTCGCTCGACCACGAAGCCTATCTCGGCGACCGCGTTGAACTGATCGCCGCCGAAAAGGCCGGCATCATCAAGCGTGGATGCCCGGTCGTCATCGGCGCGCAGGAAAGCGAGACGGCGCAGCAGGTGCTCATCGAAACCGCCGAACGGCTCGACTGCCCCGCCTTCGTCTATGGCCAGGATTTCCTTGCCTATGAGGAAAACGGGCGCATGGTCTATCAGGACGAAGACGGATTGATGGACCTGGCGCCGCCGCGCCTGCCGGGGCGCCACCAATTCGCCAATGCGGCAGCGGCGATCGCGGCGGTCAAAGCGGCGGGCTTCGAGATCAGCCACCGCGCTGCCGAGAAGGCGATGGCGAATGTCGCCTGGCCGGGCCGCATGCAAAAGCTGCCGCTGGGCCGGCTGACCGAACTGGCGCCGAAGGGCGCCGACATCTGGCTCGACGGCGGCCATAATCCCGGCGCCGGCGTGGTCGTCGCCGAGGCGCTGGCCGAGCAGGAGGAAAAGAACCCGCGGCCGCTGTTCCTGATCTCGGGCATGATCAACACCAAGGACCAGAGCGGCTATTTCCGCGCCTTCAAAGGGCTGGTGCGGCATGTCTACACCGTGCCGGTGAGCACGAGCGACGCCGGCGTGCCGAACGACGAACTGGCGACGCGCGCCATCGAGGCCGGCCTGTCGGCCGAACCCGTCAGTTCCGTCGCCAATGCACTGATGCTGCTGCGCGATACATGGGACGGACCGCCGCCGCGCATCCTGATCGGCGGATCGCTTTACCTGGCCGGTGCGGTATTGGCCGAAAACGGCACGCCGCCGGTTTGAGGCGTGCCTCCCCCATGCCACGATAACGCCAGACTCATCAGATCACCGCGAGGAGCCAGTCATGATCAAGGTAAAGCAGCTCGCTCACGTTTGCATTTTCGCGAATGACCTAGAGAAGACGCGAAGCTTCTATCGGGACGTCCTCGGCATGGATACGCAGTTCAATTTCCTGCGCGACGGCAAGATTTTCGGCTTCTATCTCAATTGCGGCAGCCGTAGCCATGTCGAGGTGTTCCAGAAAGACGGCGCGAGCTATAGCGACTTGAACCAGATCAACCACTTCTGCCTCGAAGTGGAAAACATCGACGCCGCGATCCCCCACCTGAGGTCAAAGGGGGTTGATGTCACCTCAAAGAAACGCGCGTGCGATGACACCTACCAGGCTTGGATCCGCGACCCCAACGGCGTGAAGATCGAACTGTTCGAATACACTGAGAAAAGCGCACAATTCGTCGGCGGCGATCGTATCGCGGATTGGTGATCGCGCGTCGCCGGACAATGTGGCGGCGCAGCCGATGCTTGGTGGATTACTTCAGCTCGACCTCGATAAAGGCGAATTCGCCGTCGTTCGCGCTGATGACGTCATGTTCGACGCCCTCGTTGCGGAAATAGGGCGCGCCCTTCTTCATTTCGGCGAAGGATTCGCCATCCTTGGTCAGGAGCTTCACCTTGCCGTCGGTCAACGGCACGATCACATAGTCGTGGCCATGGCGGTGCCAGCCGGTGTTGTCGCCCGGGGCGAAGCGGTATTCGGTGACGATGACGCGCTCATTGTCGATGAAGACGGTGGCCTTGGCGGATCCGGTCATATCGCTTCTCCTTTGTATTCAGAAGAGAAGAATACGGGGCGGCAAGCCGCGAGTGCCAGAGCGGCCCACCAATGACGCCAGCAAAAAGAAAGCCCGGCACGAGGCCGGGCTTTTCTGCAAAACTTTGATCGGATCAGGCGAGACTGCCGTTGATCCAGTGCGACAATGCCGTTTTCGGCGCAGCACCGACCTTCATATCGGCGACTTCGCCGCCCTTGAAGATCATCAGTGTCGGGATCGAGCGCACGCCGAACTGCGCAGCCAGCTCAGGATTCTCGTCGATGTTGAGCTTGGCGATCTTTATCTTGCTACCGAGTTCGATGGCGATATCCTCAAGCGCCGGGGCGATCATCTTGCACGGGCCGCACCATTCCGCCCAGAAATCGACCACGACCGGCTCCTTGGCGTTGAGCACGTCGGCCTGGAAATTGCTCTTGTCGACCTTGACGGTGGCCATGCTGAGATCCTTTCGATTTGTTCGTCGCACCAAATGTGGTGGTGATCGTGTCCGTCTTCAAGCAAGTGTTGTGTCACGCTCCCGTGAGTCTAGCAAGCGCGTCGTCCATTGCGGCCGCCGGCAGTTCGATCAGCCGCGGCGCCTCGGTGAACAGCAGCGCCGCCGAGACCTCGCGTCCCGGATAGAGCGGCTGAAGCAGCGCGCGATAAAGTGCGAGTTGCAGAACATAGGCTTGCGGCACTTCGGCGAGCGTCGCCGGCGCAGGCCGGTTGGTCTTGTAGTCGACGATCGACACCTTGTCCGGCGCTACCGCCAGCCGGTCGATCTTGCCGGAGATCGAGCGCAGTTTGCCCCTCACCTCCAGGCTGCCCATGATGGCGACTTCAGCGCGCGAGTTTGGTGCAAACAGCGGCGCGAAGCGGCTGTCGGCAAGAATTCTGGAAACGCCAGCCAAGGCTTTGTCGCGCTCGTCTTCAGGCCATTGAGCTCCGGCGCGCGCCAAATAGCGCTCGGCGGCATCCTGGCGTTTTCCCTCGGCGATGCCGGGCAGCATCTGCAGCAATTTGTGCAGCGCCAACCCGCGAATCACGGCAAAGCCGGGCTCGGCGTCGGCATCCAATACCGGCGAACGCGTGTCGGCCACCGCTTGCCGCGCCTCGTCGATCAGCACCGAGGCGCCGGACGGCGAGAGCGGCCGCGGCAGTTCCTCGAAAGGCGGCAAAGGCTGGAACAGGGTTTCCGGCAGTGGCGCAAAGCGTTCCGCCTGCCGTGCCTCATCCACTGCCGCCAGTGGCATGGGCGGCAGCTTCGTCACCTGGAAACGATGCACGGTCTCGCCAGTGGCGGGATGCCGGCGTTCCGCGCTTTCAGCGGCGCCGACCAGCGCGCGGCTGACGACCGAATGCCAGGTGCCGGTATTCTGCGCCCGCTTGCCATGGTAGCCGCAGACGATCAGCCGATCCTCGGCGCGAGTCATGCCGACATAGAGCAGCCGGCGGTATTCGTCGTCGGCGAGCTCGCGGGCGCGGGCCGATGCGGCGCGTGAAAATCCATTGGCGACATCGCTGGCCGACCGCCAGAGATAGCCCTTGCCCTCCCAGCAGTCGCCCGACCCTTCGAACGGCATCAATCTCGGCAGGTGCTGGTCGCTGAACGGCGCGGAGCCGCCATCGACCAGGAATACCACCGGCGCTTCCAGGCCCTTGGCGGCATGCACGGTCATGACGCGAACCTCGTCGCGGGTCTGGTCCATTTCGCGCTTGATCTCGGGGCCGGCGTTTTCCAATGTCGACAGGAAGGATTCCAGTCCCGGCAGGCCGGTCCGCTCCTCGGCCAGGCAGAAATTCAGGAATTCGTCGAGGATGTCGCCGGCCTCCGGACCGAGCCGCGCGATCATCTTCTTGCGCAGGCCGTCGCGGGCGAGAGCTCCGGCGTAAAATTCGAACACCGGCTTGAATGCGACTTCGTTCGACCATGTGTCGAGCCGGCTGACGACGGCGGCCAACGCCTCGCTTTCGCCGGCATGCCGGCGCAGCGAGGCGAACAGCGAGACGCCCGACGGCCTCTCGGCAGCAAGCGCGAAAAGCTGCTCTTCCGAGACATCGAAGATCGGGCTGCGCAGCACGGCGGCCAGCGACAGATCGTCCTGCGGCTGGATGAGAAAATGGCCGAGTGCGATCAGGTCCTTCACCGCGATGTGGCCGGGCAGGCTGAGCCGGTCGGCGCCGGCCACCGGAATGTCGCGGCGCTTCAGCGCCCGCGTCAGCGCATGGACGAAGCGATCGCGCTTGCGCACCAGCACCAGCACGTCGCCGGGCCGCAGTTTCTTGCCGCGGCCTTCGATAGTCTCGCCGCCGCCGATCCAGCCGGCAATGGTTGCCGCGACGTTTTCAGCGACGCGTACTGCCGGCGCATGGGCATGGTCGACCGCTTGCGTCCAATCGTCTGGTTCGTCGACGACATCGGCGCCGATCGACGGCCAGACCTCGACATAACCCGGCGCATCGGTGCGGATCGCCTTGTGGTCGAGCGGATCGGGATCGTGGCTGATGCCGCGCCGCACGTTCGGGTCGGCAAAGACCCGATCCACCGCCGCAAGCACGTCGTCGGTCGAGCGGAACGACCAGGTCAGCTTGAGATCGGCGAAGGCGGCGGCGGCGCTTCTAACTTTGCCGGCAAACAAAAGCCGGCTGTCAGCAAAGGAATCCGGGGCGGCCCCCTGAAAGGAATAGATCGACTGCTTTTCGTCACCGACCGCAAAGATGGTGCGGTGGACGGCGTCGCGGGCGCCGAGCCCGGCAAAGAACTCCTCCGCCAGCCGCTTGACCACGTCCCACTGGTTGGGACTGGTGTCCTGCGCCTCGTCGAGGAGGATGTGGTCGATGCCCTGGTCGAGCTTGTATTGCACCCATGGGCCGGCGTCGGGCCGCGCCAATAGATTGACAGTGCGGGTGATCAGGTCGTTGAAGTCGAGGAAGCCGCGGGCGCGCTTCAATTGCTCGTAGCGGGCGATCAGCCAGTCGGCGATGGTCAGCGCGGCACGCGTGCCTTCCAACATCCTGAACAAGGCCAGGCGGTCGGAGATTTCGAGAATGGCGTCGACCGCCACGAGATAACGTTCGGCAAGATCGGGCAGCCGGTCGAGCAGCGCCTTCTTGAACGTCTTTGCCGGATCATAAGGCTCGCCATCGGCCCTCAGGAGAGCCTTGGCAAGCAGATTCAGGCGTCGGACCGGATCCTGCTCGGCGAAGGCAAGACGGGCGTATGGCAGCAGATTGTTCAGCACGATGCGTGCATCGGCGGCCTCGGCCGCCCGTGAAAAGGTGACGAGATAATCCGGCAGGAAGCCGGGCAGCGGCCAGACCGAGTCGGCTATGCCTTCGGCGGTCTGGCCGGCTCGGAATTGGAACTCGTCGAACAGCGCCTGAAAACCATTGCCGCCGGCCATGGCGATGAAGGCGCGCAGACCGTCGCGCTTGCGCACGATTTCGGCCAGCAATGCGTCGAGCCCATGTTCGCCGCCGCGCTCCAGCACGGTGGCAAAAGCTTCGGCCAGTGCCGCATCGCCTGCAACACCGCCGGAGATCATGTCGCGGCGGGCGGCGGCAAACAGCGAAGCCTCCATTTGCGGATCAAGCATTTCGAAATGCGCCGGGATGTTGGCTTCCAGCGGGAACTGATGCAGCACCGATTCGCAGAAGGCGTGAATGGTCTGGATCTTCAGCCCGCCCGGTGTTTCCAGCGCCTCGGCAAACAGCCGCCGCGCCCGGCGCATGGTTTCGCGGTCGGGCTGGCGGCTGTCCAGCGCCTCTATCCGTGTCGAGAGCTCGGCATCACCAAGCGCCGTCCATTGCGACAGGGTCGAAAACACCCGGTTCGACATGTTGGCGGCGGCGGCGCGCGTATAGGTCAAGCACAGGATCTTGGACGGATCGGTGCCGCGCAGCAAAAGCCGGATGACGCGCTGGGCGAGCACATGGGTCTTGCCCGATCCGGCGTTTGCCGACACCCATGCGGAGTTATGCGGGTCGGAGGCGCTCGCTTGGCTGGCGGCGGTGTCGCTCGGGATGGGATAGGCCTTCTTCACGCCTCCCCTCCCTCCTCGTCGGCGTCGCCGCCGGCGGACCATTCCAGCACGCGGGCGAGATGGTCGTAGTCGCCGTCGGTCTCACCTTCGCGGAACGGCAGCGCCCGCGACAGATAGCCGGTCGCCGGGTCGGCGTAGTGGATCAGCAGTTTTTCCAGCCGCGCCCAAGCCTCTTCGGCGAGATCGGCGGCGGTTCGCGGCTTGCGGTTGTATTCGAGGATCGATTCCTCGAACACCTCTCCGTTCGGCTTCAGCCGCACGAAGGCCAATTGCGACGGCTCGCATGCGCCAAGCTCCTTGAAGGCGCCGCGACGCAGCAGCGCGCCCTCCAGCGCCAGTTGCGGCGCGAGCAGCGTGTGCGCCTGCGCTTTGGATGGCGAGGAGCCGGTCTTGTAATCGAGGATGTCGGCCATGCCGCCGGCCAGCAGATCGATGCGATCGGCATAGCCGGACAGGGTCACGCCGGATCGGCCGACGCCGGTCTTTTCGGCGCGTTCCTCGGCGTGCCGCCGTACCACGGCGGCGGCCCGGCCGCGCTCCCATTCGATAATGCCGGCGGCAAGCTTTTCGAAGCGCGGCCACCACACCGCCTCGACATCGGCGGGCAGGGCAGCATCGGCAAAGCAGGACCGGCCGGCGGCGATGAGCCCGTCCAGCGCCTCCGGCGCGCGCGGGTCGGCCACCCTCGCTGAGAAGAGGTGCAGAATGGCGTGAAACAGCGTGCCGCGCTCGGCAGCGCCCGGATCACGAACGACCGGATCGAGTGGCATCAGGCCGAGTATCCTTCTGGCATAGACCGCATACGGGTCGCGACGTAGCGTCTCGATCTCGGTGACCGAGAAGTGGTGCGGCCGCAGGGCGAGCGGCGGTTTCGGCTGCGGCCTCGGCGCAAAGTCCTGCTTTTCGCCGGCATCAAGCGCACGCGCCCAGGCAAGCAGTTCATCGCCGCGCCGGCGAAGTGCCACAGCATGGTCCTCGCCGACGAAGGTAAGGATACGCTGCAGCCAGCGCGACGGCACCGACGGAGCGTCGCCGGAACGGGCGGAGCGAGCCAGCACCACTTTTTTGGCGCCCATGGCCATCTGGAAATCATGGGCGGCAAGGCCGATGCGCCGCTCCGGCGGTTCAAGATCGATGCCGGTCTTCATCAGCCGCGACATAAAGCGGTCACTCTCCGGCTTGCGCGGCCACACGCCTTCGTTGAGTCCGCCGACGACCAGCGTGTCGATATCCTGAAGCCGCGCTTCCAGCACGCCCCAGATGGCGATGCTCCTGTCGGTGCCCTGCGCCGGCTTGACCATTTCGGGCGCAATCAGCGCCTCCATCACATCGGGCCATTCGTCCGCGGCGAAGGAGAACGACACCGAGGCCGCGACCAGACCGCGCAAGAGCTCGGCAAGCTTTTCACCGGCATCGCCGGCATAGAGTTCGCTGAGGCTTCCGTCAGCAGCGCGGCCGAGGCTTTCGAGCACGCCGACACTGGCGCGCACAAGCGTGGCAAGATCGGCATTCTCCTCGCCGCGAAAGGCAACCAGCGGCGCCAGCGCAGCCGTTAGCCGGATCAGCAGATCGCGCGCCTGTTCGATGCGCCTGACCGAGAGGCGCGATCGCCAGAAAGGCGGGCGGCGATTGCCGCCGTCGTCGAATTCGGCAAGCCGGGCACCGAAGAGTTGCGGCAGCGACGCGACGTCCGGGCGACCGGTGCCGCCGCGCAGCGCCACGAGTTCGACGATTTCGGCCGCATGGCGGACGCTTGCCCGCTCCAGGCCGAGGCCAAGCAAGGGATGCTTGAGCAGTGACAGCAGGGCGACCGGATCGCCCGGGCGGAACGCCGCCTGAAGCGCCAGCCGGAGCAGGCTGGCGGCTGGCGTGTTGATGAGCGGCGTGCCGCCGGAATCGTCGGCGGCGACGCCGAAGCGCAACAGCTCGACCGAGACGCGTCGCGCCAGCGCGCGGTCGCCGGTGACCAGTGCGGCGCGCTGGCCGGGCCGTTCGACGGCCTGTTTGAGCGCAACGGCGATCGCCACGGCTTCGTCGCGTTCGCTGGCGGCCTCGAGAAGCGTCACACCAGCGAAGGCCTCGGCACTATCGCCAGCGGTGAAGCGCGCGCGCGTCTCGGCCCAGAGCTCGGTGGTCTCCGCCGGCCGCAGCGCCTCGCCGACAAGTGCGGCGCGCAGCGCAAGTGGCCGCGGCGCAACAGCAAGCTCCCCGACATCGGCCCGAAGCACCCCGATCTTGCCGATCAACTTTGCCAGGCCGTATTGCGGATGGCCAAGCACAGCCGGCCGCGCACCAGGTGCACTGACGGCGGCAAAGGACGGCTCGTCCAGCGTCCGGTCGAGGCCGGGCAGCACAACAGCGCCATTGGGCAGACCGGCGATTACGGCAAGCAGCTCGGCCGTGGCGGGGATGGAGCCGGTAGAGCCGGCGGCGATCACCGGCCCGGCGGGTGGATTGCGCTTCAGCCGCGCCGCTTCCAGCCTTATCAGGGCATTGCGATGCGCTGCCGGATTGGAGCGACGGCGTTCCTCGAGCAGCTTCGGCCAGTTCTCAGTCACGATGGTCAGGAAATCGAGCGTCACCTGCCACCAGCCTGCAAGGTTGCCGGTTACGAGGTCGGCGAGCCTCGCCCAATCCGTGCCTTCCGTCTCGATCTCATCCATCAGCCGTGCAAGGTCGCGCGCCAGCCAGATGGCGTCGGCGGCGGAGGCCGGGATGACGATCTCCTCGTCGAACAATGCCGCGACATGTGCGGGCAGGCGGCGTTTCCACGCCCGCACCAGCGGCGCAAGCAGCAGAAGACGCTCGACCGCGGCGATCGGCGGCGCAAAGTCGATGACGGCCGACGCTTCCGTCTCGAAGGCGGCTTCATCTTCATCAAACTCACCAAGTGGGCGGATGACCGGCAGGATCGCCGAACGGCTTCCCGAGCGCGAGAGAGCATCGACGAAGACGCCGCGGAGCGCCCGCGCTGCACGGCGCGTCGGCACGTAGATGGTGAGATCGGCCAGCACCAGCGGATCGCCATCATAGGCAAAGCCGGGAACCAGGCGCCCTGCAAGCAGCGCCTCGGCTAGCGTCGGCAGGAACGGCGCTCCGGGCGGGATCGAGAAAACGCGGCGGGAGCCGCTCATTTCGACTCGGCAAGAGCGCCGGGTGCCTCAGCAAGAGCATCGGGCGTGCCGGCAAGCGCGGCAGCGACCACTGCTTCCGCCCGCGGGATCGCGTCGGGTGTGCCGACAGTGATCCAATGGCCACGCATCGTCATGCCGAACAGGCGGCCGGCGGCGATTGCCGCATGGAAATAGGCGTTGAGCGACAGCGGGCCGGCCGGCGCGTCCTTGAAGATGCGCGGATGGACGATTGCGGCGCCGGCATAGATCAGGCCGGCCGGATCGTTGTTCGCACGCCGCAACGCGCCGTCCGGCGCCATCAGGAAATCGGTGCCGCCGCTATGTCCGGTTGCCGACTGGAGATCCGCAAGCATCAGCAGAATGTCCATTGTCGCGCCCTCCCATGCAAGGGCAAGTCGCCTGAGATTGGAAACGCCGCTGTCGATCCAGAAGGTGTCGGCGTTGAGCACATAGAAGGGTGCCCCTAACCTGGGCAATGCCTTGACGATGCCGCCGGCAGAGTCGAGCAGGCCGCTGCTCTCATCCGAGATGACGATTCTCGGCGCACTGCGGCGGGCTACATGGTCCACGATCTGTTGCGGCAGGTAATGGACGTTGACGACGGCCTTGGCGACACCGGCTTCGGCTAGGCTGTCCAGCCCCCAGTCGAGCAATGTCTTGCCGGCGACCTTGACCAGCGGCTTCGGCATGGTCTCGGTGATCGGCCGCATGCGCTTGCCGAGCCCGGCGGCAAGCACCATGGCGGTCGTCGGCATCGGTCCCGACGCTTTCAGGCCCAAATCCTTAGCCTTCAAATCGAGCGTTCCTCCAGCAAGCCGTGGGCGATGTAGAAATCCTGCAGCCCGGCCAGCGCCGGATGCGCCAGCGCCCGGCGAAGATAATCGCGGATGCGCGGCAGATGCTTCAGATAATAAGGCTTGCTGTCGCGTTTTTCGAGCCGCACGAAAATGCCGAGGATCTTGGAATTGCGCTGTGCAGCCATGATTGCATAGGTTTCGCGGAATTCGTCTTCATCGAAGACGCCGGCGTCGCGTCGCGCGGCGATATAGGCGGCGAGCGTGTGCTTTTCGATTTCAGGTGAAATGGTGACGCGCGCGTCCATGGCGAGCGAGGCGACGTCGTAGGCTGACGGACCGATGAGCGCATCCTGGACATCGACGACGCCGAGACGATCGTGACCGGAACGGTCACCGCGCCAGATCAGGTTGGGCGAATGGAAGTCGCGCAGCATTAGCGTGTATTCGCGCCCCTCGAGCCGATCGAGCACCGCATTCCATTCGCTGCGATAACCGGCGCGCAACGCCTCGCTTGGCGGAGCGCCTGATATCGCAGAGACATACCAGTCGACCAGCAATTCGGCCTCGATCATCATGGCGTCGCGATCGAAAGGCGGCACCTCGTGGAAGACGCCGGGGCCGGCCTGCATGCTGGCCGGCCATGTTTTGCCGTGCATCATGGCAAGCAGTTCGGCCGCCGCCGCGTAGCGCTCGGCCACCGGCTGGCCGCGCTTGTCCAGGAACCCTTGGGACCCGAGATGCTCCAGCAGCAGAAAACCCTGGTCGAGATCCTGGGCATGGATTTCCGGGACGCTGACGCCGCCGGCCCGCAAGGCACGGTCAATGGCGACGAACGCCGAAACGGATTGCGCGGTGTGGGCGATCTCGGCATAGGGTTTGCCGTCGCGGACTGGCGGTCCGAGCACCAGCCTTGGCGAGTTCATCAGCACGCGCGGCGGAAATCCGGCGAGCGTGACGATCTCGTAGGAGCGAGCCGAGGCATCACCGATGAAATATCGCCGCTGCGCTTCGCCCCAACCGGCCTGGCCGAGAAAATCGCGCATGGCCAGCGATCGCGCCGCGCGCTCGAAGGCGGCGCCCCCTCCCGATAGTCTCGCCAATCGGCCGTCGCCCTGCTGGAGAAGTTCGACCAGCACCGAGGTTTTCGGCAAATATGCCTCTGCCCGTTCCGGCCATTCGACCAGTGCGGCCCCTTGCGTCAGCGCCTCGTCGAAACCCAGCTCGTCCAACTCGGATGCCGCGCCCAAGCGGTAGAGATCGAAATGATGGACCGGCACACGCGTGTCGTAACTCTGGACCAGCGTAAAGGTCGGGCTCGGCACGTCGAGGCCGGCATCGTCGGCCAGTGCCTTGACCAGCGCCCGCGCCAAGGTCGACTTGCCGGCGCCGAGATCGCCCTTGAGAGCGAGCACGTCGCCAATGCGCAGCGACATGGCGAGGTCCTCACCAAGCCTTGCCGTCGCAGCCTCGTCGGCGAGAAAACGCTCGAGCACCAATACCGCCATCGAACGCGCTACTCGGCCGCCGCGCGGATGCCGGACGGCGTGTCGGGAAAGGCGCAAACAACCGTCGTGCCCTTGTCCCTGCCGGTCTCGATGCGGACGCTGCCGCCATGCAGTTCGACAAAGCTCTTGACGATCGACAGGCCGAGCCCGGCGCCGCGGCGGCGGCCGCCATTGGTGCGCGGCTCGAAGCGCCGGAACACTGAGTCAAGCAGGTCCGGCGGCATGCCGGGACCGTCATCGTGAACGGAAAATTCCACGCCGTCGGCAAGTTGGCGGCAGGCGAGCGTTATGGTGCTCGCCTCCGGCGCGTAATTGGCGGCATTGCTGAGCAGATTGTAGAGGATCTGGCGGACGCGGATTTCGTCGCCGTGGAAGGTTTTCGGCGCGGCCGCCGCGTCGATCCTAAGCTTGATCGCATGTTCCTCCAGTCGGTCGGCGACCAGTTCGGCGGCGGCTGTAATGGTTCGATCGATGTGAACTTCGGAAATGTCGAGTTCCATGATGCCGGCATCCACCGTCGCCAGATCGAGGATGTCGTTGACGATGGTGAGCAGGACCGAGGAGGACGAGCCGACATGCCCGATATATTCGCGTTGCTTCTGGTTCAACGGACCAGTCGACGGCAGTGAAAGAAGCTCGGTAAAGCCGATGATGTTGGTGAGTGGCGAGCGCAGCTCATAGGAGACGTGCTGCACGAATTCGTTCTTGATCTGGTCGGACTTTTGCAGCGCCTCATTCTTGTCCTTCAGCGCCCGCTCGACATTGACGCTGTCGGTAACGTCGACGAAGGTCATCATCACCTGGCCGTTGGGCAAGGGGATGACGGCGTAGCGCAAAACGGTGCCGTTGTTCAATTCGGTCTGGCCGTGGCGGTCGCGGCGCTCGTCGTCGAAGCCGGTGATGGCGGCAACGAACCCGCCCCACGGACTGTCGACGGCACGGCGGTCGCAAAGGTCGCGGATTGTCGAGACATGGACGTTGGGTTTTGAGGCATCGGCATCCAGCCCCCACAGTGCTGCGAAGGCCGGGTTGGACAATCTCAGCCTGCCGTCGGGACCGAATACAGCGACGCCTTCGGCAAGGTTGTCGAGCGTCTCGCCCTGAACCCGGACGGCGGTCTGGTAGCGGCTTTCAAGGTCCATCTTCTCGGTCAGGTTCTCGAACACCCAGGTGACGCCGCCCTTGGGCTGCGGGTTGGCGACGACGCGAATGGTCTTGCCGTCCGGCAGATGCCACCAATGCTCCTGCGATTCAACCGCGCGATAAGCGCCGAGCAAGCTCTCTTTCCAGCGCCGCCATTCGGGCTGCTCGGCAATCTTGCCTTCGCTGCGCAGGCGGTCGAGCAGCAAGGCGTTGTCCGGCGCGCTGTGCAGGAAGCCGCTGTCGAGGCCCCATAGTTTCTGGAACGCCTGATTGAAAAACCGCAATTTCTCGTCGGTATCGAAAATCGCCACGGCAGTGTTGAGCTGATCGAGCGTATCGGCGTGGCTCTGCACGGTCCGCTCATACTCGGCGCGAATGGCCTCGATGGCGCTGATGTCGCAGGCAAGACCAGCCGAACCATCCGCCCCGGCAAAGTCGGTCACGGCAAACATACGGCGGTCGCCTTCGATCACAGTGGAGAGCGTCTGTTCGAAGACGGGGTGCGACTTGTGCTGCGCAGCAATCGTGTCGCGCGCCTGGCCGCCGAGGAATTCCTTGCTGTCACGAACCGCCGATTCGGCATTCTCGGCCTCGACCGCTTCGGCATAGGCCCGGTTGACCCATTTCAGCCGCCCGTCGACGGTGCGTAGCCATGACGGCATCTTGAGCGCATCGAGAAGTCCGATCAGCGTCTCATGGTCGGCGGCCAAGCGCTGGTTCTCGATCTTCAGCCTGGCCTGGCTTCGCTGTGTCTCCGAAAGCGAGACGAAGCGAACCAATACATGCGCCGCACTCTTGCGGCCGTGAACCTCGAGCGGCTGGCCGGCCTGCGATTCGATGACCAGATCGAAGGGCTTTGCCTTGTCCCGCAGCGCCGCCACGGCATGTTCCAACGCGGCCGCCGAACGCGGCATCAGCCAGCGGCCGAAAGCCAGGAAGGCCGCCCGGTCCTCCGGCGCGCCGCTCTCGATCGGCAATGTTCCGACAAGCTCGGGTTTCTTGTTTTCGGCGGCCCATACGACCACGCGCTGGTCGCGGGAATGGAGCAGCGCCTCGGAGCGCTGCAGCGCGGCATTGACGTCGGCGATGCGGGTCCTGAGCTCGGCATTTTCCGCCGCGGTGCGCGCCCTTTCGCGGATCAGAAAGATGGCCGACAGCAATGCCGCCCCCATGACGCCGACAAACATGGCGAGTTGCATGACCTCGACCGTGCTGACCGACAGCCCGGCCTTTTGCGCCACGCGGGTTTGGGCATGTGCGGCAAAGCCAAGCAGCGGACCAACCAGCGCGGAAGAAGCAAGCAGCACCCCGACACGGCTGCCGGCACGGCATAAAAGGCTGCCGCCTCTGGCAGCGGAGCCCGTGATCGAATCGTTATGGCCGCCGGAAACGGCCTGTCCCGCGCAAGGCGGGTTATCCCCCGGCATGTCTTGGTCCTCTTCGCCGCCTGAATGCAAGACCGCCCTGATGCGTGCGCCCGGGCCTCGTCCCCGGACCGCGAATCAGCACCATAGCGCTTGCGCGAATCGGCGTGAAGAATCAATCAGCGCAAAAATAAAGCCGGGCGAAAAGTCAATCGCCCGGCTTCAATATCTAGTGGCAAGTTTCGTCGTGGTTAATAGCGGTAGTGTTCCGGCTTGAACGGTCCCTGCGGGGTGACGCCGATATAGGCGGCCTGTTCGCCGGACAGTTCGGTCAGGCGGGCACCGAGCTTATCGAGATGCAGGCGCGCGACCTTTTCGTCGAGATGCTTCGGCAGGACATAGACCTGGTTCTCGTACTGACCGGGCTTGGTGTACAGCTCGATCTGGGCCAACACCTGGTTGGTGAAGGACGCCGACATGACGAAGCTCGGGTGGCCGGTGGCGTTGCCGAGGTTGAGCAGACGGCCTTCCGACAAAAGGATCATCCGCTTGCCGTCCGGGAAGGTGATCATATCGACCTGCGGCTTGATGTTGGTCCATTTCAGGTTGCGCAGCGACGCCACCTGGATCTCGTTGTCGAAGTGACCGATGTTGCCGACGATCACCATGTCCTTCATCAGGCGCATGTGGTCGAGGGTAACGACGTCCTTGTTGCCGGTGGTGGTGATGACGATGTCTGCCGTCGGTGCCGCGTCTTCGAGCGTGACCACCTCGAAACCGTCCATCGCTGCCTGCAGCGCGCAGATCGGATCGACCTCGGTGACCTTGACGCGGGCACCGGCACCCTTGAGCGAAGCCGACGAGCCCTTGCCGACGTCGCCATAGCCGCAGACGACCGCGACCTTGCCGGCCATCATCGTGTCGGTGCCGCGGCGAATGCCGTCGACAAGCGATTCCTTGCAGCCATATTTGTTGTCGAATTTCGACTTGGTGACGGAATCATTGACGTTGATCGCCGGGAACGGCAGCAGGCCTTTTTTCTGCAACTGATAGAGCCGGTTGACGCCGGTCGTCGTCTCTTCGGTGACGCCGCGGATCGCTTCCTTCTGCTTGGTGAAGAAGCCGGGCGATGCCTGCATGCGTTTCTTGATCTGGGCAAACAGGATCTCTTCCTCTTCGCTGCCCGGATTGGACAGCACATCCTCGCCGGCCTCGGCGCGGGCGCCGATCAGGATGTACATGGTGGCATCGCCACCGTCGTCGAGGATCATGTTGGAGGTGCCGCCATCGGCCCACTGGAAGATCTTGTCGGTGTAGACCCAATAATCCTCCAGCGTCTCGCCCTTGACGGCAAACACCGGAATTCCGGCCTCGGCAATGGCCGCGGCAGCGTGGTCCTGGGTCGAGAAGATGTTGCAGGAAGCCCAGCGGATATCGGCGCCGAGCGCCTTAAGCGTTTCGATCAGCACCGCGGTCTGGATGGTCATGTGCAGCGAGCCGGTGATGCGCGCGCCCCTGAGCGGCTTCTTGTCGCCGAATTCCTCGCGGCAGGCCATCAGGCCCGGCATTTCGGTTTCGGCGATCTCGATCTCCTTGCGGCCCCAGCCGGCAAGCGCGATGTCGGCGACCACATAATCCTTGCTACCCGTCATGGCAGTGCTCCGATGCGAATTGATTGCGGGACGCGCCCCGCCCCGAAGGCGTGTCGGAGGGCGCGAGTTGCCGGCCTGACTAGCAGATCGGGAGTCGGACGACAATGGGATATAAAGAAATCTTTATCCGTGCATGTCTTCAGCGGCGACCAACACGAGAGAGCGCCGTCAGCATTCCTCGCCAAAACGGGAAGCAACCAGTTGCTCCAGCGCATCGATGACCTCTTCGGCCTGCGGGCCGCTGGCGGTGACGCGGATCGAATAGCCGGGGCTCGCCGCCAGCATCATCAGGCCCATGATCGAGGTGCCGCCGACCTTGACGCCGTCCTTCTCGACCTGGACCGTGGCATTGAAGCCGCTGGCAATTTGAACGAACTTGGCCGAGGCGCGCGCGTGCAGGCCGCGCTGGTTGACGATCGGAAAGTCGCGAACGATCTTGTCCTTTTCCGGCAACAGCGCGCTCATTTGCTGCTCAGGAGCTGACTGGCGACGTTGATGTATTTGCGGCCGGCAGCCTGCGCCTCATCCAGCGCGGCCGCCATGTTGTCGCCTTTGCGAACGCTGGACAGCTTGATCAGCATCGGCAGGTTCATGCCGGCAATGACCTCGATGCGGCCGGATTCCATCACGGAAATGGCGAGGTTGGAGGGCGTGCCGCCGAACATGTCGGTCAAAACGATGACGCCTGATCCGGTATCGACGCGGCCGACTGCGTCGATAATGTCGCGGCGGCGTTGTTCCATATCATCGTCGGCACCGATCGCCACGGTCTCGAAATTGTCTTGTGGCCCTACGACATGTTCCACGGCATTGCGGAACTCGGCGGCCAGTTGACCGTGCGTTACAAGCACGAGTCCGATCATTCTTTGGTGGCTCCCGTCATCGCCGCTTCACAGGCGCATTTTATGCTCGCCGACCGTTCCAGGTGGCGGGAGCGCTATCTTGTCGACGCAAGGCCCGTTGACAAGCCCAAAATTGCGCCGGCCCAGACCAATTTGACGCATTGCAGCAAAAAATCCAAATCGGATCACAGGAAAGGCGCAATCGACAGGCGCGACATCACTGCCGGCAAGGCCGCCGCGACATTGCGCCCGGCAAGATCGATGCGCGGCACTGGTACGCCGAAAACGAGTTCGCTGCAGTCTTCTTGGAAGCGGGCCATTTTGCCGGCTGGCACCAGCCGGATAATGAGGTCGATCACGCAGCTTGGCTCGAATGGTATCGGCTTGGGGCCGAATCCCGGCACCTCGACGAGGCCGGCTATGCTGACTGGTGCGCGGCAGACCAGCCGCCCCTCGCAATCGGCAGCAAAGAGCTGGTCATCGCCGATCAGCCGCGAAAACAGCCCGCGCTGGCTGCAATGATCGATCAAGGCGAGCGCCAGCGTCGTCTTGCCCAAGCCGGACGGTCCGGTGATGAGAATGCCGCAATCACCTATCAGGATGGCGGTGCCGTGAATGTTTTCAGGCTGCACAATAGGACCAGGCGTGATTGGAATTCATCCGTCAGCCTTCGGCCGGCAGCGTCACCACGAAGCGGGCGCCCTTGATCTCGCCAGGCTTGGTGCCCGGGATGTTCTCGGCGCTCAACGTGCCGCCATGGGCTTCGACGATCTGCCGGGATATCGACAGGCCAAGGCCCGAGTTCTGGCCGAACGCCTCGCCGGCCGGCCGGTCGGTATAGAACCGCTCGAAAATGCGATCGATGTTGTCGGCCCGGATGCCGGGGCCATTGTCGTCGACGGTGACGATGTTGAACTTGCCGGCGCGCGCCAGCGATATGGTGATGTGGCCACGTTCTTCGGGAACGAACGAGCGGGCATTCTCGATCAGGTTGGTGATCACCTGGCCGATCCTCAGATCATGGCCGACGACGAAGTAGCCTTTCACGCCCTGCGGCAGTTTGGCGACCTTGAATTCGATCTCGACCGCCTTCTTGTTGCGTGTGGCCTCGCGCGAGACGGCGACCAGATCGGTGATGAACTTCTTCAGGTCGACAGTTCCCGCGTCTTCCCGCGCCAGTTCGGCATCGAGACGGGAGGCATCGGAAATATCGGTGATCAGGCGGTCCAGGCGCCTCACATCGTGCTGGATGATATCCATCAGCCGGCTGCGCGAATTGTCGTTCTTGGCCAGCGGCAATGTCTCCACCGCGCTGCGCAGCGAGGTGAGTGGGTTCTTCAATTCATGCGAGACATCCGCGGCAAAACTTTCGATCGCCTCAATGCGGGCGTAGAGCGCATTGGTCATGTCGCGCACGGCGATCGACAAATTGCCGATCTCGTCCTGGCGGTCGGAGAAGTCGGGAATTTCCTCGCGGTTCTTGACACCGCGGCGAACCCTGACCGCCGCCGCGGAAAGCCGGCGCAGCGGGTTGGCGATGGTGGAGGCCAGCAGCATCGACAGGATAGCGGTAACCAGCGCGGCGATGCCGAACACGCGCAGGATCGCCTTGCGCTCGGCCGCGACGATCTTGTCGATGTCGCCACCTTCGGTCGACAGCATCAGTACGCCGAGAACGGCACGGAAGCGCTGGATCGGCACCGCCACGGAAACGATCTGCTCGCCCTGCTCCGAGATCCGCACGATCGTCGACGGACTGCCGGTAAGCGCCTTGACCACTTCGGGAAACGCGGCACCGTTGCCGCCCGGCTGCTCGCGATAGACGGGCAGCTGCTTATTGCGGAAGAAATCGAAGACGAATTTCTGGATGCGCTCCAGAAGAACCGGCTGCTCCTCTTCGACCGGCGGCAGATCGTAGCGAAGGATCTGACCGCGCGAATAGAGATGGCGGGAATCGAGCAGCAGGTTGGCGTCGCGGTCGTAAATGCGGGCGCGCGTGCGCGTCGGCGAGATCAACCGCCTGAGCACCGGCGCCACGCGCTCCGGATTGATCGGGAAATCGAGATTGTCGAGCTGATCGGAGCCCGGGCCGAGGCTTTCGCCAGCCTGCAACTCAAGCAGCTTTTCCGGATCGATGCTGATCGAATCGGTCTCGACCGTCGCCGATGCGGCAATCGCGCCGGCAATGATCTCGCCCTGGGTCATCAGGCTCTCGACACGGGCGTCGATCAGCCCGTCTCGAAAGGTGTTGAGGTAGAGAATGCCGGTGACCAGGACGGCCAGGCCGGCAAGATTGAGAAAGAGAATACGCCGCGTCAGGCTGGAAAAGATGTGATGGCCGAGAAACCGGCGCATCGGCACCGTGATTTTCGACACGAAGGCGGGCAGAATCCGCGGCGGGCGCCTGGCGGCGCCCGATCGTCTCACTCGCTCTACTTCCACTGCCATCGAATAGCAGCTCCCGCTCGACTCAAGCTTCGCGGAACCGATATCCGACTCCGTAAAGGGTTTCGATCATTTCGAAGTCATCATCGACGGCCTTGAACTTTTTGCGCAGCCGCTTGATGTGACTGTCGATGGTGCGGTCATCGACATAGACCTGCTCATCATAAGCCGAATCCATCAGCGCATCACGGCTTTTTACGACGCCTGGACGCTGGGCCAGCGAATGCAGGATGAGGAACTCGGTGACGGTAAGCGTCACCGGCTCGCCCTTCCAGGTGCAGGTGTGGCGCTCCTGGTCCATGACAAGCTGGCCGCGCTCAAGCGACCGAGCCTGCTGGTTGGGCGCCTTGGCGGCCGCCTCGCGGGTACTGGCGCGGCGCAGCACGGCGCGGACGCGCTCGACCAGAAGACGCTGCGAGAAGGGTTTGCGGATGAAGTCGTCGGCGCCCATCTTGAGGCCGAACAGTTCATCGATCTCGTCGTCCTTGGAGGTCAGGAAGATCACCGGCAGGTCGGATTTCTGGCGCATCCGGCGCAGCAGCTCCATGCCGTCCATGCGCGGCATCTTGATGTCGAGGATGGCGAGGTTCGGCGGGCGCGCCGCCAGTCCCTCCAGCGCCGACGCCCCATCCGTGTAGGTTTCAACCCGATAACCCTCGGATTCGAGGGCGATCGAAACCGAAGTCAGAATGTTGCGATCGTCGTCGACAAGCGCGATTGTTGCCATTTCAAGCGGCTCCCTCATGAGCTGTCCCTTCTTTCGTCGAGAAGGGGCTTTTGCAGGACAAATTAGGTACAAAATGTGGCATAGGCTCTATCCGCTGTCACGCGCGGCATGCCGGCGGCCACAATTGTACCTCGATATGGATTGGACGAATGAACATCGCCAATCCTTTGGGCAACCATCAGTGTTTTTGCACATATAAACGATTTAAACAACTTTCAAAATATTTAAATCGATTAATGATTTGATATCATTCGCCTTTTCTGGTTTTGACGTTTTTAGCTCCTGCAATGGGGGTTCCGGAATTCGCCGGTAAAGACGCGGTAAATCGAAGAAGGGACACCCATGTCGGAAGCCGGCAAACGCAATCCTGCATGTACAATCGATCGGATCGGCCTGAGAACCACGGGCGTGGTGCGCTATAATTTCGGCGCGGCCGCGCTCTACGAGGAGGCAATCCGCCGTGGCGAGGCCCGACTCACCGCGCATGGCGCGCTTGCCGCCGAAACCGGGCAGCACACCGGCCGCTCGCCCAGGGACAAATTCGTGGTGCGCGACGAAAGCACCGCGCCGCATGTATGGTGGGACAACAACAAAGCGATTTCGCCGGGGCAGTTCGATACGCTGCTTGCCGATTTTCGCGCCCATGCGGCTGGAAAGGACCTTTATGTGCAGGACCTGGTCGGCGGCGCCGACGAGGAGCTGAAGCTGCCGACCCGGGTGATCACGGAGCTTGCCTGGCACTCCTTGTTCATCCGCAATCTGCTCATCCGGCCGGCAGCCGCCGAACTCGAGCATTTCGTGCCCGATTTGACGATCATCGACCTGCCGTCGTTCCGCGCCGATCCCGCCCGCCACGGCACGCGCGGCGAAACGGTGATCGCCGTCGATCTTTCGCGCATGATCGTGTTGATCGGCGGTACCTCCTATGCCGGCGAGATGAAGAAGTCGGTATTCACCGTGCTCAACTATCTGCTGCCGGCAAAAGGCGTGATGCCGATGCATTGCTCTGCCAATGAAGGACTCGCCGGCGACGCGGCCGTCTTCTTCGGCCTTTCCGGGACCGGCAAGACGACGTTGTCGGCCGACCCGTCGCGCACGCTGGTCGGCGATGACGAGCATGGCTGGGGACCGCACGGCATCTTCAATTTCGAAGGCGGCTGCTATGCCAAGACGATCAAGCTTTCGGCCGAAGCCGAGCCGGAGATCTTCGCCACCACCCAGCGCTTCGGCACGGTGCTGGAGAATGTCGCGCTCGACGCCGGTCGCGTGCCGGATTTCGACGATGGCGGGCTGACCGAAAACACACGCTGCGCCTACCCGCTCCACTTCATTCCGAACGCCAGCAAGACGGGGCGCGCCAACCACCCGAAGAATATCATCATGCTGACCGCCGACGCGTTCGGCGTGATGCCGCCGATCGCGCGGCTGACCCCGGCGCAGGCGATGTACCATTTCCTCTCCGGCTATACCGCCAAGGTGGCGGGGACCGAGAAAGGCGTTACTGAACCCGAAGCGACATTTTCGACATGCTTCGGCGCACCGTTCATGCCGCGGCATCCGTCGGAATACGGCAATCTGCTGCGCGAGCTCATCGCCCGCCACGGCGTCGATTGCTGGCTGGTCAACACCGGCTGGACCGGCGGCGCTTACGGCACCGGCAAGCGGATGCCGATCAAGGCAACGCGGGCGCTGCTTGCGGCAGCACTCGACGGCTCGCTGAAAGCGGCCGACTTCCGGACCGACGCCAATTTCGGTTTCGACGT
This sequence comes from Mesorhizobium sp. M0189, assembly GCF_040322135.1. Taxonomy (NCBI): domain Bacteria; kingdom Pseudomonadati; phylum Pseudomonadota; class Alphaproteobacteria; order Hyphomicrobiales; family Phyllobacteriaceae; genus Mesorhizobium; species Mesorhizobium sp. M0189. The sequence continues at coordinate 271,411 of NZ_JAMYSW010000004.1, forward strand.
GCCGGTGACGGTTACCGGCGTCGACCGCGCCATTCTCGACCCGAGATCGACCTGGATCGACAAGCCCGCCTATGACCGGCAGGCGGCAAGGCTGGTTGGCATGTTCGTCGACAATTTCGAAAAGTTCGAGGCCCATGTCGACGCAACCGTGCTCGGCGCTGCACCACGCATGCAGGTAGCGGCTGAATAGCCGTCGCGCTTCAAGGCCCGGCTTCGATCGGGCCTTTTCTTTTTTCGCCTGCCGCGCCATGACTGCGGCATGAACGCCGACGAAAAAATCATCATCACCGACGATGCGGTGATTAATCCGGGTGACCTGCACGAGGACTTCATCCGTTCGTCCGGCCCGGGCGGCCAGAACGTCAACAAGGTGGCGACGGCGGTGCAATTGCGCTTCGATGCTGCCAATGCACCGGGCCTGTCGGAGCGTGTGCGCGAACGGACCATCAAGCTTGCCGGCCAGCGCGCCACCAAGGACGGCGTCATCGTCATCGAAGCCGGACGCTTCCGCACGCAGGAGCAGAACCGGGCGGACGCCCGGGCGCGGCTGACGGCACTGGTCGCCAAGGCCGCCGAACCGCCGCCACCGCCGCGCAAGAAGACAAGGCCGTCCAAGGGCGCGGTCGAAAGACGGCTGAAGAGCAAAGCCGGGCGCGGCTCGATCAAGAAAATGCGTGGCCGGGTCGAGGATGACTGACAGCCGAATCGGCTTCGGATCCCAGATCGCCGGTGTGAAATGTGCAGCCACTGCCGGAGGCGGCTTTCGGGTCGCCGTTTTCGTTTGACGGTGGCATTCTGATTTTCCAGACCAACGGATCAAGCGACCCGATGCTCGTGCTGCCCAAAGGCGTCCGCCATATGCCTGGTTACCTGTCGCGCGCCATGCAGGAAGTGCTGGTGGAAGATATCAGGGAGGTCGTGCAGGAAGCCCCCCTGTTCGTGCCGGCGATGCCGCGTACCGGCAAGGAGATGAGCGTGCGCATGACCAATTGCGGCCCGCTGGGCTGGGTCACCGACAAGGAGCACGGCTATCGCTACCAGCCGACTCACCCGGTGACCGGAAGGCCATGGCCGCCGATCCCGGAGATGCTGCTCGAACTGTGGCGGGACGTATCTGCCTATGCGCACCCGCCGGAGGCCTGCCTGGTCAATTTCTATTCCCAGGATGCCAAGATGGGTCTTCACCAGGATCGCGACGAGAGCGATTTCTCCGCGCCTGTCGTCTCGGCCTCACTCGGCGACGATTGCCTGTTCCGGGTCGGCCAGACCATGCGCGACGGCGCCACCAAATCGTTCAGATTGAAGAGCGGCGACGTCGTCGTGCTCGGCGGCGAAGGCCGCCTCTGCTTTCACGGCGTTGACCGCATCTACCCCTCGACCTCGGCATTGCTCAAGAACGGCGGCCGCATCAATCTGACGCTGCGTCGGGTGACGATGCCGAAATAGGCTGTTCGGGTGGCCGGTCGCCCGGCCGGACATAATCGTCGCGCAGATAGATGCGCTCGGTCTCGTCCTCGACGAGAATGCGATAGTGCGCCAGGATCGCGTCAAAGCCAAAACGCTCCATCAGTTGGCTTGTCCAAGGGCCATCATCTTTCCTGATAACTTTCGTAGAGATAATAATATCAGGGCGCAGACGCTCAAATTCTTGGCGTTTGCTTTCAGCGTAACGCTCCATGATCATCTCGTAATGCGTGGCTTGGGCGACGTCACGCGAAAGCGTGGCTTGCCGGGACAGGGCCATTGCAAACGCTCCAAGCCAGTCATTGGGATCGGCCGAAACGAACTGGCCGCCGATCATGCGGCTTAGTGGATGTCCAGTGTCTATATCTGGACTGATCAAGGCGACGTTTGGTCGATCGGTCGCGGCGCGTATCACGGCGACCAACACCGCGCCTGGCTTCTGAGTGCCCCAGTTCGGTAAGAAGGCAGCCACAATCGCCAGCGACACCAAGGCTCGCGGGGGAGCCGCCAGGCGGGAGAGCAGCCCTGCCGATTGCCGCTCGCTTCTCGGCAAGGCCAGCAAGCAAAGACTAGCCGCTACAGCGTAAAAAATCGATGGGTAGGCATGATACGTCCAGCCTTTGTCCTGGTAGAACAGCGGGAACAAGCCGGCAATAGATGCTGCCAGCGCTACGGCAGCCAGCTCTGGGAAATGGCCGACCGGCCACGACCACCAGCCGCGTCATGGTTTTTCCGAGGCCTTGCTCAATTCGGGTGGCCGGTCGCCCGACCGGACATAATCGTCGCGCAGATAGATGCGCTCGGTCTCGTCCTCGACGAGAATGCGGTAGTGCGCCAGGATGGCGTCAAAGCCAAAACGCTCTGTCAGTTGGCTTGTCCACATCGCGTTGTTTTTCTTGAAGACAATGATATCCGGGCGCAGACGCGCGAATTCTTTGCGTTTGCTTTCGACGTAACGCGCCATGATGGCCTGGTAACGCGTGGCTTCAGCGGTATCACCGGAAAGGGCTGCCTGCCGGGACAGGGAAAGCGCGAACACTCCGAGCCAATCGCTGACATGGGTCGAAACGAACTGCCCATCGATCATGCGGGTCAACGGATGTCCCGAGGACATATCCGAACTGATCAACGCAATAGTAGGCCGATCGGTCGCGGCGCGAATGGCGGCAACCAGCGCCGGCCCCGGTTTCTGGGTGCTCCAGTATGGCAAGAAAGCGATTGCCACCCCCGCCAGTGCCCAAGCTCGCGAAGGCGCCGTCACGAACGCCAACAGCTTCGACGGCTGCCGCACGATCCTGGGCACTGCCAGCAGGCACAAAATGGCTGCCACGGCGCAAAAGATCGCGGGATAGGCATGATAAGACCAGCCTTTCGCTTGGTAGAACAGGGGAAACATGCCGGCGATCGATGCAGCCAGCGCTACCGCCGCCAGCTCTGGAAACCGCCCGGCCGGCCACAGCCACCAAATCAGGAAGACGAGGAAACACCACGCGAAACCGTGGCCGATCACGATGGGCCAAAAGATGCCGAGCTTTCCATAAACATCCGCCAAGAGGGGATAGATGTCGCGCAGGAATTCCGGATGGATCAGCGTGACCGCGCCGAGATAGACAATGCAGATGCCGCCAATGACCCAGTGTTCCAGGGCGAAGATCGATTTCAGGCTGCGCCGGCGCACTGCAACGACCAGCGCTGGCGCCAACACCATGATCGCATAGTAGGGCTTGACCAGCAGCAAAATGCAGCCCGACAGGCCGGCGAGTACGGCGATCCCCGGGCCTGGTTGGGCGGCTGCATCTCTGCGCGCACGCCAGGCGTGAAGCGCAAGCAGCGGCATGAAAAGCGCCATGCCGATATGCTCTCGCTCGCTGAAGGCGTTGCCGGGGAAGATCACCAGCATTGCGCAAAACGCTGGCCCCAGTGCAAACAGTGATGCAGTTTCGGTGAAACCCCCGCGCTTGACGATCACGCCCGAGAGCGAAAGTCCGATAAGCACGGCAAGGTATGTCCAGGCCTCAACCAGGATTTCCGGGGCGGCGCCCAGCAATCTGGCCACAGCCACTGGCGGCAGATAGAGCCATACGCTGAATGGAGGGTTGGTCTCGTGGATCTGCGAGTAAAGCCGCTCACCGGAGAGCATCCGCTCGCATACCGTGATCAGCCAGCTAGTATCGGGAACAGTCCCCCAACGCCGCTGCCAGACGATGGAGAACACGGTGACTGCGGCAATGGCCAGGACATTGCGGCTAGGAAGCAGCGCCGCCGCGATATTCCGGCCGCGCCACCGGCTCAAGCCGTCAATGTCGTTCGAGACGCTCATGATGTTGCACCGAGGCTCTCGAGCTCGAGCCATACGTCGTCCAGCGGAGCGATTGGATCCAGCCGTGCCATGGTCTTCCGGGAGCCTCTGCTCAATTGGTTTGGAGCGGCGCAGGCGCCGTGTAACGCAGATAGACAGTGATTTCCGGCTCGTGGTGCAGCAGACGATAGTCGGCCAAGGCGGCTCCGATCCGCTTGTCCTGCAGCATCAGGGCTGTCCGCGCGGGCGAGCCTGACAGCACGACATCGGGCTTCTTCGCTGATATCTCGGCGGCGTATTCGCCGATCACCCGATCGCGGATGCTTTCAAGTTCCCGTCTCCGTTCGAGATCGCCGGTGGCGCGGGCGAGCGTGTCAGCGTTGGAGACCGCCCAGGCGCTCGGATGGCGTGATATGAACCTGCCGTCGACCAGCCTGGCGAGGGGATGGGCAACCTGCATCCGGTCGGCGATCGACATGATGGTCGGGGTTTCGACCGTTGCGCGGATCGCGGCGACAGAGCGCCCGATCGGGCCGTTGTCCGTCGTCAGCGCCGCGTACTGTGCCCTGACCGCTAGTTGCAGCACCAGCACGCAGCCGAAGATCAGGGCGGCCTTGCGAATGAAGCCTGCACTGCGGAATGTGCCGAACCGCAGAAGCTGGATGCCAAATGCAAGTGTTGCAACAACGACCATCGCCAGGGCGTGATTGGGCCAACCCTTGCCCATGACGATGAAGGCCGGAATGAACCCCAGTGCGGTCAGAAGCGGAATCCTGACGTCCCAGTTCGTCTGCCTCAGGCCGCCGGCCGCAAGCACGGTAGCGGCGGCCAGAAGCAGCACCACTTTCGGCCAGTTCGCCAGCATATCGGCGGTAGAGGCCCTCAACGGAAGATAGACCTCGCTGACCAAGGGCAGGACTTCGCTTAAATAAGCACGGTCGAAGAGCGCGATGGACGCGACATAGGCGGCCACGATCGTAGCGCCAAGCAGGTTCTCCACGACGAAGAGCGGTTTCAGCGACCGCCTTTCAACCGCAAGACAGAGTGACGGCAACATGAAGGCCAGCGCAAAATAGGGCGGCTTGACCATGACCACGATCGCCGCGCCGAAGCCCGCGACCATGTGCTCCAGGCGCGAGCCGGCGCTGAAATCCGGGTTCCGCTGACGTGTGCATTGCAACGCCACCCAAGGCAGAATGGCAATCAACGCGAAGTGCTCGCGTTGGCCGAATTGATCCGGCATGAAACAGAGAACCCAGCCCAGGGCCGCCGCTGCTGCCCGGAACGCATGGGGCTGCCGGTAAACCGGTTCATCGCGCGCGAGAATGCGGACAGAAACGAAAAGACTGGCCAGGCTCAGGCAAACGACACCAAGCGTCAGCCAGAATTCCGCACGTATGCCGGTGAGCTTTTCCAGGAGCATGAACGGCATGTAGAGCCAGATCGAGAAAGGTGGGTTGGTCTCCATGATGTCGGTGTTGAGCCGCTCTCCGCCAAGCAGCCGATCACAGACGACCAGAAGCCATGACACGTCGACATTGGTCGGTATCGCAATTGTTGTCAGCCAGACGGCGTATATGACGACCAGGCAGGCCAGCAGCAACGGGGCGCCCGCCACGCCCGCAAACGGCGAGAAACGGTTGGCACCGGGCAGCAGTTCACTGAGGGATCGCGCGCTAGAGACCACGAAACACCCAGCGTCCGAGGACGACATAGTTGATGACCGGCACGGCAATGCAGGTAAGCAGGATCGGGACTGCGGCAGGGACGCCGAGCATCTGGGTCAAAAGCCCCGGCAGGGCGATTGCGACAGCGAGGCCGGAAGCGGTGAGCAGGAGAAAGCGGGGCAGTTCCATCGCGTGGCTGCCGCCCGAGGTGAAGGTGAAATATTTATGCCCGGTGTAAGAAAACAGCGCGGCAACGGCGTAGGCCGCAAACGATGTGAGCGCCGCCGGCAGGGCCGCCGTCGCCTGCCCACGCGACAGCAGGAGAGCACAAACGGCATAGATCAGCGTCGACGCAATGCCAATTAGCGCAAAGCGCGATAGTCGACGATACGAACCGGTGCCCATTGCGCGGTCAAGCTGCCAATTTCTCGTCGAGGCGACCGGTTTCGACGGCGTCGTCCTTGCGGAATACCGCCAGCAGCGAAACACCGAAGGGCAGGCTTGCATTTGGTATGATGCGGCCTTCCGCCGAAAACACTGCCTTCATCGCCGCATTCAGTGGTTTCGACGGCGTTGCATGGCCGGCTGGCAAGGCGGGCTTGCGCAACCTATCCACCAGCCGTGCCAGTGCCGCTACAGGAAAGAGTGCGGCATTTGTGTAGCTCAGCCGGTCGATCCTGAAACCAGCCCTTTCAATTCGTTCACGCAGCAGATTGCGTGAATAGCGCCGCATATGATGCAGCCCCACATCATGCGTGCTCCACAACCATTGGTGTGCGGGCACCGTAAGGATGACGCTGCCGGCTGGTTTCAGCATCTGGCGGATCGCGGCAAGCGATGCCTCGTCTTCGGCGACATGTTCCAGCACGTCGAACAGGCAAACCAGGTCGCAGCTTTGCGGCGTGACAGGAATGTTGTCCGGCAGATGTCCGGCAAGGAAGTCGCGGCCGGTCTTTTCCCAGGCAATCCTGCGTGCGAGATCGCTCATCTCGACTGCCGTCACGGTGCCGAACTGCTCCAGCATCCGGATGTTGCCGCCGGTGCCGGCGCCGATCTCGACGATGCGCGCCTTTTCGGGCAGGTCGATGCTGCGAATGACCGCCTCTGCGATGGCGCGACGCCCGCAGAACCACCAATGCTCGTCTTCGGTGGCGGCCATCTGTCGGTAGGCGTCGAGCTCCATTAGCTCATTCCCTCATATTTGCGGCGCACAATGTAGATCGGACGCTGCTTGATCTCGGCGTAGACCCTGCCGAGGTATTGTCCGATGATGCCGATGCCGAGCAACTGGATGCCGCCAAGAAAAAGAACGCTGACCAGCAGCGAGGCGTAGCCGGGCACATCAACGCCAAAGATCATTGTCTTGGCGACGATCAGCAGGCCGTAGAGGAACGACAGCGCGGAAATCGTCGCGCCGACATAGGTCCAGATTTCAAGCGGAGCGGTGGAGAAGCTGGTGATGCCTTCGAGCGCGAAGTTCCACAGCTTCCAGCCGGAGAATTTCGACTGGCCGGCGATCCGCTGATCGCGGACATATTCGACGCTTGCGGTGCGGAACCCGACCCAGGCGAACAGGCCCTTCATGAAACGACGGCGTTCGGGCAAAGACCGCAGCGCCTGGATGACCTGACGGTCGATCAAACGGAAGTCGCCGACATCGTGCGGGATCTTCTGCTGCGCGATCCAGTTGTGAACGCGGTAGAACATCGAGGCGGAGCGCTGCTTGAGAAAGCTGTCGCTCGACCGGTTGGCTCGCTTGGCAAGAACAACCTCGAACCCCTCGCGCCACTTTTCCACAAGCAAGGGGATGACATGCGGCGGATCCTGCATATCGACGTCCATCGGGATCGCGGCATCGGCATCGCAGCTGTCGAGGCCCGCGGTCATCGCGGCTTCCTTGCCGAAATTGCGTGAAAGGTCGATTATGTGGATGCGAGGGTCTGCTTGTTGGGCTTCGATCAGCTTTTCGAGCGTCGTATCGCTGCTGCCGTCGTTGACGAAGATGAACTCGAGGGCAACGCCATTGTCCTTCAGCGGAGCGGTGCTTTCGCACACCGCCTTCAGGAACGGGGCAATCGCGCCTTCCTCATTGTGGACCGGCACGATCAGGGCAATCGTGGCGGCGCCGCTGCCCGGATGTGCGACGCGGTCCGCTGCCGGCCGATCAATATTTAGGAATGGCGCATTCATTGTTTGCCGAGCCCGCAGATCAGGCCTGACAATAGGAAGACGGGGTTAAGATGACTTTAAGGAATGAATCGGGATTTCACAGTTTTCGGAGCGCCACTTCCTCGACCAGATGATTGGCGCCCTTGCGCAGGATGAGATCGGCGCGGGCGCGGGTCGGCAATATATTCTCGCGCAAGTTCTTCAGGTTGATGTTGGTCCACAGGCCCTCGGCGATGGCGCGGGCCGCATCCTCGGAAAGTTGCGAATAGCGGTGGAAGAAGGAGGCTGGGTCGCGGAAGGCGGTTTCGCGCAGCCGCATGAAGCGGGCGATATACCAGTGATGGATAAGCGCCTCCTCGGCATCGATATAGATGGCGAAGTCGAAGAAATCTGACAGGAAAGGCACGATCTTGCCGTCCTTCGGCAGCTTGCCAGGTTGCAGGACATTGATGCCCTCGAAGATCAGGATGTCCGGCCTGTCGATGGTCTGGAACTCGCCCGGGATAACGTCATAGGTCAGGTGCGAATAGACCGGCGCGCGGACGTTGCGCTGCGCCGATTTGATGCCGGACAGGAAACGCAGCAGCGCGCCGACGTCGTAGCTGTCGGGAAAGCCCTTGCGCTCCATCAGATTGTTGCGGCGCAGGACTTCGTTCGGCAGCAGGAAACCGTCGGTGGTGACCAGATCGACCTTGGGACTCGACGGCCAGCGCGCCAGCAGCTCCTTTAGCACGCGCGCCGTGGTCGATTTGCCAACCGCCACGGAACCGGCAATGCCGATGATGAACGGTGTCTTGGCCACGTCCAGCGCGTTGAAAAAAACCTGGCGTTGCCTGAACAGGAGTTGACTGGCTTCGACATGGGCCGACAACAGCCGCGACATCGAAAGGTAGATGCGCTCGACCTCGTGGAGATCGACCGGATCGTTCAGCGACCGCAGACGACGGACCTCGTCCTCGGTGAGCGTCATCGGCGTATCGGCGCGGAACCGCGACCATTGCTCCGCCGAGAAGAACCGATAGGGTGAATACTTCTCGGTAGGAGCGAGCTGGTCCATCGAGTTCCTCCGCAGCGATCAGCCCCGGTCCAGCCGAGACGCCTTTTCGGCGATGCCCGAACGACCGGTGCGGCGTTCAAGCTCGTTGAGCACATCGCTCAGCGGAATGTCCGCTATGCCGAGAACGACAAGCCAATGATAGATGAGATCGGCGCTTTCCGAAACAAGCGCGTCCCGGTCGGCGCTGACGGCTGCGATCACCGTTTCGACCGCCTCTTCGCCGAGTTTCTGCGCTGCCTTGCTCATGCCGCGCTGAAAGAGCTTGGCCGTCCACGAATCCGGATCGCCGGAACGTGCGCGTTCGCCAATGATCTTCTCCAGATCGGAGAGTGAGAACTCGGTCATAACGGCGTTTACAGCCTCTTCTTAGCCGGAAAGGCTCTAGGACCGATTACCCGGCGAGTCCAGCCGCATCGGCAGTCCGGCCTGAGCCATATGCATCTTGGCTTCGGCGATGCTGTAGGTGCCGAAATGGAAGATCGAGGCTGCCAGCACCGCGCCCGCATGGCCGTCGCGAATGCCTTCGACCATGTGATCGAGCGTGCCGACGCCACCGGAAGCGATGACCGGCACGCGTACGGCGTCGGCGACCGCGCGGGTAAGCGCTATGTCGTAGCCGGCCTTGGTGCCGTCGCGGTCCATCGACGTCAACAGGATCTCGCCGGCGCCGAGATCGACGATCCGCCGAGCGAACTCGACGGCATCGATGCCGGTCTTCTCGCGGCCGCCATGGGTGAAGATCTCCCAGCGATCAGCCTCGCCCGCAGCGGACACTTTCTTGGCGTCGATGGCGACGACGATGCACTGGTTGCCAAACTTGTCGGCAGCCTCGGCGACAAAATTTGGGGTTTTCACCGCCGCCGTATTGATCGACACCTTGTCGGCGCCGGCCAGAAGCAGCTTTCTGATGTCGGCGACCTGGCGGACGCCACCACCGACAGTCAGCGGCATGAAACATTGTTCGGCCGTTCGGGTAATGACATCGAAGATGGTCTCGCGGTTTTCCGACGAGGCAGTGATGTCGAGAAAGCAGAGCTCGTCGGCGCCGGCCGCGTCATAGGCTTTTGCCGCTTCGACGGGATCGCCGGCATCGACCAGGTCGACGAAATTGACGCCCTTGACGACGCGACCGTTCTTGACGTCGAGACAGGGGATGACGCGGGCTTTCAGCATCAGATCCTCTCGATCGCCGCAAGAAGGTCGACAAGCAGCTGGCCGACGACGGACGGAACCTCGGACTGGGAATCAAAGGCCGGATCGTAGGCCGAGAGCGTCACGCCCACGATCGGGATGGATCTGGCCAGCCCGCAGGCAAGCTGCCGCAGCTGTTCCGGACTCGGACCGCCCGGATGCGTGTAGCGGTTCACCTGCAGCACATCCGGATCGAGGACATCCAGGTCCAGATGCAGATGTCCCCGAACAGCCCCTGCCGCTGTGAGCTTTCCCACCATATCGAGCGCACCGGCACATTCGGCGCGCACGATCGGCAAAGTTTCCAGCAGGCGCTTTTCGTCGGGATCGAGGTCGCGGGCATCGACCAGCATGCAGTGCGCCGGGTCCATCGGCCGGAATCCCGGAATTGCTGCCGCCATCGGACGCCAGCAGAGCCCGAGTGTCGCCGCCAGCGCCATGCCGTCGAGAAAGCCGTAGGCGGACGTCTCTGGCGTGTTGAGATCGCCATGCTGATCGATCCAGATAATCGAATCCGCGTCTTCACCGGCAACCGCACCGGCGGCGGTCAGGCAATTTCCAGCAAGGACAATGGGGAAGCCTCCTCCGTCGCGGGCGAGGCCGACCTTGGCCGCGACGGCGTTGCAGACGGCGAAGCCGGTTGCGATTTCGCGCCCCTGCTCGTCTCCCACCTTGCCGATATCTTCGACGGCGACGTCATGGCCGGCCACGGTCAGAGCTTCGACGAGCCCACCGCCGATGATGGCGTCCGGCCCCTGGCCGCACCCTTCATGATGGTGCCCGCTGTCATAGGGGGCGAGGATAATCGAGACTTTCATGATGACGCCCCTGCCATCGGTTTGCCACGCAGGATCGCCAGTGCCTCGGCCGGGTCGATGCGGCCGTCGTAGAGCGCGCGGCCGGAGATCGCGCCTTCGAGCTTCCGCGCATCGGGCATGGTCATGCGCACAATGTCGGCGATCGAGGCGAGCCCGCCCGAGGCGATGACCGGGATCGAAACCGCCTCGGCGAGATCGATGGTGGCGTCCCAGTTGATGCCGGTCAGCACCCCGTCTCGATCAATGTCGGTGTAGATGATGGCAGCAACGCCGGCGCCCTCGAATTTCCTCGCCAGTTCGATGACGCCGAGGCTCGAGGCCTCCGCCCAGCCTTCGACCGCGACCTTGCCGCCCTTGGCGTCGATGCCGACGGCGATCTTGCCCGGGAATGCCTTGCAAGCCTGCCTGACCAGATCCGGATCGCGCACCGCCACAGTGCCAAGAATGACGCGGGCCAGCCCACGGTCGAGCCAGTCCTCGATCTGCGCCAGAGTGCGGATGCCGCCGCCGAGTTGCACCGGGTTGTTCGTCGCCTTGAGGATGGCGCCGACTGCCGCGCTGTTGACGCTCTGGCCCTTGAAGGCGCCGTTGAGGTCGACGACGTGCAGCCATTCGAAGCCCTGCTCTTCGAAGGCGCGCGCCTGAGCGGCGGGATCGTCATTGTAGACCGTCGCGGTCGCCATGTCGCCATGCTTGAGGCGCACGCATTTGCCGTCCTTGAGGTCTATCGCCGGAAACAGGATCACCTTCAGGCGCCTTCGACGATGACAAAGTGGCCGGTCGAGCCGGCGAGCCTGTACTTCAAGGCCTCCTGGTATTCAGGCGAGCCGTAGCAGGCGATCGCCGTCTCGTAGGATTCGAATTCCACCAGCACGTGGCGATTGCCTGTCGGCCCTTCCGGGCTGGTATACCGTCCGGCGCGCACGGGAAACTTCGCGCCGTATTTCGCAAAAGCCGCGGCATTGGCCTCGATGTACTGCTTGTAGACCTCGGGGTCGCGGACATCGACCATCGCCATCCAATAGCCCTTCTTGCTCATGACCTAGGGCCTCCATTGCAGGAAGTTGGTGATCAAAGCGAGGCCGAGCGCCTGGCTCTTCTCGGGGTGGAATTGCGTTCCGGCGAGATTGCCGCGGGCGACAGCGGCCGTCACCGGGCCACCGTAGTCGGCGACCGCCAGCACCTCGTCCTCCTTCCGTGCATCGAGATGGTAGGAGTGGACGAAGTAGGCGTGCAGCCCCTTCCCGCCCGTCGCAATGCCGGAAAACAGCGGATGCTTGCGCTTCAGGTCAATCGTGTTCCAGCCGATCTGCGGGATCTTCAGTGTCGGATCGGCCGGCGTGATCTCCTTGACGTCGCCGGCGATCCAGCCAAACCCTTTCGTAACCGTTTTCTCCAAGCCTCGCTCCGACATCAGCTGCATGCCGACGCAGATGCCTAGGAACGGCCGTCCCTTGACGATCGCGACCTCCTCGACCGCTTCCCACATGCCGGCCACAGCGCGCAGTCCAGCGGCGCAATCGGCATAGGCGCCAACGCCGGGCAGGACGATGCGGTCGGCGGTCCTGACCCGCTCGGCATCGGCTGTGAGTTCAATCGCGGCGGCAATGCCGGCTTCATGAGCGGCACGCTCGAAGGCCTTGGTGGCCGAGCGCAGATTGCCCGACCCGTAATCGATGATCGCGACCCGCATCTCAGCGCTTTCCCGGAATATGGGTCAGCCCCAGTGCCATGCCCATCGGCGTCGGCCGGGCAAGTGCTGCGTCCGGGACGATGCGCTGTGCGGGGGACCGTGCATTCGAATCCGCATCGGTTTCCAACGCGTAGCGAATGTCGGCATCGTCGAGCCTGTCGGCCTCGACGACACCCCATTCACGCCAGCCACGGCGGCGCAGTGCTGCGATCCGCAGGGCCTGCCCTTCCAGTCCGACAAAGAGCATGACAAGGAGGGACAAAAGCGAGCCTGCGCTTTCCAGGCCCAGGCTTTCGCCCAGCATCGAAAGCAGGCCCATGGCGACAAAGGCCAATGCCGCCTCGACCCACAGCCGGTGCCAGGCCAGCCACAGCGGCGGCAATAGGAGGCCGAGCCAGGCAAAGCCGTCACGGACAAAGGTGGTGTCCACCCTTTCGCTGCGGCCTGGCGGTTCCATCGCGACATAGATGGCCATGGCGCTACCCTTTCAGGGATCCCTTGGTGGAGGGAACCGCGTCCGGCTGGCGCGGGTCGCGCTCGAGCGCCGAACGCAGCGCACGCGCCACGGCCTTGAAGCAGGTCTCGGCAATGTGGTGGTTGTTGGCGCCGTAATGATTGGTGACATGCAGCGTGATGCCGGCATTCTGCGCCAGCGCGTGGAAGAATTCGCGCACCAGCTCGGTGTCGAACGTACCGATCTTCGGCGATGAGAACGAAACATTCCAGACCAGAAAAGGCCGGCCGGAGACGTCGATCGCCGCCCGCGTCAGCGTCTCGTCCATGGCGAGATCGATCGAAGCATAGCGCATGATGCCGCGCCGCTCGCCCAATGCCTTGGCCAGCGCCTGCCCAAGCGCGATACCAGTATCCTCGACCGTGTGGTGGTCGTCTATGTGCAGGTCGCCCTTGGCCTTCACCGTCATGTCGATCAGCGAATGGCGCGATAACTGGTCCAGCATATGGTCGAAGAAGCCGACGCCCGTCGAAATGTCGGATTTGCCCGAGCCGTCGACCTGAACCGACACGGAGATGTCGGTTTCCTTGGTCTTGCGGCTTATCTCGGCGGAACGGGGCACCATGACCTCATCCTTGTCTCAGATTTGCACGATTCAGGCGTTCACATGCCTGAAAACGAAAGCCTTCTAGCAGCATGATCCGGCGATTGCCAGTTACCGCTGCGGAGCACTATCCGGCCCGGTGGATGGCCGGTTTGCAATCGTCTGGCCTATGCATACATATGGCCGATCAAGTCACTCGTAACGCGCCAATCGCCTTGATGGGATCGGTGCTGACCGGAGCAGAAAATGTCTAATGAACTGACCATGCATGCCACGACCATCCTAACCGTACGCAAGGGCGGCAAAGTGGTGATCGCCGGCGACGGCCAGGTCAGCCTCGGCCAGACCATCATGAAGGGCAACGCCAAGAAGGTGCGCCGCATCGGCAAGGGCGGCAACGTCATTGCCGGCTTCGCCGGCGCCACCGCCGATGCCTTCACGCTGCTGGAGCGGCTCGAAGCCAAGCTCGAACAATATCCCGACCAGCTGACACGCGCCTGCGTCGAGCTCGCCAAGGACTGGCGCACCGACCGCTATTTGCGCCGGCTGGAAGCAATGATGCTGGTGGCCGACAGGTCGGTGTCGCTGGCGCTGACCGGCACCGGCGACGTGCTGGAGCCCGAATTTGGCGTGATGGCCATCGGCTCCGGCGGCAACTACGCGCTGGCCGCGGCCCGCGCCCTGATGGATACCGATAAGGACGCCGAGGAGATCGCCCGCAAGGCGATGCAGATCGCGTCCGACATTTGCGTCTACACCAACAACAGCTTCGTCGTCGAAACCCTCGATGCCGCCTGAGCGGAGCCTCCGCTACGGTTTTCGGCCGGTGACCGAGAGGGACCTGCCGATGATCGCCGGCTGGCTTGCCGAGCCGCATGTCACCGAATGGTGGAACGACCCAGAGACCGAGATCGCGGAGATCCGCGAGCATATCGACAGCATTTCGGTCGAGCCGCTGATTATCGAGCTCGACGGCAAACCCATCGGCTATTTGCAGAGCTACGATCCGCATCTGGAGGACGGTCATCCCTATAGCGACCAGCCGTTCGGCACGCTCGGCATCGATCTGTCGATCGGCGTGCCGGAGCTTGTCGGGACCGGCCACGGCTCGGCGATCGTCCGGCAGTTCGTCGAGCAGCTTTTCGAGGAAGGTGCGCCGCGCGTCATCATCGACCCGGACCCGGCCAATGCACGGGCTATCCGTGCCTATGAAAAAGCCGGTTTCAGGGCTATCGATCGCAGGAAGTCGGAATATGGCGATGCCGTGCTGATGGCGATTGATGCCCCAGAGGGTGATGCCGAACAGGGTGACGCAGAAGAGGGGCAATAGCAGCATGAGCGTATCCAGCGACAAAACCGTCTCGGCCTACGAAGACAGTTGGCGAATGGGGCTTCTGTTGGTTCTCGGTCTGGTCATATTCCAGGCAGGGGTCCTCTACGGCATGGGGCGGACGCCGATTTGCACCTGCGGCTACGTCAAGCTGTGGCACGGCATCGTGCAGAGCTCCGAGAATTCCCAGCATATCTCCGACTGGTACAGCTTCTCGCACATCATTCACGGCTTCCTGTTCTATGCGCTGGCGTGGTTTCTTTTCCCGCGCTCGCCGCTCGGGCTCAGGCTGGCCTTTGCGGTGGTGATAGAGGGCGGCTGGGAGCTGCTCGAGAACAGCCCTTTCATCATCGATCGCTATCGCGCCGGCACGATCTCGCTCGACTATTATGGCGACAGCGTCATCAATTCGGTGTCGGACACGCTGGCCATGGTGCTGGGGTTTGTCATGGCGCGAAGGCTTCCTATATGGGTGATCGTAACCCTCGCCCTCATCTTCGAATTCGGTGTCGGCTATCTCATCCGGGACAATCTGACACTCAACGTGATCATGCTGCTGCATCCGTTCGAGTCCATTCGGCAGTGGCAAAGTGGAATTTAGTGACATGAGCACCTTCTCTCCCCGCGAAATCGTTTCGGAACTCGACCGCTTCATCATCGGCCAGAAAGACGCCAAGCGTGCCGTGGCGATTGCCTTGCGCAACCGCTGGCGCCGCCAGCAGCTCGAGGGCCAGATGCGCGAAGAGGTGATGCCGAAGAACATCCTGATGATCGGCCCGACCGGTGTCGGCAAGACCGAGATTTCTCGCCGCTTGGCGCGCCTTGCCGGTGCGCCTTTCGTCAAGGTCGAAGCCACCAAGTTTACGGAGGTCGGCTATGTCGGCCGCGATGTCGAGCAGATCATCCGCGATCTGGTCGAGATCGCCATCGGGCTGGTGCGCGAGAAGATGCGTGAGGACGTCGAGGCGCGTGCCCACATCAACGCCGAGGAAAGGGTGCTTGAAGCGCTCGTCGGCAAGACGGCGAGTCCGGCCACCCGTGACAGTTTCCGCAAGAAGCTGCGCGACGGCGAGCTTGACGACAAGGAGATCGAGATCGAAGTGGCCGATACCGGCAATGGCGGCATGCCCGGCTTCGAGATCCCCGGCATGCCGGGCGCCAATATCGGCGTGCTCAACATCAACGACATGCTGTCGAAAGCGATGGGCGGCAAGAAAACCAAGATGCGCAAGACGACCGTTAAAGAGTCCTACGGGCTGTTGATCAGCGACGAGTCCGACAAGTTGCTCGACCAGGACGAGGTGGTGCGCAGGGCACTCGAATCGACCGAGAATGACGGCATTGTCTTCCTCGACGAGATCGACAAGATCGCCTCGCGCGAAGGCGGCATCGGTGCCGGTGTTTCGCGCGAGGGCGTGCAGCGCGACCTGCTGCCGCTGGTCGAAGGCACCACGGTTGCGACCAAATACGGACCGGTGAAGACCGACCACATCCTGTTCATCGCTTCAGGTGCGTTCCACGTCGCCAAGCCATCCGACTTGCTGCCGGAATTGCAGGGCCGCCTGCCGATCCGTGTCGAGCTGCGGGCGCTGGAGAAGGACGATTTCGTCCGCATCCTCACCGAGACCGAAGCCAGCCTGATCAAGCAGTATATCGCACTGATGAAGACCGAGGGAGTCGACCTGGTCTTCACCGATGACGCGATCGACTCGTTGGCCGGCATCGCTGTTGACCTCAACGCCAGCGTCGAGAACATCGGCGCCAGGCGGCTGCAGACGGTGATGGAACGGGTGCTGGACGAGATCTCCTATGACGCACCGGACCGCAACGGCACCTCCGTGACCGTCGATGCCGCCTATGTGGAGAAGCATGTCGGCGACCTCTCCAGAAACACGGATTTGTCGCGTTTCATCCTGTAGGAGACGCTTCATCCTCAAAGAGGCCGGGGAATTGCTCCCGGTCTCCGCCAAATTCAGCCCGGCATTTCCGATGTGTGGCCAAATGGAAGCATCCGGCGAGCTTTCGTCCCGTCGGGTGCAGGCGTCTCTCGACTCCCGTTGGAGCATTACCTAGTTTGCCCGGCGACTATTTGGGCGGCGGCGCATGAAAAAACTGATCCTCGTCCTTCTCGGGCTGACGCTGGCGGCAGCCATGTTCGCCGCGCAAGCGGCAACCATGGTGCCGCCCGGCAACCGCAACACCGAGCAGCCCGACATACCGGGCGCATCCAGCCGGCGCACCCAGGCGACCAACACCACCTTCCAGGCGAAATACCGCAAAGTGTTTGCGCTGCTCCAGAACGATGCCGAGCTGCGTGGCAAGATCATGCAGGCAGCCGCGGCCTATGGCATCGACCCGATGCATATCGTCGGCGCCATCGTCGGCGAGCACACCTACAATGTCGATGCCTACGACCGGCTGCAGACCTACTACGTCAAGGCGATCTCGTATCTGTCGAGCAAACTCTCCTTCGCCTATGAAGGCGAAGACATCACCGATTTCGTGCAACGGCCGCAATTTGCCAAGTGCGCGGGCAAATCGGACAGTTACGAACTCTGGGAATGCCGCGAGCAGGTGTGGAACCGGTCGTTCCGCGGCAAGACCGTCAACGGCGAGAGCTTTCCCAACGACCGCTTCGGCGCGACTTTCTTCCAGCCCTATTATGCCGGCCAGACTTTTGGTCTTGGCCAGCTCAATCCGCTGACGGCACTGCAGATGAGCGATCTCGTGCACAAGGTTTCCGGCCTGCCGGAGCTCGACGTCGGCGACCCGAACGCGGTCTACAAGACCATCATGGATCCTGACCTGACCCTGCCTTATGTCGCGGCAACGATCCGGAAGTCGATCGACGCCTATAAAAGCATTGCCGGCTTCGACATCTCAGGCAATCCCGGCATCACGTCGACGCTCTACAATGTCGGCAATCCGGAACAGCGTGCCTATGCGCTGAAGGCCGAGAACGACAAGCGCCGCGCTGCGGGCGAGCCGGAAAAGCTGCCTGAGGAAAATTACTATGGCTGGCTAGTCAACGACAAGCTGCCGGAGCTGAAGGCGCTGTTTTAGCGGTGAAGGTCTGCGGTGGAGCCTGCGCCAGGAAATCGCCTATCTGCTTGAACTCTGTGGCTTCGAACCCGTCGATCCTTTCAAGGGATCGCCCCCGGCTGGGGAACAGCTTTGTCGCGCGCGCGATCTGATGGGCAGCAAGGGGTGGATATTGTTGAAAAAAGTCCGGCGCATCCCTAAGCGAACGCCGCCAGCAGAATCCCATTTCCATTGTCAGATCTCTTGCGGAATCTGGATCCGTAATAGGTCTCCGTTCGGTTGCCTACTAAGAGAGGTAACGGGATGCATAAGCGTATGCGAAGTTGGGGCAAAGGAGTGCAGATGAGTGATCCGCTTAGGTCCATTGATCGGCCCGGTTTAGGGCGTGCAACGATGGGCTACCAGCCGGCCGAGAATGATTTGTTGAGCGAGGTGCTGCGCGATCTACGCCTTGCCCATGCGAGATATGGCCGCAGCGAGTTGACGGCGCCCTGGGGCATCGCCGTGCCGTTCAGGGAGGGTGTACGTTTTCATGCGATGCTCGAGGGTCATTGCTGGATACAAGCCAAGGGCTTGCCGCCGCTGCTGCTCGAAAACGGCGATGTGCTTCTTCTTCCCCACGGAACAGAGCACACTATGTCCGATCGGCCAAAACGGCGAACCTTGCCGCTCGCCGATGTCAAACCAGCGTTGATCGGGAACGGAACTTACGAGTTGAAGTCTGGCGGCGGCGGCGCGCGATCGTTGATCGCATGCTGTACGATCGGCTTTGAGGGCCCGACAGCAAATCCGCTGCTGGAACTGCTACCTTCTGTGATGCACATCCGGCATGCCGAGCATGGCGATACTGACCTACCAAGCCTCATTGCGATGATGGCGCGCGAGGCTGAAGGGCAAAGAATCGGCTCGGCAACGATAATGGCGCGCCTTGCCGATATTGTCATGACGCAAGTAATCAGAACCTGGGTCGAGACATGTTCCGACGATCTGACTGGTTGGCTGGCGGCCGTGCAGGATCCACAAATCGGGTCGGCGCTTGCAAGAATCCATCGCTCCCCTGGGGAAGACTGGCCAGTCGATCGCCTGGCTGCATTGTCCGGGCTGTCGCGATCGAGGTTCTCGCAGCGGTTCAAGAGCCTGTTGTCGGTATCCCCCGCCCGCTATCTCCTGCAATGGAGGCTTCGGCTGGCGGCATCCTGGTTGCGTAACGGATATATGTCGCAGTCACAGATCGCATCGGAGTTGGGATATGAGTCCGATGCGTCCTTCAGCAGGGCGTTCAAACGCTTCATGGGTGTCTCACCCGGCGCTATCCGAGATTCAGGGCTGCGTGTGAGCGGAACAGAATCCTGATCGGGTTCATGCGAGGCTGTTTCGACCAGCCGCAGATACGCTCCTGTTGCGACCGCGTGTAATACGGAAAATACGCGCGACAAACGGTCAAATATTCAGTCGTTTCTGCCATAGCAACGCCATACCAGCATCTGCCAATTTCAATGGCCGCAACCACTTCGGTCGGCCGTTCCGGCAGGAGTACCACATGGCGCTGACGTTGCCTGATCTTCCTCGACCAACCGCTGGCGAAGACACGCCCTATTGCGTTATCGCTAAGCATCGCGCCACCCCCGGCCAAGGCTCCGCGCTTGTCGCCCGTATGCTCAAAGATCTCCAAGCGACGAGATCGGAAGCCAGCTGTCTTCAATTCCACATCCATCGAGATCGGACCGACCCCGATCTCATCGTTATCTACGAGGTCTGGCGCAGTATCGATGCACTCAAGAGCCACTTCGGCGAAGCCTATGTCCAGAGCTTCGTCGTAGATGCTGGTGAGCTCGAACCGGGCGACATGGAGACGCAGTGGCTGGAGATGCTGAGTCCGTATGCCAGCGGCAGAGATCCAGGATGAACGGTGACGAGCAGTCTCTTTCGAATCAGCGTGTCGTGATCGTCGGCGGGACAAGCGGCATGGGCATGGGTGCGGCCCGCGCAGCCTGTCAAGCAGGCGCCGACGTCATTGCGCTCGGGCGGCGCCCTTCAGCGAGAATGGTTGCAGAGCAAAGGGTCCACGGTTCGATCACGTTCCAGTCGCTGGACATGACCGATGATACAGCGGTCGAGCAAATGTTCGAAACACTAGGGACGCTCGACCACCTTCTCATCACCGCGACCCCGCCGAGTCCGGGAGGTCCCTTCCTCTCCCAGACGATGGCCAACGCGCAGGCCGTTCTGCACGGCAAGCTCTTGGGCAGTTGGTCTTGCGCGCGGCACGCAGCGCCTAGGATGCCGAAAGGTGGTTCGATCACATTCACGACCGGTGGCTTGGTGACCAAGCCTCGCATGGGCGCATCGATGATGATGGTCGCCTTTGCTGGTCTGGAGGCGCTGACGCGAGCCCTTGCGCTCGAACTCGGTCCGATCCGCGTCAACACAATCCGACCAGGCGTCATAGACAGCGAAATGTGGGCCGGCATGCCGCAGGCGAAGCGCGCGGCGTTTTTCGCGCTGGTGCGTCAGCGCTTCCCGGCAGGACGCGTCGGAAAAATCGACGATATCGGCAAGGCCGCACTTTTCCTGATGGCCAATGACTTCGTGACCGGCGCCGTTATCGAAGTTTCCGGTGGTGAAACGCTGGTCAGCATCGAATGACGGAGAGGTATGAGATGAGTATCCACGAGTTCACCCGACAAAATTCGCAACGATTGCCCCAACTGAGCGCGTCATAGCAATTCCCGGGCGAGCGATGAGCTGGAGATAAAGTATGATCAAGACACTACACGTTGCCCTATTCGTCGTTGCGTTCGTCCTCCCCATTCCTTTCGGCGCATTGGCTCAAGGCAGCTCGGCTGCAGCCGAGCCCCCGACCCAGTCGGAGTTGCCGAATTGGCTTCGCCGTGGATTGCCGGGCCCGGGGCATGAGGTCCTGGCGCCAATGATCGGCACCTGGCGCGTCCAGATGAGCTTCTACGGCACACTCGGCCGTAGCCCCGATCAGCCGCCGCTCGTGACGGACGATCTCATTAGCCATCGTCAGTGGTTGGCGGGCGGCCGTTACATCGAAGACATAATGGAGGGAACGCTGGATGGAGCGCCGGTCTGGCGCAAAGGATGGCTCGGCTACAGCATCATGGACGGACGTTACGAGTGGGTCACGATCGATCCTGTCAACACAACCATGATGTATTTTAAAGGCGTCCCTAATTCGGGGGATCAAAGGCCGATCAGCATGTCCGGCACCTTTACCGACCAGGGCGTGGCGGGCGAAGAAACAGTCGGCAAGCAGGTCGGCATGCGCACTGTAATCAAAATCGAGAACAACGATCGCCACATCATTGAGCTCTATTTCACGCGTCCCGGACAGCAAGAAACACTGGCAACGCGCGCCGTCTATACGCGACTGAAGGCGTGAGCGATCGCTCAAGGGTGGCTCGGACGTTGTAAGTAGCTTGCGCGGGTTCCATCGCTCGGCCGGGATATGCCGGGAAGGTCGAGTTCAGTTCCGACGATCTCAAAGCGTCCAGTTCGGCGCCTGGAACTGCTTTGAAAGACGACCGGACGCTGAGCGCCCGGCAAGTCAGAGATCGGACTCTGAACGAAGCGCGTTCTCGGAGCTGAGATGAGGATCAGTCCAGCGAACATTGCCCCGAGCAGGCACACCTCTCCGACTTCTGCGCCGATCGCGGTGGAGAGACCGGCCATCGCTAGCTCCTCTATCAACTCGCTCAGCCGGACGACAGGGTCGGCAGTCGAAGCAGGCTGGTTCTATCGACGGCGGCCGCCTTGCCACGGCCTGCCAATGCGGGATCGATTCCGGCATCGCGTAGCTGGCGGTCGCTAAGTTGAGCCAGCTCACGCCGTTGCGCTGCGGCCCTAAGGGATCGGGCGATGACCAGGTGCATAACACGGAGAACACACTGGACTGGAGGCGTCATGATAGCCTCTTTTCACAGAGCCCCGGCCGTCTACGGGCAGGGCGGCGGGCTGTGGTCAGCCCGTCTACTGAGGAGAGAGGGTCGCGCTGCGATTTCAGAAGGAGGAAATTCGGTTACATCTGAAACTCGGTTGGCTGGAAGGGGTCGTCTCGGCCGTGACGGCAAGCGCTTAGCTGACATCTGGGATCGAGATCGGATCATTCGCCTCATGGCAACCTTTCGGCGCAAAGTCGCGCGAACGACCCCGTTCCAACCCTCATGAGACGTTTCCATCGCGGGCAGGAACGACCGCTCAGGGTCGTCTCCCGCCATCAGGTGCAGGATTGTCACCACCAGAACGGCAAGCGCTCCGCAAGTTCTTTCAAATGGCTCTGGAACCCGCGCTGGCTCATGTCGCCAGCAGCGACTTCAGCTTGATCGTTTGCGAGCCTAGCGCTTCCGGCGCCGGCTTTGCCCTTTTCGCGATCAGCATCTCGGCCAGCCTTATGTCGCGGGCGACCGCGTTGCCGGGGCCGATGCCACTTGCCGCAACCAGCCTGCCGTCCTCGGCGAGATGGAACAGGATGAAGGCGCCGTCGCCGAGCTCGCGACGCACAATGCTGCGGCCTTCGTCCGACAGGCCGGCGATCTGCAAGGTCAGGCCGTACTGATCCGACCAGAACCATGGCACCGCCGCGTGGGCCTCGCCGGCGCCAAGCATGTTCCTGGCCGCAAGCGCGCCCTGCTCCTGCGCATTGCGCCAGGCTTCCAGCCGCACTCGCCGGCCGCCATAGATGGCGAGCGGAAACGAGCAGCAATCGCCGGCGGCAAAGATGTCGGGGTCGCTGGTGCGAAGCTCGGCGTCGACGGCGATACCATTGTCAATCGTCAGCCCTGCCTCCGCGGCAAGTCCGGTCACCGGCACGGCGCCGATGCCGATCACGGCAAGATCGGCGACAATGTCGTGTCCACCGGCAAGCACGATGCGCACTTCGGCGCCGTCATCGGCAATGGCGTCGATGCCCTCGCCGCACAGGATTTTTACGCCTTCGGCTTCATGCGCCTGATGGATAACCTGCGCGATCTCGGCCGGCACGCCGCGCATCAGAATGCGCGGCTGCGCCTCGATAACGGCAACAGTGGCGCCGAGCCTGCGTGCCGCCGTGGCGAGCTCGAGACCGATGAAGCCGCCGCCGATGATGGCGACGCGATTTCCGGCGCTGAGATGAGCGCGAATGGCCAGTGCGTCGTTGAAGGTCCGCAGATAGACGCAGCGCCCGCCAAGGCCCGGAATCGGCAGCTTGCGCGGCAGCGACCCTGTCGCCAGCAGGAGCTTGTCGTAGGCCAGGACCGAGCCGTCCGACAGGCGCACGACATGCGCCACGCGGTCGATCGCCATCGCCTGAACCGAATGGATATGCCTGATCGATCTTTCGGCCAGGACCGCCTCACTGGCGATCGCCTTGATCAGGGGCGCGTCGGCGACCATCGCGTCTTTCGACAGCGGTGGCCGCTCATAGGGCAGATGCGGCTCGTCGCCGACCAACGTCACCGGGCCATCATAGCCGAGCTCGCGCAGCGCAAGGGCGGCGCGCCCGCCGCATTCGCCGGCGCCAATGATGACCATTCCCTTCGTCATCATCAACCGATCCGGACAAGGACTTTGCCGGCGTCGACTTTGACCGGATAGGTCCTGAGATCGACGCAGACCGGCGCGCCCCTGGCAGCCCCAGTCTTGTAATTGAAGCGGCCATTATGCTTCGGGCATTCGATGATATCGTCCATCACCAGCCCGTCGGCCAGATGCACCTTCTCATGCGTGCAAAGCCCGTCGGTGGCGAAATACCCGTCCTCGGGGCTGCGGTAGATGGCGAAGGTGCGACCGCCATGGTCGAACCGCATCACATCCTCCTCGTCGATGTCCTCGGCGTCACAAGCCTCGACCCAGTCGCTCATTTGCGCCTTCCCCGATTCTTGGTGCCCCGGCGTAGGCTTGTCATTCAGCAGCCACCGCAACAGCAGCGTTATCGTTGTGGAAATCCTCGCGATAGGGCCTCGCCGTCGGCGGCAGTTCGCGCTTGATGAAATAATCCTCATTGCGCAGCTGGCGCAGGAAAGCCGGTATCATCTCGCGATAGCCGGCCAGGATGGACGGTGTCGGCGCCGGCAGATCGTGCTTGATCAGCTCATGCAGCCTGGGCAGCGCATGGTAGGGCACCATGGGGAACATGTGATGCTCGACGTGGTAGTTCATGTTCCAGTAGATGAAACGGCTTATCGGGTTCATGTAGACGGTGCGGCTGTTCAGCCGGTGATCGGTGACGTTTTCAGCCAGGCCGCCATGCTGCAGCAGGCCGACCATGACATGATGCCAGGCACCGTAAAGCCTGGGCAGCCCGACCAGCATCAGCGGCAGGAACGAGCCGGTAAGAAGCGCCAGCGCGACCGTCGCGGCATAGATCGCCGTCCAGATGCGAGCAATGCGGATTGCCTTCGGCTGCTCCTGGTCGGGAATGAAGGTTCTTTCGGCCGGACTGATGATGCCGGCCGCATTGCGCAGCATGTCGCTCATCGCATGCCAGGCATCGAGAATGCCGACGAAATTGAGCACGACGCGCAGCAGATCGGGCGGGCGCATGACCGAGATCTCCGGATCGCGGCCGACGATGATGGTATCGGTATGGTGGCGCGTGTGGCTCCAGCGCCAGGTCACCGGGTTGCGCATGATCATGAAGCAGGCGATCTGATAGACCACGTCGTTCATCCACTGCGTCCTGAAGGCGGTGCCGTGGCCGCATTCGTGCCAGCGTGAATCGGTGGAGGAACCGTAGAGGACGCCATAGACGAAGAAGAACGGCACGCACCACCAGCTGCCCCAGAACAAGGCGGCGCCCGCGCCGCTGAGGATCATGGCGCCGAGCCAGATGATGGTATCGCGGATCGCCGGGCCGTCGGAGCGCTGCATCAGCTCCTTCATCTGCTTGCGCGGCACGTCGGTGTGATACCACTCGGCCGCCGCCAGCCCGCTCTCGACGGCAAGCTTCGCGTCGCGGCCGACCAGGCTGTAGTCGCGTTGGGACGCTGCTGCTGAGGTTGTGTTCCCGGTTTGGAGTCCAATATCCACCATGGCGGAGGCCTCGATCATATTCGGTCAGTGTTCAAAATAACGCCGAGCGCTGATAGACTCAATATCACAAAGATAGTTTCTATCATTTTCCATCAGAATGGTTTAAAAGAGTCGGATAGTTGGAGCGAGGCAGCGATGGCGAAACGGCCGACGATCACCGACCTGGCACGCATTTCGGGGGTCAGCGTTGCCACCGTCGACCGGGTGCTGAACAACCGCTTGCCGGTGCGCGAGGAAACCGCGCGCCGCGTCTATGACGCCGCGACCAGCATCGGCTATCACGCGGCCGGATTGATCAAGCAGCGGATGCGCCATGAATTGCCGGAGTATCGCCTCGGATTTCTGCTGTTGCGGCGGGAAGACGTCTTCTACAGCGAATTTGCCCGCGAACTTGAACTGGCAGTATCGCAGTCGCCGCGCTTTCGAGGCGTGGCGACCATCGACTTCGCCGATTCGCTGGCGCCGGATGAGATCGTCGAGCGGATGCGCAAGCTGGCAGCCAAATCCAGGGCCGTCGCCTTGGTCGGGCCTGATCACCCGACGCTGACGGTGGCCGTCGAGGCGCTCAAAGCCAACGGCGTACCGGTGTTCTCCCTGCTTTCCGACTTTGCGTCCGGCATTCGCGAGGGCTATGTCGGCCTCGACAATCGCAAGGTTGGCCGCACCGCTGCCTGGATGATCTCGAAGGCCGCGAAGAGACCTGGCAAGGTCGCCCTCTTCGTCGGCAGCCATCGCTTCCACGGCCACGAGCTTCGCGAGATCGGTTTTCGCTCCTTTTTTCGCGAGCAAGCGCCGGAATTCACTCTCCTTGAGACGTTGGTCAATCTGGAAGCGAACCAGATCACGCATGATGCAATGATCGAGCTTCTGGCCCGCCACCCCGATCTTGCCGGCTGCTATGTCGCCGGTGGCGGCATGGAAGGCGCGATCTCGGCGCTGAGGGAGGCAAAGCCGGCAGAGATGCCAGCGGTCGTCTGCAACGAGATCACGCCTGACTCCCGCGCGGCGCTGGCGGATAATTTCCTGACGATGGTGATCTCGACGCCTCTGGCAGCGCTTTGCCGCGAGCTTGTCGGGCTGATGGCGCATGCCATCGAGACCGGCGCCGCGAATGCGCCGGGTCAGACCTTTCTGCCCTTCGACATTTATCTGCCGGAAAACATCTGACGTCGCGGTCATTGGCGGCAGACATGATGTAATCTATCAGAACGCTTTCAGGCCTGGCTTGCCTGAGCGTTCGTCTAAAAGAGCTCGAAATGCCGAAAATCCATTCCTCATGGCGAAATCTCGCTTGACGCCCACGCGAAATGGAATAAATATTTCACCAACTGAGCATTTTGGTTCTTTCGTTCCGGAAGATCTGTTTCAGGCAAATGCCTTCCGGAACTAAAATGGCAATCGGGAGAGAATTCCCTGCGAGATCGGGGATTCCGGGTAGATCGGTGCAGCCGGACACCAATGTGGAGGAGAAATAAAATGAAAAAACTGCTTTTGGGCGTCGCGTTCGCGGCGCTAATGAGTTCGTCCGCCTTTGCTGCCAAGATCGGCGTGTCGATGGCGTTGTTCGACGACAATTTTCTCACCGTGCTGCGCAACGGCATGATCGAGCAGGCCAAGGGCATGGACGGCGTCGAGCTGCAGGTGGAAGACGCGCAGAACGACGTCGCCAAGCAGCTCGACCAGATCAAGAACTTCGCCGCCTCGGGCGTCGACGCAATCATCGTCAACCCGGTCGACACCTCGGCCACCCAAGCGATGTCGGACGCAGCCGCCGCTGCCAAAATTCCGCTGGTCTATGTCAATCGCGAGCCGGTCAACGTCGACACGCTGCCGGAAAACCAGGCTTTCGTCGCCTCGAACGAAGCCGATTCTGGCACGCTCGAGACCAAGGAGGTCTGCCGCCTGTTCAAGGAAGCCGGCAAGAAAGAGGCCAATGTCTATGTGATCATGGGCGAGCTGTCGAACCAGGCCGCGGTGCAGCGCACCAAGGACATCGATGATGTGATTGCCACGCCGGATTGCAGCTTCATCAAGATCATCGACAAGCAGACGTCGAACTGGAAGCGCGAAGAAGCGCAGAACCTGATGACCAACTGGCTGTCGACCGGCAAGCCGTTCGACGGCGTCATCGCCAACAATGACGAGAGCGCCATCGGCGCTATCCAGGCGATGAAGGCCGCCAATATCGACATGAAGTCGGTTGTCGTCGGCGGCGTCGACGCTACCCAGGACGCGCTAGCGGCGATGCAGGCGGGCGACCTCGATGCGACGGTGTTCCAGGACGCAGCCGGCCAGGGCGCTGGCGCGCTTGATGCTGCGCTCAAGCTAGCGAAGGGCGAGAAGGTCGAGCACAAGGTCTACATCCCGTTCCAGCTGGTCACGCCGGCAAATATCGACAAGTTCCTGAAGAAGAACTGAGGCGGACCTGTCCGATACGGAGCGGCGCGCCAAAGTAAGACAGCGCCGCTCCGCTTTTTCCCCCTCGGCCTGAACAGCGCCGGGTGGAGACCGTGGCTGACGGAGGAAGCACGATTGGCACAGACATCTCACGGCGTCGGCGGGCTCAGCTATGATGCGAAGCGGCGCGCATGGCCGGCCGAATTCAACGTCTTCCTGGCGCTCGTCATCCTGGTCGGCGCTTTCGAGCTGATCGGCCGGGTTTTCCTGGGCGACAGCTTCCTGTTCAATACCCGCGACAATATCGATGCGATCTTCAACGAAGCGCGCCTGCAGATCATCATCCTGCAGGTGTCGATCGTCGGTATCATTGCCATCGGCGTGACGCAGGTGATCATTACCGGCGGCATCGACCTGTCCTCGGGTTCGATCGTCGGCGCCACGGCGATGATAGCCATGAGCTTCGCCCAAGTGGCGACGGTCAACGGCAACCCGAACCCCAAGGCGATGTTCATTGCCCAGGGCTGGACCGACCTGCCGGTGATCGTGCCGGTGCTCGTCGCAATCGGCTGCGGCCTGCTGGCCGGCCTGGTCAACGGTGCCTTGATCGCCTACACGCGCATCCCGCCGTTCATCGCCACGCTTGGCATGATGGTCACCGCGCGCGGCATCGCCAAATGGTGGTCGAAGGGGCAGCCGATCTCGTTTCCGACCGAGAGTTTCGCCGCCATCGGCAAGGGGCTGATGCCGGTCATCATTTTCATTTCGCTGGCGGTGCTGTTCCAGCTGATCCTGAGCTACACCAAATATGGCAAGCACTGTTATGCAATCGGCTCCAATGAGGATGCCGCGCGCATGTCCGGCATCAACATCGCCAACCACAAGATCCTCGTCTACGTCATTGCCGGCATCCTTGCCGCGCTCGCCGCCGTGGTGTTGAGCTCGAAGAATCTCACTGCCCAGGCCGGCATGGGTGTGATGTACGAGCTCGATGCGATCGCCATGGCGGTCATCGGTGGCGTGTCGCTGTCGGGCGGCCGCGGCTCGATTATCGGGACGGTGATCGGCTCGCTGATCTTCGGCGTCATCATCTCCGGCTTCACCTTTTTGCGCCTCGACGCCTATTATCAGGAGATGGTCAAGGGCGTGATCATCGTCGGCGCAGTCGTTCTCGACCAGTGGCGCCAACGCCTGCGGGCAATGAGGGCTTGATCATGTCGGACATCGTCCTGAAAACCGAAAACCTGACCAAGTATTATGGCGGCGTCCATGCGCTGGAGGGTGCCAACTTCGAGCTGCGCAAGGGCGAGCATGTCGCCATCATGGGCGACAACGGTGCCGGCAAATCGACCTTCGTGCGCCAGATCACCGGCGTCGAGCAGCGAACCAGCGGCAGGATGTCGTTCGACGGCAAGGAAGTGAATTTCGCCGGGCCGATCGAAGCCCGCGAGGCGGGCATCGAGACGGTGTTCCAGAACCTGGCGCTCGCCGACGACCTCGACGTGCCGTCGAACCTGTTCCTCGGCCGTGAAAGAGTGCTGTTCAATCTTGGGCCCTTCTCGATCCTCGACCGCAAGTTCATGCGCAAGGCGACCGAAGCAGCCCTGGTCCGCACAGCGGTCAAGATCCCCAACCTTTCCAACACCATCCGCCACATGTCGGGCGGCCAGCGCCAGTGCGTGGCGATTGCCAGAACCGCGACCTTTGCTTCCAAGCTCATCATCATGGATGAGCCGACGGCGGCGCTCGGCGTGCAGGAGACGATGCAGGTCGAAAACATCATCCGCACGCTGAAGGAAAATGGCGAGCCGCTGATCCTGATCTCTCACAACATGCGTCAGGTGTTCGATCTGGTCGACCGCATCGTCGTTTTCCGGCGCGGCCGCATCGTCGCCAATTTGCGCAAGCAAGATACCGATGGCAACGATATCGTCTCCTACATCACCGGCGCCAAGACCGGGCAGGCGGAACTTGCGGCGTAAGGCCAACGTCGTGTTACGGGGGCTGACACGCCTTCTCTTTCCAACCATTCTCAAAGGAAATTCTTCATGCTTCGCTTTGCTCTTCTCGGTGCCGGCCGTATCGGCAAGGTCCACGCCCGTGCGGTGGGCTCCAACCCGCAGGCCAGGCTGGTTGCGGTTGCCGACGCCTTCGAGAAGGCGGCGACCGATTTGGCCTCTGCCTATGGCGCCGAAGTGCGCAGCATCGATGCCATCGAAACTGCCAGCGATATCGATGCGGTCGTCATCTGCACGCCGACCGACACCCATGCCGATCTGATCGAACGCTTCGCCAGGGCGGGCAAGGCGATCTTCTGCGAGAAGCCGATCGATCTCGACGCCGGCAGGGTGGAACAATGCCTGGCCGTCGTCGACAAGGCCGGCGCCACCCTGATGGTCGGCTTCAACCGCCGCTTCGATCCGCATTTTGCCGCCGTGCGCAAGGCGATCGACGACGGTGCGATTGGCACAGTCGAAATGGTGACCATCACCTCGCGCGATCCCGGTCCACCGCCGCTCGACTATATCGGCCGCTCGGGCGGCATCTTCCGCGACATGACCATCCATGATTTCGACATGGCGCGCTTCCTGCTCGGCGAGGAGCCGGTGGCGGTCAGCGCGCACGCTTCGGTGCTGGTCGACAAAAAGATCGGCGAGGCCGGCGACTTCGACAGCGTCAGCGTCATCCTCGAAACTGCCTCCGGCAAGCAATGCGTCATCTCCAACTCGCGCCGAGCCACCTATGGCTACGACCAACGCATCGAGGTGCATGGCTCGAAAGGCATGATTGCGGCCGAGAACCAGCGGCCGGTGTCGATCGAACTCGCCAATGAGAAAGGCTATACGCGGCCGCCGCTGCACGATTTCTTCATGACTCGTTATCTCGACGCTTATGCCAACGAGATCGCTGCCTTCATCGCGGCAGCGACGTCAGGCAAGAAGGCGGCGCCGAGCGGCAAGGACGGGCTGGTGGCGCTCAGGCTGGCAGATGCGGCGCTGAAATCGGCCAAGGAAGGCAAGACCGTCCGCCTCGACAAAACAATCTGACTATCAAGCACAGGAGCAAGGCGATGAACGGTTCAGCCGGTCGCAATTCCGAAACACGCGCCATCGTCACCGGCGGCGCACAAGGCATCGGCTTTGCCGTCGCCGAAGCGCTGGCCGATGAGGGCTGCCGGGCGCTAGCGCTGATCGGCCGCTCGAAGGAGAAGGGCGACAAGGCTGTCGCCATCCTCAAGGGGGCAGGCGTCGATGCCATCTTCATCAGCGCCGATGTCGCCAAAGTCGCCGACTGCAAGCGTGCGGTCGAAACGGCGATTGGCCATTGCGGCACCGTCAACGCGCTGGTCAACGCCGCCGCCACCTCGGCTCGCGGCTCACTGGTCGAGACCTCAGAGGATCTATTCGACCAGATATTCCAGACCAATGTGCGCGGCCCGTTTTTTCTGATGCAGGGCGTGGTGGCGCATCTGCTGGCGCGCCAGGCACCGGGCTCGATCGTCAACGTACTGTCGATGTCGGCGCATTGCGGCCAGTCGTTCCTGGCGCCCTATTCATCGAGCAAGGGAGCGCTGGCGACGCTGACCAAGAATGTCGCCAATGCCCATCGCGGCAATCGCATCCGCTGCAACGCGGTGCTGCCCGGCTGGATGGACACCGAGGGCGAGGCAATCGTGCAGAAGAAATGGCATGACGCGCCGGACGACTGGCTTGAAAAAGCCGAGGCCGCGCAGCCGATGGGCCAATTGGTGAAGCCGGCGCAACTTGCCCGATTGATCAGCTATATGATCAGCCCGCAGTCCGGCGTCATGACCGGGTCGCTGGTCGACTACGACCAGAGCATCGCGGGGGCGTCACCGGAATAGGATCAGCCGTGTAGCCTTGCGTCAGAAGCAGTTTGCCATGAGTGGCCGAGATGCCCCAAAATATCAAAGCCGGCATAATCGGTTCCGATCGACCTCACTCAGGCACACGGGCTCTGAAACCCTCTCCTTCCCTGTTGCCGCCGTATCGCCATTCCCATATAGTCAAGATAGTCAGAATGGTCATGGGAGGTCGAAATGCCGTCTGCGCCCAGAGAGGATACTAACTGGACGGTCGCTGGGGCAAAGGCCCGGCTCTCGGAGGTTATCGAGCGCGCGCAATCTTCGCCGCAGACGATCACCAGAAACGGTAAGCCAAGCGTGGTTGTCGTCTCGGCCGAGGAATGGCAGCGGAAGACCGCGCGCAAGGGTACGCTTGCGGAGTTCCTGCTGGAGTCGCCGCTGCGCGGCGCCGATCTCAACCTTGAGCGCCAGCGCGACGAACCGCGTGATCTGCCGCTGTGAGGCTTCTGCTCGATACGAATGTCCTGTCCGAGGTGACAAGGCCGGCGCCGGATGTGCGCGTTCTGGACTGGCTGGGCGGGCTTGATGAGGACCGCTCATTCATTAGCGTCGTGTCGATCGCGGAGATCCAGCGCGGCGTTGCCCTCATGGACGAGGGCCGGAAACGCGAGGCACTGGCCGAATGGCTCGCACGGGACCTGCCGCAGCGCTTCGAGCAGAGAGTTCTTCCGGTGGACGAACCGGTTGCCTTGGCGTGGGGCGACCTGATGGGCCTTGCGAAGCGCCGCGGTCGCGGTCTGTCGTCGATGGACGGCCTGATTGCAGCCACGGCGATTGCGCAGGAACTCACCTTGGCAACGCGTAACACGAAGGATTTCGAAGACTTCGGAATTGAACTCGTCGATCCCTGGACTGCATGAACCCGCTCGGCGCTGCATGCTGGGCCACTACGTCAGTAGCATCATCAGACACGTGACAATCGCCTCGGCTTCGACTATATGAGCCTCATGATCAACCTGACCGCCACCTATTGGTACTTTAGCAGCTCGCTGGCGGCGGGAGGATTGCGCTCGATCTGAAGATTGCAGCAGCAAGATCCGAACAGCCGCCAGACCTGGCGGCTTTTTTGTTTCAGCCGGCAGGTCTCCCAATCAGGAGCAGAAAGCCGTGTTGACCACCACAGACGATCTTCGGGTCAAGGAAATAAGGGAATTGAGTACGCCGGACGAGGTGATGCGGGAGATACCGCGCACACTGACGGCGACGCGGACCGTTGCCGCGTCACGCAATGCTATCCATGCCGTGCTGACCGGCACCGACGACCGGCTGGTGGTCGTCGTCGGCCCCTGTTCGATCCACGACCCGGCCGCTGCCGTAGACTATGCCAGCCGCTTGGCATCGCTGCGAGAGAGCCTGTCGGACCGGCTGGAGATCGTGATGCGGGTGTATTTCGAGAAGCCGCGCACGACGGTCGGCTGGAAGGGCCTGATCAACGATCCCGACCTGGACGGCAGCTTCAACATCGACAAGGGGCTGCGGATGGCCCGCAACGTGCTCGCCGCCGTCAACAATCTCGGCCTGCCGGCGGCGACCGAATTCCTCGACATGGCCACCCCGCAATATATCGCCGACCTCGTCGCCTGGGGCGCGATCGGCGCGCGCACGACCGAGAGCCAGATCCATCGCGAACTGGCATCGGGCCTGTCCTGCCCGGTCGGCTTCAAGAACGGCACTGACGGCAATCTGCGGATCGCCGCCGAGGCGGTGAAATCGGCCGCCCAACCGCATCATTTCATGGCGGTGACGAAGGGCGGACGCAGCGCCATCGCGACGACTACCGGCAACGAGGACTGCCACGTCATCCTGCGCGGCGGCATTCAGCCCAATTATGACGCAACAAGCGTCGCGGCTGCCTGCGCGGAACTCGGCCGGATCGGCGTGGCGCCGCGGCTGATGATCGATGTCAGCCACGCCAACAGCAGCAAGAAGCCGGAAAACCAGCCAGGGGTGGCGGCTGACGTGGCTGGCCAGGTCGCGGCAGGCGACGAGCGCATCATCGGCGTCATGATCGAGAGCAACCTCGTCGCCGGCCGGCAGGACGTCGTGCCGGGCAAGCCGCTCGTCTATGGCCAGAGCATCACCGATGGCTGCATCGACTGGGCAGCCACCGAGACGGTGCTTCACGGCCTTGCCGACGCCGTCGAGCGGCGCCGGTCGGTGCGCCGAAGCATGATATCAAGCCGTTCAGGCGCCGCCTGAGCACTTCTCCTTCTCCCCTTGTGGGAGAAGGTGGATCGGCACGCAGCGCCGAGCCGGATGAGGGTGCTGGAAGAAACTCGGCGTAAAATATTGAGGGATTTTAAGCGCTTATTTCTTCGCTGTAGCGATCCGTCCAACACCCCTCATCCGACCGAGCTTCGCTCGGCCACCTTCACCCTCAAGGGGAGAAGGGGAAGCCAGCGCCGGGCTTACTACCGCACAGCGATCCAGCGCTGTTCCGCGAACGAGCGCGCCATCGCGTGCACCGTGCGCTCGATCTCCAGGCCTTCGTCGAAGTCGATGATCCGCGCCGGCTTGCCGGCAAGCCGCGTCAACAGTTCCCGGCATTCGATGATCTTGAGGTCATTAAAGCCAAGGCCGTGGCCGGGCGCCGGCAGGAAGGCGTCGTAAGGCCTGTGGTGCGGGGCAACCAGGACTGTCCGATAGCCTTGCTCCGTCGGTCGGTCGGCTGTCAGATAGAGCTGGAACTCGTTCATCCGCTCCTGGTCGTACAGGATCGAGCCCTTCGAACCAAAAATCTGGATGGCGATCCGGCCCTTGCGGCCCCAGGCCGAACGGTTGACCAGCAACGTGCCGGCAATGCCGTTTTCGAGATGCATCAGGATGCTGGCGATGTCATAGGTCTCGACGGCGCGGCGCCCGCCCGAGGCGACGCGGCGTTCGGCATAGGGCCTGGCCATGTCGCACATGACTCGGGCGACGCGGCCGAACAGTACCGCTATGAGCGACAGCGGATGCACGGCGAAATCGTCGAGCGCGCCGTAACCGGACGCCGCCTCGTGCTTCCAGAAGAACAGCGCCTCCGGATCGGCCATGAAGTCCTCGTCCATCTCGATACGCAGATGGTTGACCTCGCCGATGATCTTCTCGTCGAGCAGCGCGCCGATATGGCGGATCGCCGGGTTCTGAATATAGTTATAGCCCAGCGCGGCAACCTTGCCGGATTTCCGCGCGGCCGCAGCCATCGCTTGCGCCTCCGCAAAACTTGGCGCCATCGGTTTTTCACACCACAGATGCTTGCCGGCTTCGAGGATGGCGATGGCCATTTCCGGGTGGAACTGGTTCGGCGTAGTCAACGAGATGACATCGACGTCGGGATCGTCGACGACTGCGCGCCAGTCGCCGGAGGCCTTGGCGAAGCCGAATTCGCTGGCACGGCGTTTGGCAAGGTCCTCGTTGACCTCGCCCAGATGGACCAGCCTTGGCTTGTCGACATCGGGGAAGACGGTGCCGACCGCGTTCCAGGCAATGGCGTGGCACTTGCCCATGAAGCCCGTGCCGATAAGACCTACCCCGACCATCCGCTTGCCTCCCTGTGTGCAAAATTTTGTGTGGATGAATTAGTCCATTTTGTTTGCAAATGGAACGCTTGTCTCATTTTTTATGGTGTTCTTGCACAGGTCCGCTATGATGGGGCACAGAGGGAACCGACGATGAGCCTGGGCGGAGCGACGATGGACGAACGGGTGCCGCGCGATTTCGAAACGCTGCGGGCGACGATCCTGGAGCGGCGTCAGAGCCTGCCGAAACGTATCGCCCAGATCGCCGCCTATGCGCTCGACAACCCCGACGATATCGCCTTCGGCACCGCTGCCAGCATCGCCGCCTCCGCCGGTGTTCAGCCTTCGACCCTGATCCGCTTTGCCCAGCAGCTTGGCTTTGACGGTTTCACCAGCCTGCAGCTGGTGTTTCGCGAGCGCCTGCGCGAGCGCAACTCGTCCTACGATGAAAGGCTGGCGGCATTGCGCGCCAAGGCCGAGGAAGGCGCCGGGCACCGGGCGATTTTCGACGGTTTCGTCGCCGCAGCCAGCACCTCGCTCAACGACATTTCGCGCACGCTGAATGAAGACCATTTCGAAGACGCAATCGCCGTTCTGGCCAAGGCGGAAACCATTTATGTGCTGGCCAAGCGGCGCTCCTACCCGGTCGCCTCCTATATCGCCTATGCGTTGGGCAAGCTCAAGATCCGCAACCAGCTGATCGAATCGGCCGCCGGCCTGAACGCGGAGATGATCGGCTTTGCCTCTCCAAGGGATGCCGTCATCGCCATCAGCTTTTCGCCCTATGCCCCTGCCACCATCGAGGAGGCGCGCGTCATTTCGGAGCAAGGCGTGCCGATCGTGGCGATCACCGACAGCTCTTTTTCGCCGCTCGCCCAATTCGCCAGGGTCTGGTTCGAGGTCGCCGAGGCCGATTTCGCCGGCTTCCGCTCGCTGTCGGCGACGATGGCTTTGGCCATGGCGCTGACCGTTGCCGTCGGCGAGAAGCGGCGCGATAGCGGCCGCAAGCGCAAGGCCTAGATCACCTCTATTGCCGTTTCGCCTTCTGCCAAAAGCCGCGCTGCGTCGCGGGCAGGCGGCGACCCGAACTGGCGGGCATACTCCCGGCTGAACTGGGAAGCACTCTCATAGCCGACAGCGAAGGCGACACGCGCCACGTTGCCCGGCTGAGCAATCAGCAGATGGCGGGCTTCCAGCAAGCGGATTTGCTTTTGATACTGGATTGGGCTCATGGCCGTCGCCGCCTTGAAGTGACGATAAAACGCAGCACTGCTCATATGGGCGATCTCGGCCAGATCGCCGACCCGGACCGGCTGATGGGGGTGCGAACGGATCCAGGCGATCGCCCTGCCGATCCGGGACAGATGGCCATCGGCGCGCGCAAGTTCACGAAGCTTTCCGCCCTGGGGGCCTTGCAGGAGCCGAAACAGCATCTCCCGCTCGAGCATGGTCGCGAGCACGGGAATCTCCGCTGGCCGGTCAAGCAACCGCATCATTCGACGCAACGCGTCGAGCAGATCGTCATCAACGGGAGTGGTGGAGAAGAAACTGTCGCCACCGAGGGCTGGCGCGTGCTCGACGAGGAGCGCGGCGACGGCTTGCAGGTCAAGGGTCAAGCCAATGGCCAGATAAGGACGCGCCGCGCTCGCTTCGACTATCTGGCTGATAGTGGGCGTCTCGACAGTGTAGATGAAATAGCTGGCCGGCTTGTAACGAAGAGCCCGGGAGCCGATCAGGACCGTCTTTGCGCCCTGCAATACGAATAAGATCCCCGACCCCCACACACCCGGCAATGGTGCCGTGGCGACTTCGCTGCAGCCGATCGAAACGCGGGGAACCGCCGTTCTTGTTCGTCGCCCGCGCGCATGGCGGCCGGCGATCTCGATCAACTCCTGCAGCGCCTCGTTCATTGCGCCAGCATCGCGCATTCACGCTGGCCGCGCAACAGCGTGAGAGGATTAGGCAAGAGCCTGAGAATTTCCGGCGCGCGGCGCCCGCTGCCTCGCGCCATTTGTGGGTCTTCCACAAGAAAAATGGAGAGACCGAAATGACGACTTCGAAGACCGCGCTGGTGACCGGCGCCAACAAGGGTATAGGCCGCGAAATCGCCCGGCGACTGGCGACCATGGGCTTCAAGGTCTGGCTCGGCGCCAGGAGCGCCGAACGCGGCATGGCGGCGGCGCAGGCATTGTGCGCGGAAGGCCTCGACGCAGAGTGGCTTGAGCTGGACGTCACGAGGGATGACAGTGTGAAGGCGGCAGCCAAGGCGCTCGGGCAGGCCAGCCCCTGCCTCGACGTGCTGGTGAACAACGCCGGCGTCGCCATCAATTACGACCTGCCGCCGAGCCAGCAGCGGATCGCCGACATCCAGGCCACCTACGACGTCAATGTCTTCGGCCCGATCCGCGTGACACAGGCATTCCTGCCGCTGCTGCTGGCAGCACCTGCTGCCCGTATCGTGATGGTGAGCAGCTCCACCGGGTCCATCGGCCGGGCGCTCGATCCCGCCACCGCGAATCACGCCGTCAATATGATGGGCTACGGCAGCTCCAAGACAGCCTTGAACGCCATCACCGTGGGCTTCGCCAGGGAGCTCGCGCTCCAGGGCATCAAGGTCAACGCCGCGGCGCCCGGCTATACCGCCACCGATCTCAATGGGTATAAAGGTCAGCGCACGGTGCAGCAGGCAGCCGAGATCGTCATTCACCTGGCGACCCTGGACGCCAATGGCCCGACCGCCGGGTACTTCAACGATGACGGCCCGCTTCCTTGGTAAATCAGCTGGTTTCAGCGGCAGACGCTTGACGTTCGTCTGACTTCAAAGTTTCTCACCGCGCCGGCCTTTGCAGAGCACTTTTCGGCCTTGGGAATGCTCGTTCCATATTGACTATGGATTGGAATTATTATTTCATATTACCGGCGCCACGCTGCCGCTCGCGCGTGTTACCCAAGACAACAAAGCCGATGGGAGGTTCGAATGGGCGAAGCCGTGGAAGCGAGACATGCGCCGCTCGACATCATCACGATCGGCCGTGCGTCCGTCGATCTCTACGGCCAGCAGATCGGCTCGCGCCTGGAAGATATCACCTCCTTTGCCAAGTCGGTCGGCGGCTGTCCAGCCAATATCGCGGTCGGCACTGCCAGGCTCGGCCTGCGCTCGGCGTTGCTCACCCGCGTCGGCAATGAGCAGATGGGCCGCTTCATCCGCGAGCAGCTGACCCGCGAGGGCGTTTCGGTCCAAGGCCTCAAGACCGATCCGGAGCGGCTGACCGCCCTGGTGCTGCTGTCGGTCGAGGATGAGGGCGTCTCGCCGATGATCTTCTATCGCAGCGATTGCGCCGACATGGCGCTTTCGGAAGACGATATCGATGAGGCCTTCATTGCTTCAGCACGCGCGGTCGTCGTCACCGGCACGCATTTTTCACGGCCCAACAGCGACGCCGCGCAACGCAAGGCGATCCGTGTCATGAAGGCCAAGGGCGGCAAGGTGGTGTTCGACATCGACTACCGCCCTAACCTGTGGGGCCTCGCCGGCCATGCCGAAGGCTTCGAGCGCTATGTGAAATCCGACCGCGTCTCGGCGCAGTTGAAGACGGTGCTGCCCGACTGCGATCTCATCGTCGGCACCGAAGAGGAGATCATGATCGCCTCCGGCGCAGACGATTGCCTGAGCGCGCTGAAAACCATCCGCTCGCTGTCGACGGCGACCATAGTGCTGAAGCGCGGTGCCATGGGCTGCATCGTCTATGACGGGCCGATCAGCGACGATCTCGAGGACGGTATCGTCGGCAAGGGGTTTCCGATCGAGGTCTACAATGTGCTCGGCGCCGGCGACGCTTTCATGTCGGGCTTCCTGCGCGGCTGGCTCGGCGAGGAAAGCCTGGCGACGGCCGCGACCTGGGCCAATGCCTGCGGCGCCTTTGCCGTATCGCGGCTGCTCTGCGCACCTGAATACCCGACTTTCGAGGAATTGCAGTTCTTCCTGAAAAACGGCAGCAAGCATCTGGCGCTGCGCAAGGACGAGGCGATCAACCACATCCATTGGGCGACCACGCGCCGGCGCGACATCCCCTCTCTGATGGCGTTCGCCTGCGACCACCGCGTCCAGCTGGAGGACGTCGCGGCAAAGGCCGGCGCCGATCCGTCGCGAATCCCGGCTTTCAAGGTGCTGACGGT
Source organism: Mesorhizobium sp. M0189 (assembly GCF_040322135.1). Taxonomy (NCBI): domain Bacteria; kingdom Pseudomonadati; phylum Pseudomonadota; class Alphaproteobacteria; order Hyphomicrobiales; family Phyllobacteriaceae; genus Mesorhizobium; species Mesorhizobium sp. M0189. The sequence goes on from NZ_JAMYSW010000004.1 coordinate 310,193, forward strand.
CAAGGCTGCGGCAAAGGTCGCGGCTGGCCGCGGCGGCTATGGCATGCTGCTCGACGAAAAATACGGGCGCGAGGCGATGTTCGAATTCGCCCACCATTCCTTCGCCTGGCTCGGCCGGCCGGTCGAGTTGCCGGGTTCGCGGCCGCTTCGCTTCGAGTTCTCGCAAGACATAGGCTCGCAACTGACCGAATGGCCGGTCGACCACTGCATCAAATGCCTGTGCTTCTATCATCCCGACGATCCCGCGGCGCTGAAGAGCGAACAGCAGCAGAAACTGCGCGCTTTGTTCGAGGCCGCGCGGAAAGTGGGGAGAGAACTTCTGGTCGAGATCATCGCCGGCAAGCACGGCAAGCTCGACGACATGACCATCCCGCGGGCGCTTGAGGAACTCTACGCACTCGGCATCAAGCCCGACTGGTGGAAGCTCGAACCGCAGGCATCGACCGGCGCATGGGCAAAGATCGAGGCGGTGATCCTGAAGAACGATCCGTGGTGCCGCGGGATTGTACTGCTGGGTTTGGAAGCACCGCAGGACGAATTGGAAGCGGCCTTCGCCGCCACCGCCAAGGCGCCCATCGTCAAGGGTTTCGCTGTCGGCCGTACCATCTTCATCAACGCGGCCGAACAATGGCTTGCCGGCAAGATGTCGGACGATGAGGCGGTTGCCGACATGGCGTCGCGCTTCGAGAGGCTGACCGAGGCATGGCTTGCCGTGCGCGGCCGCAAAGCAGCATAAGAAGGCGCGGCATAAGGACTGCGGAGGAAAACGACATGACCAAGACAATCCGCCTGACGATGGCGCAGGCGCTGACCCGCTTTCTTGCCCAACAGATGGCCGAGATCGACGGCAAGAAAGTGCCGATCTTCGGCGGCGTCTGGGCAATCTTCGGCCACGGCAATGTCGCCGGCGTCGGCGAGGCGCTCTACCAGGTCCGCGACGAATTGCCGACGTTCCGTGCCCATAACGAGCAAGCGATGGCGCATGCGGCGATCGCCTATGCCAAGGCCAATTTCCGCCGCCGCTTCATGGCGGCGACCAGTTCGATCGGCCCTGGCGCGCTGAATATGGTGACGGCGGCAGCACTTGCGCATGTAAACAGGTTGCCTGTCCTGTTTCTGCCCGGCGACGTCTTCGCCCATCGCATTCCCGATCCCGTCCTGCAGCAAGCCGAGGATTTTTCCGACGGTACGGCGACGGTCAATGACTGCCTCCGGCCGGTGTCGCGCTATTTCGACCGCATCACCCGGCCGGAGCAGATCATGCCGGCGCTCAACCGCGCCATGCAGGTGCTGACCGATCCGGCTGAGTGTGGCCCGGTAACGCTGGCGCTGTGCCAGGACGTGCAGGCCGAGGCCTATGATTATCCCGAGAGTTTCTTTGCCGAGCGGCTCTGGACCCAGCGGCGAGCGCGCCCGGACCGCCAAGAGTTAGCAGCTGCAGTGGCGGCGCTGAAGAGCGCGAAGAAGCCATTGGTGATTGCCGGCGGTGGCGTGCTCTATTCGCAAGCGTCGGATGAATTGGCGAAGCTGGCGCAAGACGCTGGCATTCCGGTGTGCGAGACGCAAGGCGGCAAATCCTCGCTGCCCGACGATCATCCGCTGAACATGGCGGCGGTCGGCGTTACCGGCACTTCGGCTGCCAACAGGCTGGCCGAAGAGGCCGACGTCGTGCTTGCCGTCGGCACCAGGCTGCAGGATTTCACCACTGGCTCCTGGGCGTTGTTCAAGAATTCCGGCAAGACCATGATCGGGCTCAACGTCCAGCCTTTCGATGCCGGAAAGCACCAGGCGCTGCCGCTGGTCGCCGATGCGGCTGAAGGGCTCGCCGAACTCGGTGCGGCGCTGAAAGGCTGGAAAGCTCCTTCTGGCTGGACCGACAATGCGATCAGCGGCAAGAAGGACTGGCAGGCGGATGCCGGCAAGGTGACGGCGTCGACCAATGCCGCCTATCCGTCCGACGCGCAGGTGATCGGCGCCGTACAGCGCGCCATGGGCTCCGGCGTGGTACTGCTCCATGCCGCCGGCGGCTTGCCCGGCGAATTGCACAAGCTATGGCAGGCGGGCGCGCCCGGCTCCTATCATGCCGAATACGGCTTCTCGACCATGGGCTACGAAATCGCCGGCGGGCGTGGCGTCCAGGTGGGCCAGCCCGACGAGGTGGTTGTGGTGCTGATAGGCGCCGGCTCCGTCCGGATGGGCAATTCCGAGGTCGCTACGTCGGTGATGCTCGGCCTCAAGCTGACCATCGTGCTGCTCGACAACCGCGGCTATGGCTGCATCAACCGGCTGCAGATGGCGACCGGCGGCGCCAACTTCAACAATTTGCTGAAGGACGCTCGTCACGAGACCTTGCCCGAGATCGACTTCGCCGCGCATGCTGCAAGCATGGGTGCGATTGCCGAAAAAGTGGCGTCGATCGCCGGGCTGGAAACGGCCCTGGCGCAAGCGAAGAAGAATACGCGAACGACCGTGCTGGTCATCGACACCGACCCGCTGGCTTCGACCGAGGCCGGTGGAAGCTGGTGGGATGTCGCAGTGCCGGAAGTCTCGGCACGGCCGCAAGTGAACGCGGCGCGCAAGAAATATGAGGAAGCGCTGAGCGGGCGGCGGTTTTAACGCGCCCGCCAACGCCGCCTCGAATGTCAGAAATTGGAGTGACGACTTGAAAGCCAAACTGGGCATGTCCCCGATTGCATGGTGGAACGACGATCTTGCCGAACTCAGCGATGATGTGTCGCTGGAGGAGTGCCTGCGCCAGTCGCGCTCGGCTGGCTTTACCGGCATGGAAATGGGCCGCCGCTTTCCCAACGATCCGGAGATCATGCTGCCGATCCTGAAAGAGGCCGACGTGACGCTGTGCGGCGGCTGGTTCTCCGGGACGCTGGTCGACGAAGACATGGCGAAGAACAAGGTTCGTATCCAGCCGATGATCGACCTGTTCAAGGCGGTGAATGCGCCCTGCATCGTCTATGGTGAAGTCGGCCGTTCCATCCAGGGCGACCGCTCGAAACCGCTTGCCATCAAGCCGAGGCTGTCGGACGATGAGATGAAAGCCTACGCTAGGCGGCTAACCGAGTTCGGCGAATGGTGTGCCGGGCAAGGCATGCCGCTCTCCTACCATCATCATATGGCGGCGGTGATCGAGACCGAGCCGGAGCTCGACGCTTTCATGCGCTATTCGGGAGAGGGCATTCCGCTGCTGCTCGATGCCGGTCACCTGGCCTTTGCCGGCGGCGATGTGCTGCGCGCGATAGACAACCACCACCGGCGCATCAACCACGTGCATGTCAAGGACGTACGCATGCAGGTGATCCAAAAGCTGGATCGCAACAAGCAATCCTTCCTCGACGCGGTAGCACTTGGTGCCTTCACCGTGCCGGGAGATGGATCGCTGGATTTTGGCGCCATCGTCCAGAGGCTCGCCAACCACGGCTATGAAGGCTGGTTCGTGGTCGAGGCCGAGCAGGATCCGAAGAAGAACCCGCCACTCAAGATGGCACAGGTCGGCTACAAGGAATTGATGCGGGTGATGACGGCGGCCGGCTATACGGTTGAGACACTGGGCTTTCCCAATGCTTGAGAGTTCGCGAGGAAGGGCTGACCCGATGCCGGCGTTTATCCGATGAAAGACTCCGAGCACCCGTTTTTCCGGCCTTTGTGGCGGCGCGTCGCCATTGTCGCGGTCTGCCTGGTCTGGTCGGTGATCGAATTCGCTACCGGCACGCCGTTCTGGGGCGTGATCGCGCTCGGCTTCGCCGGCTATGCGGTCTGGCAGTTTTTCTACCTCTACAAACCGGCCGACGAAGACAAGCCATCGGCAAACGCCAAACCGAAGGAATGACCATGTCGAAGCTGCTCGTCAAAGCCAATAAGGGCCACGGCCGCATAGCCCATGTGACGCCGCAAAACGCCGGCTGGACCTATGTCGGCTTCGATCTGCATCGGCTGAGGCCCGGCGACACCGCTTCCGGGCAAACCGCGGATCGTGAGGTCTGTCTGGTATTCGTCACCGGCAAGGGCAAGGTCAAGGCCGGCGGCAAGGATCTCGGGCTCCTGGGCGAACGCATGTCGCCGTTCGAGGGCAAGCCGTGGTCGGTCTATGTGCCGCAGGGCTCGGAGTGGTCGGTGAGCGCCGATACCGATCTCGAACTCGCCGTGTGCTCGGCGCCGGCGCTTGGCGGCGGTCTGCCGGTCCGCATCATTGCGCCGAAGGATCTCGGCCAGGAGACCCGCGGCAAAGGCACCAACACGCGCTACGTCACCAACGTCCTGCCGGAGGGCGAGCCGGCCGATTCCCTGCTGGTGGTCGAGGTCATCACGCCCGGCGGCCACACATCGAGCTATCCGCCGCACAAGCACGACCAGGACAATCTGCCGGCCGAATCCTATCTCGAAGAGACCTATTACCACCGCCTCAATCCGCCGCAGGGCTTTGCTTTCCAGCGCGTCTACACCGATGCCGACCAGAACGGCTCTCGTTCGCTCGACGAGGCGATGGCGATCGAGGACGGCGACGTCGTGCTGGTACCCAAGGGTTATCACCCCTGCGCCGCCTGCCACGGCTATGATCTCTATTATCTCAACGTCATGGCCGGACCGAAGCGGACGTGGAAATTCCACAACGCGCCCGAGCACGAATGGCTGATGGCCTGACCGTTTCCCCTTCGCTTCTCAACCGCTGGTCCAAGCCGAAAAAATCGTCGGCTAATGACCAGGCTGTGTCGTTTGTTACCGAAAACGCTGCAAAGCTTCGTCATTTCGTCATGCAAATCGCCTATGGCAGCGGGGCTGACGAGGAACTTCGATGCGCTACGCGATCTATTTCACCCCCCTGCAGGACGAACCGCTGGCGCGGATCGCCGCCAATTGGCTCGGCCGTGATCCCTTCGGTGCCGCCACGAGGCCGGTCGAGGCGGTGGGCGAGTTGTCGGCAGCGGAAGTTGCCTTCCATACCGCCTCGGCGCGCCGCTACGGCTTTCATGCGACGCTGAAGGCGCCCTTCCGGCTGGCTTCAAACGAGACGGAGGCCTCGCTTCGCGCCGCACTCGACGATTTTGCCGAGGCGACGCCGGTGGTGACGGTCCCGCGTCTCGTCGTCAGCCAAATCGACAGCTTTTTCGCGCTCGTGCCGGAAGCACCGCTGCCGGGGCTCAACCGTTTCGCCGATGATGTGGTGCGCGGCTTCGACCGCTTTCGCGCGCCGCTGACAGACGCGCAGATTGAACGCCGCAGCCCCGACTCGCTGAAGCCCGATGAGTTCCGCAATCTCTGCCAATGGGGCTACCCCTATGTCTTCGAGACGTTTCGTTTCCATATGACCCTGTCCGGCCGGGTGTCGTCACAGGAAAGCCCTCGTCTTCGCCGAGCAATCGACAGCCTGTTTGCGGACGTGCTGCAACGGCCGGTGCCGGTGGACGCGCTGACGCTGTTTGTCGAAACTGAGCCGGGTGCGCCGTTCATGGTGCTGTCCCATCACGCGCTCGGGCGCCCGGCCAGAAGAACTGCCTGAGATGACTATTTGCTTTAACCGCATTGTGCGACGCCAATCCATTTTCAGTTGGCTGCAAAATGCTCCGAGGACTGCCTGAAATGACCGCCGAGACCGTTCTTGACAACGCCCGCATCGTGCTTGCCGACCAGATCGTCGAAGGGTCGATCGTGCTGCGCGACGGCGTGATCGCCGACATTGCTCCCGGCGCTGGCCGCAGCGGCAAGGACATGGGCGGCGACTTCATCATCCCTGGGCTGGTCGAGCTCCACACCGACCATCTCGAAGGCCATTACGCGCCACGGCCGAAAGTGCGCTGGAACCCGATCGCCGCGGTGCTCGCCCATGACGCGCAGGTGGCAACCGCCGGCATCACCACCGTGCTCGACGCCTTGCGCGTCGGCATGGACGAGGACGCCGACCTGACAGCGGCCGACATACGCAAGCTGGCCGAGGCGATTGAGGACAGCGTCCAGCAGGACCGGCTCAGGGCCGACCATTTCATCCATCTGCGCTGCGAGGTTTCGGCGCCGGACTGCCTCACAGCCTTCGCCAATTTCGACGGCGACGAGCGGGTCAGGCTGGCGTCGCTGATGGACCACGCGCCGGGACAGCGGCAATTCGTCGATCTCGAAACCTATGCGTATTACTACCAGCGCAAGCTGAAGCTGACCGATCGCGATTTCCAGAAATTCTGCGAAAAGCGGATGGCGGAATCGGCGAAGAACTCGAGCCCGAACCGCAGCTTCATCGCCGCTGCCTGCAAAGAGCGCGGTATCGTGCTCGCCAGCCATGACGACGCAACCGTCAGCCATGTCGATGAAGCGATCGAGCAAGGCGTCCGTGTCGCCGAGTTCCCGACCACCGAGGAGGCGGCTCGGGCTTCGAAAGAGGCAGGGCTCGGCGTTTTGATGGGCGCGCCGAACGTCATGCGCGGCGCTTCGCATTCGGGCAATGTCTCGGCCCGCACACTGGCCGGCGACGGCCTGCTCGATATCCTGTCATCGGACTACATTCCGTTCAGCCTGATCCAGTCGGCCTTTTTCCTCGGCGACGTGGTCGAGGGCATCTCGTTGCCTCAGGCAGTGGCGATGGTGTCGAAGAACCCGGCCGAGGCTGTCGGCCTCACCGATCGCGGTGTCATCGAGCCCGGCCGGCGCGCCGATCTGGTTCGCGTGCGCGTCGACGATCACGTCCCGGTTGTCCGCACGGTGTGGCGGCAGGGACGGCGGGTCGCATGATGGTGTCGGCATCGGTCGAGCGTGAATTGTCCGCCGCGGGATTTCCAATCCGCGACGGCGTCTTCGTCGCCGTCGTCGGACCGAGCGGTGCCGGCAAGGACACGGTGATCGGCTATGCGCGCGCCATGTTTGCCGACGAGAGCCGACTGGAGTTCGTTCGCCGGGTGATCACCCGGCCGAGCGATGCGGCCACCGAGGATCACGATACGCTAGCCGACGCTGCCTTCGTCGAGGCCGAAGCGGATGGCGCCTTCGCGATTTCCTGGGAGGCGCATGGCCTGCGCTATGGCATCCCGGCCGAAGTCGACTGGTCAGTCTCCAACGGCCGTGTCGCGATCGCCAACGTCTCGCGCGCGATCATCCCGACGCTGCGGGACCGCTACGCCAATCTGGCTATCGTCGAGATCACGGCTGCACCGGAGATCCTGGCCGAGCGGCTGGCCTTGCGCGGGCGCGAGTCGCGCGGCGAAGTGCTGGCACGGCTGGCGCGCAGCGCCAATGTGGCGCTGTCCGGACCGGGCGTCACCTCCATCGACAATAGCGGCCCTCGTGAAGCCGCCGGCGAGCGCTTCACCGAGGTGCTGCGCAAGGCCATGGCCTTCTCCGACATGTCGGGCCTCATCTAAGGCGCGCCCATCCGATGCATTCGGGATGGGCGCTACTTGTCTAACCCATATCTTTTTGGAAACCGGTATCCACTGTTCGGGATCATGGCCTCATGCGGCGTGCCGATCCCGACCAGCGTGATGAGTATCCGTGCTAGTGGTTGTCGAAGGCTTCGCTGGTGCATCCGCCGGTGTATCCAGAACTGCAACGTGATGCCGATAGACCATCTCCCAGCCCTTCCAGCCGGTGAACAGCAGTATGCAGACCACTATGAACGACAACAGCGCGCCCCACGGTCGGACCGCGGCCTCGGCGCCTTGAGCATAGCGAAGGTAGAAATTGATCAGAGCCACAACGACCGCGGTCAAGTTGCCCAGCATGTGGTACCAGGCGTCGGACAAGGCGCGAATGCGCGGCTCGTTGAGGAAGTCGATAAAACCAGCTGTCGCAGCGAGAAGCGCCATTACGATAGCTGCCCCGATCAGCCACATCGATGCCCGTGCCCAGAAGGCGTCGGCAGTCCCCCAGAAAACCAGGTCGGTGACAAAGGCACCGACAAGAAACGCGACAGGAAAAGGTATCAGCATCGGGTGGAGGGGGTGAGTTCCTATCTTTGCGGTACTTACTGGATTCATGGGCATGGGACGCCTCCGCGTAGCAAAGCTTAAATAAACGCTCAGATACGGGTTTCGTTCCAAATAGAGATTAACCTGAACTGCTGTCGCGAAGCTCAGGCTGACCTTTTCATGCCTGCCAATGGCAGTCGGCGTATTTCATCCAGCTATTTTTGCGTCATTCCGCGGCAGCACCCGCCACGCCCTTGCGGGTGGCTTCCAGCATCCGCCGCCGCGCCCTGAACACGCCCCATTGCTGGTCGACCAGAACGCCGATGAGGATCACCCCGCCCATCACGGCGAAGTTGAGCGAGGACGGGATACCGAGCAGGTTGACGAGGTTCTGCAACTCCTGCAGCAGCACCGTGCCGAGCAGGACGCCGATCAGCGAGCCTTCGCCGCCGCGCAGCGAGAAGCCGCCGAGCACCGCTGCCGCGATGGCGTAGAGCTCGTAGAACTGGCCGTGGCTCGCCGGCGAGATCGAGCGTGTGTACATGGCGAAATAGATAGCCGACAGCGCCGTCAGCACGCCGCAGATGACATAGGCGGCCATGACGATGCGGCCGGTGCGGATGCCGGAATATTTCGCCGCTTCCTCGTTCTTGCCGATGGCGTAGAGATATCGCCCGAACACCGAACGGTGCAGCACCACCCACATGACGACGGCGATGACGATCAGCGCGATGAAACTGTTCGGCACGCCCCAGGACCGCCCCGCCGTCAGGAACTCGAGTTCCGGGAAGTTCTGTCCGAAGGCAAAGCCGGCGGTGCCGTCGGCGGTATAGAAGCGCGCCACGCCGCGATAGATCAGCAGGCCGCACAAGGTCACCACGAAAGGCTGCAATTTGAGCCGGGTGATCAGCCAGCCATGCGCCAGCCCGATGATGCCGCCGAGCACCAGGATCAGCGGCAGGGCGACCGGCCAGGCCATGCCGCGCGTGGCGATGAAATCGATGAACAGCACACCGAGCAGCGCAACCACCGAGCCGACCGACAATTCGATGCCGCCGGTGATGATGACGAAAGCCTGGCCGATCGACAGGATGCCGAACAGCCCGATCAGGTTCGAGGTGTTGGCGAGATTGATCGGCAGCAGGAAGCGCGGGTTGATGATCGCTACCACCGCGCCGACCACCAGGATCAGGATCAGCAGGCCGAGATCTTTCTTGCTCATCGTCGTCTCCCAATGCCGGCGAACTATTTCGGCTGCTTGCCGACCGCCAGCAGCAGCACGTTTTCCTGGCTGAACCGTTCCTTGTCGAGAATGCCGGAGATCTGGCCTTCATGCATGACGGCGATGCGGTCGGAAACACCGATCACCTCCTCCATGTCGCTGGAGATCATCAGCACGGCGACGCCGGCATCGGCCAGCGCCCGCATCAGCCCGTAGATCTCGGCCTTGGCGCCAATGTCGATGCCGCGTGTCGGCTCGTCGAGGATCATCACCTTCGGCTTCATCGCCAGCCATTTGGCCAGCACGACCTTTTGCTGGTTGCCGCCCGACAGCGTGCCGGTACGCGTCTGCACGGAGGGCGCCCTGATGCCCAGATCGGTCTTCTGTTTCTCGGCGGTGGCGGCCTCGGCGCTGGCCGAGACCAGCGAGCGCCGCGAATGCGCCGGCAGATTGGGCAGCGAGATGTTCTGGGCAATCGACAGATCGAGCAGGATGCCGGTCAGCTTGCGGTCTTCCGGGACGAGGAAAATACCGTTGGCCACTGCGTCCGCGGCCGAACCAAGAACCAGATCTTTTCCGTCAAGCTGGAACGAGCCGCCAAAGCTCTTGTCGATGCCGAACAGCACGCGCGCCAGCTCCGTCCGACCGGAGCCGACGAGACCGGCAAGGCCGAGGATCTCGCCATGCCTGACGTCGAGGTCGACGGGCCGGTCGGGATAGGCGGCGGTGCGAATGGCCTTGACCGACAGCGCGACAGAGCCCGGCGGGCGCGCCGATTCTGCGGCCTTCTCCCTCTCCTTGAGCATGCGGCCGATCATCAGCTTGACCATCTGGTCGTGATTGATGGCGCTCTTCGGCAAAGTTCCGGCGAGCATGCCGTCCCTGAGCACGACGACGCGGTCGGCGACGCGCTCGACCTCGTGCAGGCGGTGTGAGATGAAAATGACGCTGATGCCGTCTGCCTTCAGCGCCTTGATGACACCAAGCAGCTTGTCGGTTTCGGCGATCGGCAGGCTCGAGGTCGGCTCGTCGAGGATAACCAGCCTTGCCTTGATCGACAGCGCCTTGGCGATCTCGACCATTTGCTGCTGGGCCAGCGACAGCGCCGATACCGGCGTATCGGCCGAGAAATTGGCGCCCACGCGTTTGAGCAGCGGCGCCGCCAGCGCTCGCAGCCTGGCGCGGTCGACCAGCTTGAGCGGGCCGGCGCGCAGCGGTTCGCGGCCGAAGAAGATATTGGCGGCGACGTCGAGGTTTTCGAACAGGTTGAGTTCCTGGTGGACGAAGGCGATGCCCGAACCGATGCTGGCCTCGACAGTCAGCCCGTCATGGGCGGCGCCATCGACAATGATGGTGCCGGTGTCCGGCCTGGTGACGCCGCCGAGGATCTTCATCAGCGTCGATTTGCCGGCGCCGTTTTCGCCGACCAGGCCGATGACCTCGCCGGGCCTGACCTCGATCGAGAACCCGTCCAGCGCGACAACGCCGGGATAGGTCTTGCGCACACCGTTGAGGCTCAGGAACGGAGCGTCCGTGGATGCAACGATGGATGGGTCGGAATAATTCATCACGCCTGACAGCAGCCGGTGAGCCGTTTTGGACTCAGACTGACGGGCCTCGCGAGGCCCGTCAATAGAACGCCGGCTCAAGGCGAACCTTGAGCCGGCGCAACCTAGTTTGCTCAGTTTCCAGACATCGCCTTGAGGCTGGCGGCGTAGGCGTCGACATCGTCCTTGCCGATGATCTTGGTCGGGATGATGATCAGTCCATCGGCGGGAACGCCCGACTTGTTGCCTTCGAGATAGGCGGCCATCAGCTTCATGCCCTGATAGGCCCATTCGAAGGGCTGCTGTACGACGGTGGCGGCGACGGTGCCTTCCTTGACGCCGCCCAGCGTGATCGGATCGTCGTCGAAGCCAACGACGGTGATCTGGCCGAGCTTGCCGGCATCGCGCAGCGCCTCATAAATACGCGGCGTGTTGTAGGAATAGAAGCCGACCATGCAGGTGACGTCGGGGCTGGCGACCAGCGCGTCCTCGACGTTCTTCTTGGCGCGGGCCTGGTCGATGTCATCGCCACGCACGTCGACCAGTTCGATCTTGGTGCCGGCGAGGCCGTCCTTCATGCCCTGGATGCGTTCCTTGGCATTGTCGGCGCCGAGCAGGCCGACGAAGCCGAGGCATTTGCCGCCATCTGGCATCGCCTTCTTGGCAATCTCTGCCGCCTGCTTGCCGGCATCGACATTGGACGAGCCGATATAGGCGACACGCTTGGTCTGCGGTGCGTCGCTGTCGGTGGTGAACAACGCCGTTTCCGAGGCGATCTTGTTCAGCCCGTCGGTCGACGTCTTGGGGTCGACGGCCGAGACCATGATCGCCTTAACACCGGCCGTCACCAGATCGTCCATCAGGCGCTGCTGGATGGCGACCGAGGACTGCTCCGGATATTTGAGTTCTAGATTGTAATTGGGCAATTCGCCTTGAGCCTTCTTGACCCCGGCTTCGGCAGCCTTCCAGAAATCGGAAGCGCCGTTGACGACGAAGGCCAGTGTCGGCTTGTCGTCGGCACGCGCAATTGCGCTGACGGACAGGCCGAGCAGCAGGGCCGCAGCGGCGACGGACGCATTTCGTATCGCAGATTTCATATTCAACCTCCCATTTGACTCAGTAATTTTCGCTGATGATGAACGTGCCGGCGCGGCTTGGACGCCCTCCTCCTCAGGGTTCCGGCAGCGAAGAACGACGCCATTCCAGCCGCGATCGTCGACTTTAGAGACTCATTCGTCGTTCGTAAATAGTCCGATTTGTCTGACATTTCCTCGAAACGGCAGGCGAGCTTCGGTTGACGGGAACTGTCCGCCACTAGGCTGGCTTACGTTCCGAACATGCGCGGGTCCGATGTTCGTCCGAGCATGATGGATTGACGTTATAGGGCCGCCGGATATTAGTAAAGAGTATTAGTTTAATCGGGATTCTCACAAGAAAGGAGCCTCCCAATGCGCTGTCACGTCGGATTCGCGACTAAATCACTTAAGACGGCACTTATATCTATTAGCATCGCTTTACCTTACAAATGCGAGATTTGAGGGACGAATGACATGAACGAACCACTGCGCGATCCCGTCCTTGAGGGTACAAGGCGGCGCAAGCCGTCCGGGAAAAACCCCAGAGGCCGCGTTACCATGACCGACATCGCCAGGGCCGCCGGTTGTTCGCAGGCGACGGTTTCGTTCGTCCTCAACAACACGCCGGGCATCAGGCTATCGCAGCAAACTCGTGAGCGGGTGATAGAGGCGGCGCGGGCCCTCAGTTATGCGCCGCCGGTGTTTTCCGCCCTGCGAGCCCCGGTTGCCGCTTTTGACGGGCTGGATGGCGTGATCGGCTTCGCCGTCGACCAATTGGCGACCAGCCCGGAGGCGGTCGTCGCCATTGAAGGGGCGCGGCAAGCCTCGTGGAACGCTGGCAATGTACTTTTGGTGGCGCAGACCATGGGCGACGAGGTGATGGAGCCCCGGGCCATCGCGGCGCTGACCAAGCAGGGCATTTCGGCGCTGATCTACATGACCATCTTCACCCGCGAGATCGTCGCGCCGGAGTATCTCTACGGCCTCGACATTCCGGTCATCCTGCTCAACTGCTACACCGCCGACTATGCCTTCCCCGCCGTGGTGCCGAGCGAGATCGCCGGCGGCCAGAGCTCGACCCGGCACCTGATCAGCCATGGCCATCGCCGTATCGCCACCATCACCGGCGAGCCATGGATGCAGGCGGCGCAGGACCGGCTGAAGGGCTACCGCCGGGCGCTGGCGACAGCCGACATCCCGTTCGACCCGGCCTTGGTCGTCGAAGGCGATTGGTCGGCGAGCGCCGGCTATGCCGCGACCATCAAGCTACTGGCGCTGAAAGACCGGCCGACCGCCATCTTCTGCCAGAACGACCGCACCGCGATCGGCTGCTACGAGGCGCTGAAGGAGGCCAGCCTGCACATCCCCCAGGATATTTCGGTGGTCGGCTATGACGACGAGGAGATCGCGCGCCATCTGTTCCCGCCGCTGACGACGTCGATCCTGCCGCATATGGCGATGGGGCAATGGGCGATCGAGCAGCTGGAAGTCCCCGCCCCTCCCGGTCGTGGCCGCCATCCCATCACCAAGCTCGAATGCCCGCTGGTGGAGCGGGAGTCGGTTGGCGCGGTGGCGGGCTGACGCGAGGCGGCGGAATAGTCGGCGATCGACAATTGCATAGGCTTGACATCGCGCCCCGCATAGATCCGATTGAGCCCTATGAGGTTGCAAAGCTGCTATAATTTTCAGGACTTTCGCAGGCTGGCCAGACAGCGCCTGCCAGGACCGATCTTCGACTATATCGATGGCGGCGCGGACGACGAGACGACGCTGCGGCGCAACACGGCTGCGTTCGAGGACTGCGACCTCGTCCCAAACGTGCTTGCCGGTGTCGGGCAGATCGACATGTCGGTCACCGTCATGGGCCAGAAACTGGCGATGCCGGTCTATTGTTCGCCGACGGCTCTCCAGCGGCTGTTTCACCATAGCGGCGAGCGCGCCGTCGCCGCGGCGGCGGAGAAGTTCGGGACGATGTTCGGCGTCTCGTCGCTTGGGACGGTCAGCCTGGAGGAAGTCCGCAAGCACAGGACGCCGCAGGTCTATCAGTTCTATTTCCACAGGGATCGCGGCCTGAACCGCGCCATGATGGAGCGCGCCAAGGCGTCCGGCGTCGAGGTGATGATGCTGACGGTCGACAGCGTCACCGGCGGAAACCGCGAGCGTGACCTGCGGACCGGCTTTTCCATCCCCTTTCGGCTTACGCTCGGCGGCATGATGCAGTTTGCGATCAAGCCGAGATGGGCCATCGACTATTTGACGCACGAAAAGTTCAGCCTGCCGCAGTTGGACGGCCATATCGATCTCGGTGGCGGAGCGCTTTCCATCAGCCGCTATTTCACGGAGATCCTCGACCCGTCGCTGGATTGGAAGGACGTCGAAGACATGGTCCGCTTCTGGAACGGCCAGTTTTGCCTGAAGGGGATCATGAGCGTTGCCGATGCCAGAAAGGCCGTCGACATCGGCTGCACCGGCATCGTTCTGTCAAATCATGGCGGCAGGCAGTTGGACGGCTCGCGCAGTCCCTTCGACCAGCTGTCAGAGATCGTCGACGCGGTGGGCGACAGGATCGACGTGATCATCGACAGCGGCGTCCAGCGCGGCACGCATGTCCTGAAAGCTCTGTCGCTGGGCGCCAAGGCCGTCGGCCTCGGGCGCTACTACCTCTTCCCGCTCGCAGCGGCCGGACAGGCCGGCGTCGAACGGGCGCTCGGCCTGATGCGAACCGAGATCGAACGCGACATGCGGCTGATGGGATGCAGGTCGGTGGCAGAGCTTTCCAGGGGGAATGTGCGGTTTAGGTGAGGCAGCCGGAAGTGGCGCACGGCATAAGCTTTTCGAAGTGCGAACACTATACCGACCGGCCGCCGCTCCTGCCGTCCGTGTCGAAGACGGCCTCGCCGGAAACAGCATCCGTATATCCGCCTTCAAGCTGCTGCAACGTATGCCGGAACCGATCAAGATTGCCGAGCATTGTGGGCCTGGCATCGACCATGTGCTGGAAAGTGTCCCACTCTCCAATCGAGAAGAAGGCGCCATCTCCCGATTTGATGAGAGCCATTTTTCGCAATCCCTCGAAGTTGCGCGGAGCGCTGCTGAACAGTTCGACGAATTCGTCTTCACTGCCCGGCTTGACCTGGAAGCGGACGCTATTGAACGCCGTCATGTACGTTCCCCCGTGAAAGACCTGAAGAAGCTCGAATATGCGAAAGCCCTAAGGCACTCAAACCCTTCGAACACGTGTACAGGAAAATCGGAAGGTTGGCTTCAGTCACCTCCTGCCGAATGCCCCGTTTCTGGCGCTATTTTGCCAGGTAGAGGACGACGCTCGATCTCAATCGGTACGTCCTTCCGACCGGCAATGAAACGCGCTGTTAACGCCGTTCGCGGGTGACAGGATGTTGGCCGCAGTTCGAAGGTATAATCTGCGTCTCGCTGTCAGTTGCGGAGGCGAAAATGAACGTGCTTCGGATTGCGCTCTTGTGCACGGCCATGATCGACCTTGGAATGCCGGCTGTTCGCGCTGAGGATCGGCCTGTGCCGCCGAACAACAAAGCCGCAACAGTGCAGCCGCCCGTTCATTGTGAAGGCCAAAACTGTCTCCCGCCGGCGAAAGATCCCGTGCAGGAATGCACCGGCCAGGATTGCACGCCAGCGCCGCCGACTGAACCGGGTCCGGAGACCAAGCAGGCCGACTGAGTCGGCATCAGCAGACCATCCCCTCTTTTGGCAGGGATGGCGCTCAGCCCTCGCGACCCTCCGACCACCGGCGCCGGTCACGGTCATAGTCGGGCGGCTATGAGCTCACCGCGCCCGAGAGGCCCCATGAGGCGGGCCGTGCATTGGATTGATGGCGCGCCCGAAGAGGATGAAACTGGGAACTCGTATGTTATTGCTGCGCCTATCGATTTCTCAGATCACCGCTCGGAGCCGAAGGTCCGCCTTGCGCGCCATAAACTGTCCCTTGCCACCCCTGAACAGCCAAAATCGGATCCAACCGGTCATTCGTCAAGGGGAAGCGAAGTGACCTCCATGCAGAATTCGAGCGCTCATCGGCGTTGGGCGCAATCCGGCCGCGGCCCTCCTGGGGCTAACGTTCAGGGCAGCGGGATCGGCTTGTCGCTGAGTGTGCGCAAGTAGGCGATCAGGTCGACCCGTTCGGTCTCGTCCGGAACACCAGGCGTCTCCATGTAAACGCCCGGCGTGGTGAACATGGGTCCGAAGAGATATCTGTTCAGATCCTCGTACGTCCACACGCCTTCCCAGCCGAGCAAAGCGTCGGAGTAATGCATTTTTGCCACGGACGCCTTGTCGCGGCCGACGACGCTCCACAAGTTGGGTCCCGCTTTGATCGCTCCCTGTGGCGCGGCATTGTGGCAACCGGCACACACGCTGGTGAAGTAGGTTCGGCCTTTCTCGACATCGGCAGTAGCCAACTTCATCGAGATCGGAGCTGGTGTTGGCAAGACGACGCCGTGCGACATGAGATAGTCAGCGACTTCGCGTTGCCTCTTGAATTTTGCCAGATGGAGCGGCGTCTTGCCGTCCTTTGTCTTCGCATTCACGTCCGCGCCGGCCTCGACGAGTGCCTTCACGCAGTCGAAACAACCGAGATTCACCGCGATGTGGATAGCGTTTTCGCGGCTGCGCTTCGAATTTGGATTTGCGCCCCCATCCAGCAACAGATTGATCAAATCGATCCTGCGTTTTGCCAAAGCCGGCATGAGGGCAGGACCCAAAGCCGGTGTTGGGGCGGCGTTGACGTCGGCACCGCGTTCAATGAGCATTTTTGCCGCCGCAAAATGCCCGCCCCTAACCGCAAGATAGAGTGGTGTCGCGCGCCCCCGTCGCTCTCATCGAAGCCGGCACCAGCGTCGAGCGCTGCCGTGATCCCGGCGACATCGCCCTTCATGGCGGCGTCGTGGATGGAGGCGGCATGCGATACAATCGGAATGTGTAGAAGCACCAACAGAATGAAAGGCAAGAACCCGCGCATTAGCATCTCCCAAGGCAAGCCTGAGAACCCGGCACGATTTCAAGAAGGGCAGAGGTTAGTACGAATGCTCGATAGCGGCAACGCACGTGTGATCGAGTTCGCCGCCGCCGTGGCGGGCGGCGGCAGCGCATGCAGTCGCCTGCATGCAAGGCGGTCCTAAACATCAGCCGACCAGCCGTGGCTCATCCCCCAGGAGAAGTCGTTTCTCAGCGCCGGGAATCCCGCAGATTTGCCGGTAACCGCTAAAGCGCCACCACGATGGCAATGATGAGCGGCTAAGCGGTCCATCGATGCCGGTGGATTGGGATGTACATTACAAATGGCGCGCCCGAAGAGATTCGAACTCCTGACCCCCAGATTCGTAGTCTGGTGCTCTATCCAGCTGAGCTACGGGCGCGCAACAGGCCATGCTTTGCATAGCCCCGCGATCCGATCCTGGCGACCGGCCGCGAATGTGAGCTGTTCCCTAGCGACTGAATTTGCGAAAAGCAAGCCGATCCTGGCCAAAAGTTTTGCCGTCACGTTTTGCCGTCATGCGCCGGCCGGCGAAGGTAAGATCGCGTCACGCGGCGGCCGAGCCGATAGGTCGTCGTCTTGGATCGGTCATTTGCCAATCGGAACGGTCCGTAACGAAACAAGCCGTTGCACGGCGGCCGAGCCGATGACTCTTAGTCCCGGACCAACCATTTGCGAATTGAAACGGTCCGTAACGAAACGGTTCGTTACGCCGGGCGGCGCAGGCCGTTGCGGGCTTGGTCGAGCCGGACCGGCTGGTCGGGAATGGTGACGGCGAATGTGGTGCGGCCGCCGATGCTTTCGACCAGCTCCACCGTGCCGCCATGGGCGCGGATCAATTCATGGGCGATCGCCAGGCCAAGGCCGGTGCCGCCGCTGCGGGCCGAGCCGCGAAACGCCGCGAACAGGTTTTCGCGCGCCTTCGGCGGCAGGCCGGGGCCGGTGTCGGTGACGACGATGCGGCTGACGCTGCCGATGCGCTCGGCCGATATGGTCAGGCGGCGCACTACGGCGCTCTCGGTGTCCGCCGCCATCGCCTGCACGGCGTTGCGGCTAAGATTGGTGAGCACGCGGAACAGCTGATCGGAATCGGCGTCGACCTCGAGCACCGGATCGACGGCGTTGACGAATTCGATGCCGCATTCGATGTCGAGCAGGCCCTGGACGTCCTCGACCAACTGGCGCAGCCGCAGCCTGCGACGCGACGGCGGCGGCTCCTGGGTGCGGCCATAGGACAGCACGCCTTCCGAATAGGACACGGCGCGATCGAGCGCGCGCAGCAGTTTTGGCGCGAAGGCCTGAACAGTCGGGTCCTTTACCTGGCGCAGGCGGTCCGACATCAGCTGCGCCGAGGCAAGGATGTTGCGCATGTCGTGGTTGATCTTCGACACGGCCAGGCCGAGATCGGCCAGGTGCTTCTGCTCGGTCAGCATCTTTTGCAGCCGCTCCTGCATCTGCGACAGCTCGCGTTCGGCGACGCCGATCTCGTCGGCCCGGGCGGCGGGGTGAATGATGCGACCGGGATCGTCGGGCGCCTCGGAAAAGGACAGCATCGAGCGCGTCATCGTCCTGATCGGGCCGATCATGATCAGGTCTATCGCGGCGTAGACCAGCATGGCGGTGAACAGCGAAATCAGCAGCGAGACGAAGGCGACGTTGCGCGAATAGATCAGCATGGCATTGCGCAGGCGGTGGTCGGGCATGATCAGCTCGAACTCCTTGTCGCTGTCGCCGACCGGTCCGAAAACGCGCAGCATCCTCTTGCCGCCGAAAAACAGCGTGTCCAGCGCGCCGGTCATGCCCTTGATCATGCCGACATTGGCGATATCGATATGCTCGTCCACCTGCGGCGGCATTTCGGCCACGACCAGCAGCCGCGAGACGCCGCCGTCGCGCACGGCGATCGCCTTGGCGCCGATCGCCATCAGTACGTCGTTCTGGGCGGCACGCGACAGCGAGGCAGGTTCGCCCTGCACCAGGACGATGGAAACCGCGGCGGCGGTGCTCAGCCTCTCCTTCAGCCAGCTCAGCCTGTAGCTGGCGATCCAGGGCACGAAGATGAGGATTTCGGCCAAGAGCACGAAGACGATGGTGAGCAGCAGCAGCTTCGTCGACAGGCCGCGCGCCAGCGGCACCCTGCGGGTGGCCGCCTTCGCCCGGGCGATGCTTTCGTCGGTTGGTGGGACTTCACTCATGCTCGTCGTCACGGCTGCCTGTCATCACGGCTGCTTGTCTTAAGGACTGCTCGTCTTCACGATCGCTTGATCGGGCAAGATTAGGCGATTGCGGCTTTTTTGCCAAATTCATCCTTGATCGAAGCCGGACAAAGGGCCGCAAGGACTTCCCTGCCAGTCCGACAACGCCGGCCCGACAGGCTGGATTGACTTCCAAAACCCTTCTTTCTATAAGCCCGCTCACGCTCGGGCCATTCGTCCCGGCGCGGTTTCGATCGCGCCAAAACCGGCCCGGCAAAGCTCCTGTTACAAAGTGACAGAATCAAGAAGGGCCGCACCCCGCGGTATTTAAACAAATGAAGCGTACTTACCAGCCGTCCAAACTCGTCCGCAAACGCAGGCACGGTTTCCGCGCCCGCATGGCAACCAAAGGTGGCCGCGGCGTCGTCGCAGCCCGCCGCAACCGCGGCCGCAAGCGT
Source organism: Mesorhizobium sp. M0189 (assembly GCF_040322135.1). Lineage (NCBI taxonomy): Bacteria > Pseudomonadati > Pseudomonadota > Alphaproteobacteria > Hyphomicrobiales > Phyllobacteriaceae > Mesorhizobium > Mesorhizobium sp. M0189. Next base: position 329,600 of record NZ_JAMYSW010000004.1, read on the forward strand.
CTCAGCGCCTGAGCACCAAGCGAGAGACAAGATCGTTGCCCGCAACCGGCAAGCCAACGGGTGCCCATCCCAAGCGGCTTCTGAAGCGCGCGGAATTCCTGGCCGTCCGCCGTGGCGAAAAGCGCCGCGGGCGGCTTGTCCTCGTCGAGGTTCTGGATCGCGGCGACGGCGAGGCGCCGCGCGTCGGTTATACGGTCACCAAGAAGGTCGGCAATGCCGTCGTTCGCAACCGCATCCGGCGGCGGCTGAGAGAGGCCGTGCGCACGCATGCCGCGGATGACATGGCGCCCGGCAATGATTATGTCATCGTCGGGCGCGAAGACGTGCTTACCACTCCGTTTGGCCAGTTGAAGGCCGAACTCTCCCGCAGATTGCGTGGAACACGATAGGCCAAGGGCTTCGATGGAAAACAACCGCAACTTCTTTATCACCATCGCACTGTCGGTGCTGATCCTGGCGCTTTGGCAATATTTCTATGTGATGCCGCGCAGCGAGATGCAGCGTGAGGCCGCCCGCATCGAAGAACAGCGCGTGGCGGAGCAGAAGAAGGCCGCCCAAGGCACCAGTCCGGGCGCCAGCGAAACACCGGTGCAGCCGGGCGCCATTCCGAGCGCGCCTGGCGGCGACGCGGTGACGCCGGCCGGCCGCGACCAGGCGATTGCCTCGACCAGCCGCGTCAAGATCGACACGCCGAGCCTCGAAGGTTCGATCAACCTCACCGGTGCGCGCCTCGATGACCTCCGGCTCAAGCATTACAGGGAGACGGTGGACAAGACCTCGCCCGAGATCGCGTTGCTCAACCCGGCGTCCCTGCCGAACGGCTATTTCGCCGAGATCGGCTTTTCTGGCGCGCCGGATGTGGGCACGCTGCCCGGCCCCGACACGGTCTGGCAGACCGACGGCAAGGCGACGCTCACACCGGCGACGCCGGTCACGCTGACCTTTACCAACGACAAGGGCCTGACCTTCAAGCGCACCTTCTCCGTCGACGCCCAATATATGTTCACCGTATCCGACACGGTTCAGAACGGCGGCTCGGCGCCGGCGACGTTGTCGAACTATGGCCGCGTTACGCGTTTCGACAAGCCGGCCATCGCCAGCACCTATGTGCTGCACGAGGGCCTGATCGGCGTTACCGGAAGCGAGGGCCTGCAGGAATACAAATACTCCAGCGTCGAATCGGAAAAGGAATACAAGCCAGGCAAGTCGACCGACGGCTGGCTGGGCATCACCGATAAGTATTGGGCGGTGACCCTGGTGCCGCCTAGCGGCCGCGAATTTCAGCCCAAATTCTCTTATTTCGAGTTCAAAAGCGGGCCCCATCCGCACAGCTACCAGTCCGATTTCCTGTCCGATCCCGTCACGGTCGCTCCCGGGCAATCGACGACCGTGGAGTCGGAGATATTCGCCGGCGCCAAGGAAGTTTCGACGATCAACGCTTATGAAAAGGACCGTCATATTCGCCAGTTCGACCTGCTGATCGACTGGGGCTGGTTCTATTTCATCACCAAGCCGATGTTCTGGCTGATCGACACGCTTTACAAATTCTTCGGCAATTTCGGCCTGGCGATCCTCGCCACCACCGTGATCGTCAAAGCGCTGTTCTTCCCGCTCGCCAACAAGTCCTATGCGTCGATGGCGAACATGAAGAAGGTGCAGCCCAAGATGCTCGAGATCCGCGAGAAATACGCGGACGACAAGATGAAGCAGCAGCAGGCGATGATGGAGCTGTACAAGACCGAGAAGATCAATCCGCTCGCCGGTTGCTGGCCGGTGGCGTTGCAGATCCCGGTGTTCTTCTCGCTCTACAAGGTGCTCTACATCACCATCGAGATGCGGCACGCGCCGTTCTTCGGCTGGATCCAGGATCTGGCGGCGCCGGATCCGACATCGATCTTCAACCTGTTCGGGCTGATCCCGATCACCTTGCCGCACATGCTGATGATCGGCGTCTGGCCTCTGATCATGGGCGTGACGATGTTCCTGCAGATGCGCATGAACCCGACGCCGCCGGACCCGACGCAGGCGGCAATCTTCACCTGGATGCCTGTGATCTTCACCTTCATGATGGCGGGTTTTCCGGCCGGCCTCGTCATCTACTGGGCCTGGAACAACACGTTGTCGATCCTGCAGCAGGGCGTGATCATGAAGCGGCAGGGCGCCAAGATCGAATTGTGGGACAATCTGGTCGCGCTGTTCCGCAAGAAACCGTCGCCGGCGGAATAGCCGGCGCTCCGATAATGCGAAACCAGAAAGCCCCGGTTCGTCCGGGGCTTTTTGCACAAGCTGCCGGCCTGGATTAAGCGATTGGTACTGCGGGACAGATCGCGCTATTTTGACCTGCCTGGCAGGTGCTCGACGGAGCTCGATATGACCGGACCCAATCCATCGATCAAGCATCCGATCCCGTTGCACACGCGCGTCGGCTTTCTGAAACCGCTGGTGACGGCGCCGAATATCGAGATCGGCGACTTCACCTATTATGACGATCCGGACGGACCCGACAAATTCGCCGAAAAATGCGTGCTGCATCATTATCCATTCATCGGCGACAGGCTGGTCATCGGCAAGTTCTGCGCCATCGCCGAGGGCGCACGCTTCATCATGAACGGCGCCAATCACGCCATGTCCGGCTTTTCGACCTATCCGTTCAACATCTTTGGCCACGGCTGGGAGGAAGGCTTCGACCCGGCGACATGGTCGAAGGAGGTGCGTGGCGACACAATCGTCGGCAACGACGTCTGGATCGGCATGGAAGCGGTGATGCTGCCGGGCGTCAAGATCGGCGACGGCGCCATTGTGGCGGCAAAGTCGGTGGTGACGCACGATGTGCCGGCCTATGCGATCGTCGCCGGCAATCCGGCCAAGGTGGTGAAGATGCGCTTCGATGACAGGACCATCCGGCGGCTGCTGGCGCTGGCGTGGTGGCACTGGCCGGTGGAAAAGATCAGCCGCAATCTCGATGCCATTCGTGGCAGCAACATTTTTCTTCTGGAGGCAGCGGTTTGAACACGTTGAACAAGACCATGATCGGCATCGAATTGTTCACGCGAGCCTGGATTTTCATCCGCGGCGTGCCGGCGATGAAATTCCTGCCGCCGGAGGGTCCACCCGAGATCGCCTTTGCCGGTCGCTCCAATGTCGGCAAATCGTCGCTGATCAATGCGCTGGTCAACCAGAAGGGGCTGGCGCGCACCTCCAACACGCCGGGCCGGACGCAAGAGCTCAACTATTTCGTGCCGGGCGGATTTTCGGGAGAAGGCGCCGATCTGCCGCCGATGGCACTGGTCGATATGCCGGGCTATGGCTACGCCACGGCGCCGAAGGAAAAGGTCGACGAGTGGACGAAGCTCGTGTTCGACTACCTGAAGGGCCGGGTGACGCTGAAGCGCGTCTACGTGCTGATCGACGCCCGCCATGGCATCAAGGCCAAGGACGACGAGGTGCTGTCGCTGCTCGACAAGGCGGCGGTGTCGTATCAGATCGTGCTGACCAAGACCGACAAGATCAAGGCGGCGGGGGTACCACGGCTGATCGAGGAAACGCTGCAGAAGATCAAGAAACGCCCGGCGGCCTTTCCCTTCGTGCTCGCCACGTCGTCGGAAAAGAGCGAAGGCCTCGAAGAATTGCGTGCGGCGATCGTGCTCGCCGCCAACGGCGGATAGGCAACGGAATCCGACGGCTGGTCAGGCGGGGCTGGAGGTCCGTTCCTGCTCTGCAAGCTGTTCGGTGCCGTAGGCCTTCAGGAACACATCGACGCCCGACCTGACGATATGTTCGATCTCGGCCGCACTTGGCGCTTTGGTGCGATAGGCGAATATGCACTGGCGGAAAAGACCGGCCAGGCACAGCTCGGTGAACTGATAGGCGGCAAGCTCGACATCGTCGATCTTCAGCAGGCCGCGTTCGATAGCCATGTTGAGGAAAACGACAACCCGGTCATGGCCGCGCTTCGGGCCGCGTTCGTAGAACCGGGCGCCAAGCTCCGGGATCCGTTCCGACGCGCCGATCACCGTCCGCTGCGCCAGGATGACCCTGGCCGAGGTGATCTTCATGGACAGCACGATGCCGAACTTCACCAGCGTCTGGCGAAGGTCGCCAATCTGGTCGAGCACCTCGTACATGTTCTTGAAGATCGTGCCGCGCTCTTCCTCGATCAGCGCTTCGAACAGCTCTTCCTTGTTGGCGAAGTAGACATAGATGGTGCCCTTGGACACGCCGGCCTCGCGGGTGATGTCGTTCATCGACGCGGCTTCGAAGCCCTTGTCGATGAAGACACGGCGCGCACCGTCGATGATCTGGCTGCGCTTGACCGGGTCTTGTCCCGCGGCCGGACGGCCGCGGGGCAGACTGTCCAGCAGATCGCACTCGTCCTTGCCAGTGCTGGGCAATGGGTCTGAATCAGGCAAAGGAGCGGCCTTGGGGGCTTCGGCCATAATGTCACACCTCGTAAAATAATTCGAACCATCCGGTTCGATTGCTCTTGATATGGTCCTCTTTAAGCGCTAAGTCAATGTCGAGATCGAACCGAACGGTTCAGTCTGACAAAATTCAGCGCCAGTTAATTTAGAGAGATATCATGTCCTCGAACGCGCCCACCAGTGCCGAAGTCCGCCCTTTCCCCAGTGCCAAGGTCCAGCCTGCGATCGAAGCGCCGGAAGCCCCTGTCAAACCCGCCGACGTCACCCCGCTGGCTCCCGCCAAAAAGAAGCGCTCGATGCGCTCGATGTTGTTGCCCATCATCGGCCTGGCCCTGCTGGGCGCCGGCGCCTGGTATGGCTATGATTACTGGACCGACGGGCGCTTTATGATCACGACCGACGACGCCTATGTCCAGGCCGACACGGCGTTCATCTCGCCAAAAATCTCGGGCTATGTCGATCAGGTCAAAGTGACCGAGAACCAGCAAGTGAAGGCCGGCGACCCGCTGCTGATCGTCGATGACGGCGACTACAAGATAGCCGTTGCCCAGGCCGAGGCGCAGATCGCCACGTTGAGCAAGACGCTCGACCGCATCGATGCCCAGACTGAGGCGGCGCGCGCCTCGCTCAAGCAGGCGCAGGCGCAGAAGACCGCCGACCAGGCCGCGGCCGATAATGCCAAGCGCGTCCAAGCGCGGGCCGCCCAGCTGCTCAAGACCCGCGTCGGCACCCAGGCCCAGTTGGACGATGCCCAGACGGCGGTCGAGCAAGCCAATGCCGCACTTGCCGGCGCCGACGCGCAGATCGCGGCGGCTCAGGCCAATATCGGCGTGCTCCAGGCGCAGCGTACGGAATCGGCCAGCACGCTGGCCTCGCTGCAGCTTGCCCACGACAAGGCGGTGCGGGACCTGTCCTTCACCGTGCTGCGCGCACCCTATGACGGCGTGGTCGGCAACCGCTCGGTCGAGCAGGGTGACCTGATCAGCCCTGGACAGAAGCTCGCCGTCATCGTGCCAATGGACAAGCTCTACATCGTCGCCAATTTCAAGGAGACGCAGCTTGCCCGGCTGGTGCCTGGTGAAAAGGTCAGAGTGTCGGTCGACGCGATCGACGGCCAGGACATCGAGGGTACCGTGTCGTCGCTGGCGCCGGCTTCAGGAGCAGTGTTCTCGCTGCTGCCGCCGGAGAACGCCACAGGCAATTTCACCAAGGTGGTGCAGCGCGTTCCGGTTCGCATCGACGTGCCAGCGGATGTGCTGAAGACGGGCAAGCTGCGAGCTGGCCTGAGCGTCGTCGTCGCCGTCGACAGCCGCACGGCGCCTTCGGCATCGAAGTAAAGCGGAACCGGGAGCAAAGGTCATGGCGACCGCAACCCTAACTGCAGGATCGGCGCCGGCGCCAGCCATGCCGGTGCCGGTCGACCACATCTCGACACGCCGCGTCATCGCCTTCCTGGCAATGGTGTTCGGCATGTTCATGGCGATCCTGGACATCCAGATCGTCTCGGCCTCGCTGGCTGAGATCCAGGCGGGCCTGAGCGCCAGTTCGGACGAGATTCCGTGGGTGCAGACGGCCTATCTGATTGCCGAGGTGGTGATGATCCCGCTGTCGGGCTTCCTCAGCCGGATGCTGTCGACGCGCGTGCTGTTCACGATCTCGGCGGCAGGGTTCACCGCGGCCAGCGCGCTGGCGGCGACCGCAACCAATATCGACCAGATGATCGTCTACCGCGCCGTGCAGGGCTTCATCGGCGGCGGCATGATCCCGAGCGTCTTTGCAGCCGCCTTCACCATCTTCCCACCGTCGCGTCGCGCCATCGTCTCGCCGATGATCGGCCTGGTGGCGACGCTGGCGCCAACCATCGGCCCGACAGTCGGCGGCTATATCAGCCATGCCATGTCCTGGCACTGGCTGTTCCTGGTCAACGTCGTGCCCGGCATTCTGGTGACGACGGCCGCCTGGTCGCTGATCGACTTCGACAAACCCAATCTCAAGCTGTTCAGCAAGTTCGACTGGTGGGGGCTTGCCGGTATGGCCGCCTTCCTGGGCTGCATGGAATATGTGCTGGAGGAAGGTCCCAATAACGACTGGCTGCAGGATCAGGCGGTGTTCGTCTGCGCCGTCATCATGACCTTCGGCGCGGTGCTGTTCTTCTGGCGCGTGTTCACCGCCGAGGAGCCGATTGTCGATCTGAGGGCTTTCAGCAATATCAATTTCGCCTTCGGCTCGCTGTTCTCCTTCGTCGTCGGCATCGGCCTCTACGGTCTGACCTATCTTTATCCGGTGTTCCTGGGGCGCATCCGCGGCTACGATTCGATGATGATCGGCGAGGCGCTGTTCGTCAGCGGCCTGGCCATGTTCTTCACCGCGCCGATCTCCGGCATCCTGTCGAACAAGATGGACCCGCGCATCATGATGATGATCGGCTTCTTCGGCTTCGCCACGGGGACCTGGTGGATGACGCATCTCACCGCCGACTGGGATTTCTATGAACTGCTGATCCCGCAGATCCTGCGCGGCTGCTCGATGATGCTTTGCATGGTGCCGATCAACAACATTGCGCTCGGAACCTTGCCGCCGGAGCGGCTGAAGAATGCGTCTGGCCTGTTCAACCTGACCCGCAATCTCGGCGGCGCCGTCGGCCTGGCAGTCATCAACACCGTGCTGATCGACCGCAATGCCTTCCATTACGCCAGGCTCTCCGAGCACGTGCAATGGGGAAGTGCCGCTGCGCAGCAGAAGCTGCAGAACATGACGCTCAACTTCGAGCAGACCGCCGGGCTCGACGCCTCCAAGGCGGCCATCTCCAAACTGTCAGGCATGGTCCAGCAGCAGGCGTCGCTGCTGTCGTTCATGGACGTATTCTTCATGCTGACGGTTTTGTTCGCGACGCTTGGGCTCTTCACCCTGGTGATCCGCAAGCCAGCCGCTCAGGGCGGCGGTGGCGGAGGCCATTGAGGCGCGCTGGATCCCCCGCCTGGCGCCCTCGCGCATGACCCCGAAAAGCGATTTCGGGGTCATGCGCAAAATCAACCATTACGAAGTCTTGGAGCGGCGGACACTCCACCGCTCCAACTTTTTGTTTGAGCATCGGATTTTCCCAAAACCGCTTCGCACTTTTGGGTCCGATGCTCTAGCGCTCTCCGACAAAGTCAGGGGCGCAGCCATCCTCAGGCCGTCGCCGGCTTGAAGGTCAAGGCGACACCGTTGATGCAATGCCGCAACCCGGTCGGCGGCGGACCGTCGTCGAAGACGTGGCCGAGATGGCCACCGCAGCGGCGACAATGGACCTCGGTGCGGGTCATGCCCAACGACCTGTCCACGGTCTTGCCGATCGCGTTGGGGATTTCCTGCCAGAAGCTCGGCCAGCCGGTGCCGGAATCGAACTTGGTCTCTGACGAATAGACCGGCAGGTCGCAGCCGGCGCAAGCGAAGATGCCTTTGCGGTGCTCGTTGAGCAGCGGACTGGTGCCCGGGTATTCCGTGCCCTCCTTGCGCAGCACATTGAAGGCCGCGTCGGACAGGATGGCGCGCCACTCGGCCTCGGTCTTGGTAACCTCGAAAGTCTCGGCCGCGCGTGCATCCTGGGCTCCGCCCATGCGCAGCGCGGTGGCGCCTGCGACAACGCCAATGGCTGCCGCACCACTCAAAAGAAGCTCGCGACGGTTCATGCCCATTCCTCCTGTTACTGCTTGTGCCAAATTCGACCGCCAGACGGAAATCAAAAGCCGGTGACGATCGCTGTCCTCAAAGCGGGACTCCGCGCCTATCCACTTGCGTGAACGGCGCGGAGTGTGCGCAGGGAGGCCCTTAGCGATATCTTCGCCGGCAGCGTGCGTTTGTTACATCTTCGGCAGGAGAACCTTGTCGACGACGTGGATGACGCCGTTGGACTGCTCGACATCGGCGATCGTCACATTAGCGACATTGCCGTTCTCGTCGGTCACGGTGACCTTGCCGCCGTCGGTCTTGAGCGACAGTTCGCAACCACCGACCGTCTTGACCTTGTGGGTGCCACCGTCATCCTTGACCATCTTGGCGACGTCGGCGGCCATCGCCTTGGCGCCGATGACATGGCAAGTCAGGATCTTGACGAGCTTGTCCTTGTTTTCAGGCTTGAGCAGCGTCTCCACCGTGCCGGCTGGAAGTGCCGCAAAGGCCTCGTTGGTCGGCGCGAACACGGTGAAGGGGCCAGCGCTTTGCAGCGTATCGACCAGGCCGCCTGCCTTGACGGCAGCGACCAGCGTCGTGTGGTCCTTCGAGTTGACAGCATTTTCGACGATGTTTTTCTGGGCATACATGGCGGCGCCGCCGACCATCGGATTTTGGGCATAGGCAATGGTGGCGATCGCAGAAATCGCAACCTTGCCGGCAAGCAAAAGGGTGGCGAATTTAGGAATGATTTCAATCTCCTTGGGTTATCGTTCCCCTCGTTCGGGAACGCAAGAAGATACGCAACAGAAATGCCGGAGTTTCGTCCTCACGTAAGAAATATTGTGTCGCTTCAATTTTCCATGTGCTAATCGGTCACCACCGCCGACAAGCTTTGCATGATTTTGGTTCGTGAGAGATAGATTTCAGGTCTTCTTCCGAAGCAAGAATCGGTCAGATGCTCTTCAGATCGCCCGCTGCGACCACCGGTCCAGTCGGCTGGCCGGTCGGCGAACCGCCGGCAGGCTCGACGCTGACCGCAAGCACGGCGCCTTGCGCCAATTTCTCCCGGACGGCGGGCGGGATGGCCAGATGCGCGGTCGCACCGGCCGGGATGACGCCCATCGACACCGGCGCGTTCTTGCCTTCGATCATCCACAGCTCGAAGTCCTTGCCGGCGGTCCGCTCGCCGGAGACGTGGGAAAGGCCGACATCGTGACGGACGGCGTCGTAGACGACGAGATATTTGACATCGCTGCCTTCGGCTGCCAACGAGGCGACAAGCCGGGTTTGCGGCTCGACGACCGGTGGATTGACGTAAGGCAAGGCAATATAGATTGCCAGCGCCGCAATGGCGGCGGCGGCAAGACCGCGCCAGAAGCCAAGGCTCGACCAGAGGCCGGCGCGCGGCTCTGCAGCGAACAGCCGGCGGTCCAATGCTTCCTTGACCCTGATCGGAGGCTCTGTCTCCGGATAGGCGGCGGCCATCGGGGAAAGATGCGCCTCCCAGGCATCGACAAGGCGCGCGAAGGCGGCGTCCGCATCGATGCGGCGCGACGCAATCTCGCGTTCATCGGCGGCCAGAACGCCAAGAACGTATTCGGCGGCGAACAGGTCGTCGCCCCCACGTTCCGGTCCATTGTCGTCAGCCAGCGTCATCTTTCCAGGCATTCTCTCAGTTTCAACAGGCTGCGCCGCAGCCAGGTCCGCATCGTGTTCAGCGGCACGCCATAGCGCTCCGCCAGTTCGGCATAGCTTTTGCCATCCAGATAGGCGCCCCGGACGGCCGCCGCCCGGTCCTTCTCCAATTCCTTGAGACAATGGTAGATGCGTCCGGACTCACCGCCCGCCACGGCCATGGCCTCCGGCCCCGGCGCCGGATCGGCCACGTCGAGCGCGGCATCGATATAGGCGGCAGGCTCTCGCCGCGCCCTGATCCTATCGATCGAATGATTGCGCGCAATGGCCACCAGCCAGGAGATCGGGCTCAGATCCGAAACGGCGAAACGGTCCGCCTTCGTCCATATTTTGACGAAGACCTCCTGAAGCGCCTCTTCTGCATCTCCCCGGTCCTTCAATACACGAAGGCAGACGCCGAAAAGTTTCGCGCTGGTCTGCCGGTAGAGCAGATCGAACGCGGCCCGGTCCTTCATCGAGGTCCGGACAATCAGGTTGCTGATGTCCTGCGGCGTCATCGGCCGCCAAATTAGGCGATTGCAATGTATTTGCAACGACTGAAATGGTCTGGCCGCACCGGCAGCGCCAGCGTCGATTGCCAAGGAAATCGCCGCCCGCTAGCTTGCCATGAGCGGGAGGGCGACCATGTCGATCGAGCGGGTTCTGTGGGAGCATGACGCAACCGGCCAGGCCGCACTCGTGCACAAGGGAGAGATCACACCGCAAGATCTCGTCGATGCGGCGATCGCTCGGGCCGAGGCCACCCGGCCGGAGATCAACGCCATCGCCGAACCGCTTTATGAGGCGGCGCGGGCGCGGGCGAAAACCGTCGACCACAAGCTGCCGCTTGCCGGAGTGCCCTTTGCGCTGAAGGACCTCGGTATTGCTATGAAGGGCGTGCCGACGCATGGCGGCAGCCGCATCCCAGCCTACACCCCCGATTTTAACTCGGTCATGACGGAACGCTATCTGGCCGCCGGCCTGGTCCCGATCGCCACCAGCACCGCACCCGAACACGGGCTGAGGCTGGTGACCGAGTCGGTGGCTTACGGCGTCACCCGCAATCCATGGGACACCGCTCACACGACCGGCGGTTCCTCGGGCGGCGCGGCTGCGCTGGTCGCGGCCGGCGTCGTGCCGGTGGCGCACGCCTCGGATGGCGGCGGCTCGATCAGGGTGCCTGCGGCCTGTACCGGGCTGGTCGGGTTGAAAACCTCGCGCGGCCGCGTGCCCTTGACGCCGCTCGTCACTGAAAGCTGGTACGGCTTTGTCGTCGACCATGCGTTGGCCCGCTCGGTGCGCGATACGGCCCTGCTGCTCGACCTGACCCACGGGCCCGAACCGCTGTCGCCCTACGCGGCACCCTCGCCGAACGGCAGTTTCACTGCGGCCGCCGGGCGCGATCCGGGCAAGCTCAAGCTCGCCTTCTACCGAAAATCGCCGCTCGGCCTGCCGATTTCGGGAGAAACCTTGAAAGCTCTGGATGCGGCGATTGGGCTGGCGCGCGAAGGCGGGCACAGCGTCGAGGAGATCGACCTGCCCTATATCGACCGCGATTTCATCGCCGATTTCGCCAGAACCGTCGCCGCGGCGGTGGCCGGCACGATGCGTGGCGAGGCCTTGCGCGTCGGCCGCTCCATCTCAGGCGATATCGAACGCGCCACGCGCGTGATGAGCCGGTTCGGTGAAATCCTCTCGGCCGGCGAAATCTATGCCGGCCTGCAGCGGCTGCACGCAACCTCGCGCCGCCTTATCACCGAAACCGCGCACTATGATGCAGTGCTGATGCCTGTCATCGCGCACCCGCCGCTCGCCTGCGGCACCATGGACCCGAAAGGCGCCGACGAATTCATCGAGAATGTCCTGGACAGACTGCGCCTCGCCGGCCTGCTGAAGTTCAAGCCGCTATTCGGCCAGCTGATGGACAAGAGCCTTTGGTTCACCCACTGGCCGGCGATCCAGAACGTCAGCGGGCAACCGTCGATCACGCTTCCGGTTTACGTGACCGATGCCGGCCTGCCGCTCGGCGTCCAGGCCGCCGGCCGCCCCGGTGACGAGGAGACGCTTTTGTCGTTCGCCGCGCAGATGGAAAAGATCTCTGGATGGCTGGGACGGCGGGCGCCGCTGCGGGTGCCGGCATAGAGGCGGGATGATTTGATCGATCATGACAGCAAAGCCGTTTGCGGCCTGCTGCAATTCCCGCTAAGACGCCGCCGTTCATGCCAAGCCGGGAACCAAGCCGATGACGGATGTCGCCGCCACCGCCGAAATGCAGGCCGCGCTGCTTTCAAGGGCGCTGCCCTATATGCAGCGCTACGAGAACAAGACGGTCGTGGTGAAATATGGCGGCCACGCGATGGGCGACATCGCGCTCGGCAAAGCCTTCGCCCGCGACATCGCACTGCTCAAGCAATCCGGCGTCAACCCGATCGTCGTGCATGGCGGCGGGCCGCAGATCGGCGCCATGCTCAGCAAGATGGGCATCGAATCCAAATTCGAGGGCGGCTTGCGTGTCACCGACCAGAAGACCGTCGAGATTGTCGAGATGGTGCTGGCCGGGTCGATCAACAAGGAAATCGTCGCGCTGATCAATGCCGAGGGCGAGTGGGCAATCGGCCTGTGCGGCAAGGACGGCAACATGGTGTTTGCCGAAAAGGCGCGCAAGACCATGATCGATCCTGATTCCAACATCGAGCGGGTGCTCGACCTGGGCTTCGTCGGTGAACCGGTCGAGGTCGACCGCACATTGCTCGACCTCCTGGCGCGATCCGAAATGATCCCGGTGCTGGCGCCGGTGGCGCCCGGCCGCGACGGCCATACCTACAACATCAATGCCGACACTTTTGCCGGCGCCATCGCCGGCGCCTGCCAGGCGACGCGCCTGCTGTTTCTCACCGACGTGCCCGGCGTGCTCGACAAGGACAAGAAGCTGATCGACGAGTTGACCGTGGCCGAGGCCAAGGCCCTGATCAAGGACGGAACGGTCTCGGGCGGCATGATCCCCAAGGTTGAAACCTGCATCGAGGCAATCGAGCGCGGCGTCGCTGGCGTCGTCATCCTCAACGGCAAGACGCCGCATGCGGTGCTGCTCGAGCTGTTCACCGAACACGGCGCCGGCACGCTGATCGTGCCGTGAGTGGCCTCAGTCTGTTCAACGCCGCGACAGACCGGAAGACCATCCGATCACCATCGCAGCGCTTGTCGAGACAGGCGGGCGGGCGAACGGTCGACTAGGTAGTCTCCGCCTTCGTCGCTCGCCGCCAATCGATCATCCGGGCTGAGGAAGGCGCGCGATGACCTTTATCTCAAAATCGAAGCCCGCCAGCCAATTCACCCCCACCGCGGTCCAGTTCGGGTAGGGCGGTTCACCGATCGCCCTAAGTCGAACGGCGTCAATCGCCTCCCACTGTTTGGCCGGGTCGGTGTGGAACGTGGTCACGTCAACAATGTCGTCAAACGTGCAACCGGCGGCCTTCAGCACCGCCGCGAGATTGTCAAAGGCAAGCTGGACCTGCTTTTCGAAGGCTGGCTCCGGCGATCCGTCCTCGCGGCTGCCGACTTGGCCCGAGACGAACAGAAAGCCGCCTGAGCGGATCGCCGCCGAATAGCGATTGACTTCGTAGAGGGCCTGCCGACCGGCAGGGAAGATCGCATCGCGTTTGGTCATTGTTTCACTCCAATCAGACAAGGCAGGCCGGTCCCGACCATCGCGATGTGGCTTCTCCGAGAAGGTGAGAGCCGCCCGCAAGACTTCGGGGTTTTGGATCGCTGCGTTCCATTTTCCGGGGCGGTCGCTGATATCCGTCCCGTATCCCGAAGTGGGTACATACATTCCGTATGTCAATATACATACGTTGCGTATGCTTGTTAAAAGATTGCCCGAGCCGGTCAGGCGCGCGACGAAATCGTGGTCGCAGGCGGTGTCAGCCTGCGCGCCGGGTGCGCGACCACCATCGATTCCTCTTCCTCGTCCTGCGGCGCGCCCCAGAATTCGGCGAGCGTCGGGCCATTCTTCAGGCGGCGGTCGCGAACCAGAAAGCCCCAGACTTCGCGGAACCAGACGCGGCGGCCCATTTTGGTGTACCAGCGCATCGAATGCCGTTGCTCCGGATCCTTGTGGAACAGGATGCGCGCCAAGGCCTTGGGCCGCGACTGCACGGCCAGTTCGATCAGCTTGACGGCGAAGAACAACATCCACGGCTTGAGGCGGGTCATCTGCAGCACCTGGTGCTTGTAGTCCCACAGGCGGGCGTCCAGCTGGATCACCTTGCGATCCCTGGCAATCCTGAAGAACGGCGTCCAGCGGTGCGGCGTCACATAGAGCGCCTGGATCTGGTCGGGGTCATAAGCGATCAGCTGGCGAAAGCCGCGCCAGAGGTCGCGGAAACTTTCGTCCTCGAAACCGGCCACCCAGGTCGCCATCGACAAGATGCCGTTGAGGCGCAGCAGCCGTATCGCCTCGCGGTCGGATGAGGTGCTGCCGCCCTTGCGGATCAACTGGAGCGTCTGCTCGTCGGTATTTTCCATGCCAAGCAGCCAGCGGATGACGCCGGCCTTGCGATAGAGATGCAGGCTGCCGGCGTCGCGGACGATGTCGTCGGCGCGGGTGGAGCCGACGATCAGCACCGGCACATTCTCGGCGATCATCGCATCGAGAAAGGCGCGCCAGGCTTTTTTGGACGAGGTCGGGTTCTCGTCGGCAAGGTTGATCAGCTCGACGCGGTGCTCGCGGTATAGCCAGGCAATCTCCCGCGCGAACTTCACGGGGTCGCGGTGCCGCCAGCGCGTCCAGAACCCCCGCTGGCCGCAATAGTTGCACAGATGCGGACAGCCTCGCGAGAACTGCATGACCACCGCACGCTTGCCTCCCCAATAGCTATAGCGAGTGATATCGATCAGTTCCCAGCCGATGCGGTAGTCGTCGAGATTGGCGATCGTCCTTGCCGGGTTGGTGGCAAAAGGCCGGCGCAAATCGTCGCGAAAGGCGATGCCCGCCACATCCGACAGCGGCTTGCGTTTTTCAAGCGCTTCGACCAGCGCGACGATGGTCGCCTCCCCCTCGCCACGAACGATGAAGTCGAAGGCCTCCGTTTCGGCCAGTATGTCGCGCCAGTGATAGGTCGGAAACACGCCGCCATAAATCAGGATTGTCGCCGGATCGATGTGTTTGACCATGCCGGCGATCAGTAGGGCTGTCGGATGCGCAGAGGTCGAGCCGGAATGGCCGATCAGAATACAGTCGGGATGATCGCTCAAGGCGTCCCGGACCAGCGTGGCAAGCGGCATCGGCCCGAATTCGGCGTCCACAAGTCGCACTTGATGTCCCGCGTCGATCAGCGGACCGCCCAGTGCCAGCAAACCGAGCGGCGGCAGATGGTCGTCCGGCACACGGCTGCCGATGGCCGTATGTGGCGGGTTGATCAGGACGATTTTCATGGCGGACCTTATGCAATGGCGGTCCGCATGTCGTAGTCGGCGATCTAGCGCTGGAGATTGGCTCGCTTCAGCAGTTTGTGTGCAGCTTTTCCGCAGAAATGCCTACCGTCTGAGATGTGCAAGCGGGACATGGCCCGGCCCCTTGATGTTCTGCAGCACAAGCTGGGTGTGGACGTCGCGCACGCCTTCGAGCCGCATCAGCCGGTGCATGACGAAGGCATTGAGCTCGTCGACCGACGGCACCATCACATGCAACAGGAAATCATGATCGCCGGTCATGGTCCAGCATGAGGACACCTCGTCCATCCGCTGGACGGCGGCGATGAAGCTTTCGGGCGAGCCGTCGCTGTGGCTGGTCAGGCGCACCTGGATGAACACCTCGACCATCAGCCCGACGGCGCGACGGCTGAGCACCGCGGCGAAGCCCTTGATGATGCCCGCCTGCTGAAGCGCCTCGAAGCGCCGCGCGCAAGGTGTCGTCGACAGGCCGATCTCCTGCGCCAGTTCGGATACCGGCTTGCGCCCGTCGCGCTGCAGGCTGTCGAGCATCTTGATCTCGAATTCGTCAAACTGAGGCATTTTCACTCTCCCAAAGCTCGATCGTGGAGTCTTTTACCTCCAACCCCGCATTTGAGCCACCATCAAAGCTGATTTGCCTCACGCCATCCGGCTAGAATTTCCGACGATCCGCTGATCATGATTTCCAGGGAGAGCAAGCCATGACGATGAACGTTGCCGACTACGCCCGCGAATGCGCGGCGCGAGGCCTTCGCGGCGATTATTCGGTCTGCCGTGCCGATTTCACCGTGGCGCAGGGCTACAATTATAGCGACGAAGAACAGGCGGTGTGGCGCACGCTGTGCGACCGCCAGACGAAGCTGACCAGGAAGCTCGCCCACCATTCCTATCTCGATGGCGTTGCGGCGCTCGGCCTTCTCGACAAGATCCCGGATTTCGGTGAGGTCAGCGAGAAGCTGCGCAAGCTCACCGGCTGGGAGATCGTCGCGGTGCCGGGGCTCATTCCGGCCCAGCCGTTCTTCGACCACCTCGCCAACCGCCGCTTCCCGGTCACCAACTGGCTGCGAACCCAAAAGGAGCTCGACTACATCGTCGAGCCCGACATGTTCCACGATTTCTTCGGTCACGTGCCGATCCTGACGCAGCCGGTCTTTGCGGACTTCATGCAGATGTATGGCAAGAGGGCCGACAGCGTGATTGCGCTCGGCGGCGACGAGATGATCACCAGGCTTTACTGGTACACCGTCGAATACGGGCTGATACGCGAGCCGGGCCAGCCGCTGAAGGCGTTCGGCGCCGGGCTGATGTCATCCTTCACCGAGCTTCAGTTCGCGGTCGAAGGCGGCGACGCGCACGATGTCCCCTTCGACCTGGAAACCGTAATGCGCACCGGCTACGAGATCGACAAGTTCCAGCGTGCCTATTTTGTGCTGCCGTCTTTCGACGTGCTGCGTGATGCTTTCGAGACCGCCGATCTTGCGGCGATCGTGGCGCGCCGCAAAGGCGAGCCGGCGCTCGACCCGGCGAGCCTATAGGCTGTCGGCTGTTTCCAGGGCCTCGGCTTTCAGCCGGGCAAGCTGGTCGCGCTGAAGGTCGAGCGATGCGGTGACGAAGCGAAGGATCGTGGCCAGCTCGGTGTCGCTAAATGTGGCGATTACCCTTTCTCCCTCCTGCGCGATCGCACCATAATAGCGCGCCGATAGTTCTCGCGTGAGTTCCGTCGCCTCTATGACCACCTTGCGCCTGTCCTCGAGGCTGCGCGTTCGTGTCAGCAGGCCGCGCGCCTCCAGCCGGTCGATCAGCGCGGTGACTGCGGCCGGCGTCAACCCTGTTGCGGCCGCGACCTCGCCAGCCGATTGCGGGCCGCCATAGAGCAGCGCCAGGCAATGGCGTTCCGCCGTACTCAGCTCAAGCCTATCGCCTACTGCCTCGTCATAAGCCTGCGTCGCGTCCTGCCAGCCCATAATGGCGAGGCTGATGGCCGTCTTCATGTCGGCCCGATTCATGCTTGACGAATTTACTTCGATCATCTAACTATCAATTTGCCTAACATTACGGCTATTATAGTAATATGCTGCGTCGGGCGCAAGGCACGGCCTGTCGCAGCACGCAAGGAGTGGACAATGAACCAGAACCAGACGCGCGGCCCACTCACACCGGCCGAAGAATTCAAATACGCCAAGCTGGCGATGGAATGGTATGGCTGGGGTTCTCCCATTGGCCTTGGTATTGCACTGGTCGCGCTGGCGGCCGCTGCCCTGCTGTTCCGCATCGCCATCTTCGGATTTTGACAGCACTGGCCGCGGCGCGGTTGAATTCTGATAGGGTAGAATTTTTCCAGCACAAGGCTTAGGGTTGAGCTCACGCCGCTTCGGAAATGTCACGATCGATGATCGACAGGTTGCGGCCGCGATGCTTGGCCTCGTAGAGCCGCTGGTCGGCGGCGCGCATCAGCTCCGACACTGCGGCGTCCTCGCCGCAGGTGGTCCCGCCGATACTGACCGTCAGCGGAACGGTTCGTTCGTCGACGGGCCGGAAACGGATACGCTCTACTTCACGGCGGATGCGCTCGGCGACGCGCCTGGCTTCGTGTTCGGTGGCGCCGATCAGAAAGGCGCAGAATTCCTCACCGCCGATGCGGCCAAGGACATCGCCGCTGCGCACGCCACGCTCTATCGCACTTGCGATCAGGAGCAGCGCCTCGTCGCCGATCAGATGGCCGTAGCTGTCGTTGATGGTCTTGAAATGGTCGGCATCGACGATCAGCAATGCCCCGCGATCGGATTTACGCCGAGAGCCGTCGAGGGCGGCAAAGAAACTTTCGCGGTTGAGCATGCCGGTCATGTCGTCGCGGCTCGCCTTTTCCGCCAAGCGCCTGTGGGCGGCCGCGAGCTGGGCATGGGCGCGGGCGAGTTCGCGATGCGCGGTCTTCAACCTTTCGCCCTGCCAGACCGTATAGGCGCCGGCGCCCCAGGCAAGAGCCAGCGGGCATACGGTAGACGTCAACCAGATGGTGCGATTGATCGGAAAACCCATTGCCGGCACGACGATCAGCGTCAGCAAAAGTGAGACGGCGACGGAGGCGAAAGCGATGGCGGCAGACTTTAGAAATATGCGATTCATCGCTTGCTCCCACTGGTCCGTCTTGGTGCCAGCAAGCGCTGAATGTCACCTTTCGGCGATGCTTAAGATTTTAATCACGGCACCATTTTCACCACCCAGGGCGCGCATAGGTTGTGGATAAACCTCCTGTTAGAAAGATCGTTTCGTGCCATAAGGACGGTATGACCACGCTTCCCGACCCCGCCCGCTTTGCCCATGTCACCGACTGGGTGTTCGATCTCGACAACACGCTCTATCCGCACCATTCCAATCTGTTCTCGCAGATCGATGTGAAGATGACCGCCTATGTCGGAGAATTGCTGACGCTGCCGCGCGAGGAAGCACGCAAGCTGCAGAAGGAGCTCTACCGGGAATACGGCACGACACTGAACGGGTTGATGACGCGCCACGGCATCGACCCCGACGACTTTCTCGAGAAGGTCCACGACATCGATTATTCCTGGCTGGTGCCAGATCCCGTCCTCGGCACCGCCATACGCCAGCTTCCCGGCCGCAAATTCATCTTCACCAATGGCGATCGCCGGCATGCCGAACGCACCGCGCGGCAGCTGGGCATTCTCGAGCATTTCGACGACATTTTCGATATCGTCGCAGCCGGGCTGAACCCCAAGCCGGCGCGACAATCCTACGAGAAATTTGCCGAACTCCACGCCGTCACCGGGCAAAATGCGGTGATGTTCGAAGACCTCGCCCGCAACCTGTCGGTGCCGAAATCGCTGGGCATGACCACGGTGCTGGTGGTGCCGCGCAATTTCGAGCCGACCTTCTCGGAAATCTGGGAACGCGACCCGGCCAACGAGGACGACGTGGACTTCGTCACCGACGATCTCGCCGGCTTTCTCACGGCGATCGTCGAAGTCCCCGCTTGAGGCAGCCGGCGCGCTTCAAGTCCTTGCTTGCATGTCAAAGTTTATAGAAGCGGCTGACGATCCCCCAGGCCTCATCGGCGGTGTCGACGAAATCGATGATATCCTGGTCGCCGGGCGTGATCGTGCCTTGCTCGGCGAGGAAGTCGAGGTCGATAGCCCTTGCCCAGAAAGCCTTGCCGAACAGGATGACCGGCACGCGTTCCATGCGGCCGGTCTGGATCAAGGTCAGCGTCTCGAAGAACTCGTCCATCGTGCCGAAGCCGCCGGGAAACACCGCAACGGCCTTGGCACGCATGACGAAATGCATCTTGCGGACCGCAAAATAGTGGAAGTTGAAGCAGAGTTCCGGCGTCACGTAGGCGTTTGGCGCCTGCTCGTGCGGCAGCACGATGTTGAGACCGATCGACGGCGCGCCTACATCGTCGGCGCCGCGATTGCCGGCCTCCATGACGCCAGGCCCGCCGCCGGTCACCACGACGAATTCGCGATAGTACGAAGTGGCCGACTGCTGCGAGCAGAGGCGGGCGAATTTGCGCGCCTCCTCATAGTATTTGCTGTTTTGCTCGAGATTCTTCTTCTGCGTCTCGTTCTTGGCCGCCCAGGCTTCACCGCCGGGCTCGGGGATGCGCGCGCCGCCGAACAGGATGACGGTCGATTGGATGCCGCGCTCGGCCAGGATCATCTCCGGTTTCAGCAGTTCGAGCTGCAGCCTGACCGCGCGCAACTCGCGCCGCGTCATGAAATCGGGGTCGTTCCAGGCCAGCCGATATGTCTCCGCGCGCGTTTGCGGCGTGTCCGGCACGCTTTTCGACCGCTCCAGATCCTCGTCCGAATGCGGTAGCGGCGTCCACCCCGCCTTTTCCATGGGAGTCATATTTGCTTTACCCGTCCAATCATTCACTTGCGCCGTCCCGTGACGCTGCCGCGATTGACCCTCCCCAAGCCTTCACATAGGGTCCGCGCGACTTTCAAACAGGTTAAGGCGCCGGCCCTTAACAGCTTGGTAATGGAGCGAATTCATGTCGAAGCCCGATCTCGCGAGTCTCGAGAAGATCATCGAGAACGCCTTCGAGGAACGCGACACCATTTCGACCGCAACCCGCGGCGAGACGCGCGAGGCCATCCAATCGGCGCTCGACCTGCTCGACCGGGGCGTCGCCCGCGTCGCCGAGCGGCAGGCCGACGGCAAATGGCACGTCAACCAGTGGCTGAAGAAAGCGGTGCTGCTGTCCTTCCGGCTCAACCCGATGGAGATCATCAAGGGTGGTCCCGGTCAGGCGGTATGGTGGGACAAGGTGCCTTCGAAGTTCGACGGCTGGAGCGCCGTCGATTTCGAGAAGGCCGGCTTCCGCGCCGTGCCGTCGTCGATCGTGCGCCGCTCTGCCTATGTCGCGCCGGGCGCCGTGCTGATGCCGTCCTTCGTCAATGTCGGCGCCTATGTCGATAGCGGCACCATGGTCGACACCTGGGCGTCGGTCGGCTCCTGTGCCCAGATCGGCAAGAATGTGCATCTGTCGGGCGGCGTCGGTATCGGCGGCGTGCTGGAGCCGATGCAGGCCGGCCCAACCATCATCGAGGACAATTGCTTCATCGGCGCCCGTTCCGAAGTGGTCGAGGGCTGCATTGTTCGCGAGGGCTCAGTGCTCGGCATGGGTGTCTTCATCGGCCAATCGACCAAGATCGTCGACCGCGCCACCGGCGAGATCTTCTACGGCGAAGTGCCGGCCAATTCCGTCGTCGTCGCCGGCTCACTGCCGGGCAAGCCTTTTCCAAACAACGAGCCCGGCCCCAGCCTCTACTGCGCTGTCATCGTCAAGCGGGTCGACGCAAGAACCCGTTCCAAGACCTCGATCAACGAATTGCTGCGCGATTGATCTCCCGAGAACGGATGCACCGGGTTGACTGACAAACCTCAATTCCTATGGCTTTTCTTCAGCCTTTCTGGGCGGGTGAATCCGAGCGCTTATGTTTTGGCTGGCCTCTTGCCGGTCATCGTTCAACTCTTTCTGCTCTACCAGTTCGCGCGAACGCCGTTAGGCACTGCCGCGAGCCAGTATTGGGCGCTCGCCTTATGGATCGCTGTGTTCGTCTCGACATGGTCGACCTTTGCGCTAACGGCGAAGCGGTTCCATGATTTCGGCAAGCCTGCCTATTACGCATTGATCTCTCTCATTATCGGCTTCGTCCTGCTTTTTATCCTGGCTTTTTTCAAAAGTGACCCAGGCCCCAACCGCTACGGCAAGCGCACCAACGCACCGGCCGAACCCTGAGCGCCAATCGGACATTTCGTCATGCGCTACCGCTCGCTTGATTCGAAACTGATCCTCGAAACCGCCGAACGGCTGGAAGAGCGCGTCGCCGAGCGCTTTCCCGATGCAGGCCTGCGCGGCGTCGCCGCCGAGCTCGTGTCGCTGTCGCGCGATCTGGCAAAGGCAGCCAAGGCGCTGGAGGCGCCGATCTGGTGGCTGCGCGGCCTCATCATCGCCGCTTTCGTCATCGGAGCGCTGATGTTCCTGTTCGTCGGCACAATCCTGCCGCTCGGCCGCATCTCGGGAAACCACGATGCCTTCCAGTCGGTGCAAGGCATCGAAGCCTCCCTCAACATGATCATCCTCGCCGTGCTGGGCTTCCTGGCCCTGATCCGCTCCGAGGAGCGGATCAAGCGCAAGCGGGTGTTCCGCCAACTTCACGGGCTGCGGTCGCTCATCCACGTCATCGACATGCACCAGCTGACCAAGGATCCGGCAGCACTTTCAGCCAGTTTCAAGCCGACTGCACATTCGCCAGCCCGCATCACCAACGCCGCCGACCTTGCCCGCTATCTCGACTATTGCTCCGAAATGTTGTCGATCACCGGCAAGATCGCCGCGCTGTTTGCCCAGTCGGTCAATGACGCCGTGGTCATCGATGGCGTCAATGACATCGAGAACCTGGCGTCGAACCTGTCGCGAAAGATCTGGCAGAAGATCACGCTGATCGAAACCCCTCATGGGCAGCCGGCACATGCGAAGAAAACCGATCCCGAGCCGGGTCCGCCGCGTCGGCCTGCAGTCCGCAGACGACCGGGGCCGGCAAGCTAAGACCCGCGAGCCGGCGGCAGATCCGCTAGAGCGGCAGAGCGGGGAGTTCCGAAACCCCGGTTTTGCGCCGGACGCTCTAAGCGAATGTTAATCACCCTGGCCCAGCATGCCGGCGAAAACTGTGTCGACCGGCACGGAGCGCTCGACTGGCAAGCGACCTATCCCTGACCACCAAGGAGCCGCGCAAAACGTGGAGCGCCGCCGCTCGCCTGTTTGCCTGGTTCTCTTCGCCGATGAGATTGGAACCGGAAGCCGTCCGCGCCCGGCTTCTCGACACCACTTTCGACCGCAAATTCGCAGTCTTGTTCGGCACCATCAGCGTTTTGGTGGTTGCGGTCAGCGCCGCACTTGCCACGAAGGATTGGTGGCCCTACGCCTGGATCGCAGCCGACCTGATGCTTTTCGTCGTCCGCGTTCTGCTGATGCGGGAATGCGAGCAGGCCCGCAGGCGCGGCTCGAAAGGGCCGCTGGCGGGCCTGATGGCAGCCAGCGGTGTATGGTCGGTCGTTTTCGGCCTCGGCTGCTATGGCTGTGTTGCCAGCGGGAATATGGCGCTTTCCGTACTTGCCGCCTTGAATGTCGCAGGTGTCGTTGGCGTGGTGTCGTCACGCAATGCGGCCACCCCGCGCTTCGCCATATTCGTCATGTTGGCCGTAAGCCTGCCTTACGTGGTCGGTGCATTGTTTTCCGCAGCGCCCGGAATGCCGATCGTCGGAATTCAAACGCCGTTCTATGTGGCCGGCGTCATCATCGTGCTGCTTCAGAACCACGCAATCAACGCCCGCATGATCCGCGCCGAGCTGGACAATCGCGACCTAGCGATCAAGGACGCGCTGACCGGCCTGCCAAACCGCATCTTCCTGCAGGAAAAATTGCGCGACATGTGCCGCGACCTTGCGGCGCCGGCCGCCAATGGCGGCAAGCCGTTTGCCGTGCTCAGCATGGACCTCGACGGCTTCAAACAGGTCAACGACCGTTTTGGTCATGCGGTCGGCGACGTGCTGCTGCGCAAGGTGGCCGAACGATTGAAGCGCGGCTTCCGGCCGGGGGACGTGGTCTTCCGTATCGGCGGCGACGAATTCGTCATCCTTTTGCCCGCAACCTCGGAGATCGAGGCCACCTATCTGGCAAAGCGGGCCATCGAAAAGGTCTCGGTGCCTTTCGACCTCGGGGTCGGTTCCGCCATCCATGTCGGCTTGAGCGTCGGCAGCGCCTTTGCACCCGCCGACGGCGGCGATCCGGAAATCCTGCTCACCTGTTCCGACCATGCACTCTACGAAGCCAAGCGCACCGGCAAGGGCCGTTATTGGGCGCCTGTGCGGGCTACGATCTGACGGTCGCAGCGACAGCTTCCGGCGGCAAGCAAGGCGATCCGCGCCTCTCCTGCTCGGCCGCGCGCACCAGTGCAGTGACATGCTTCAGCAAAGGCGCCGGCGTGCCGGCCTTTTCGGCCAAACGCAGGACCGCGCCTTGCAGTTCGCCGATCTCCGTCGACCGGCGGCGCCGCAGGTCATCCCACATCGACGAACGCGCGGCCGGATCGATGGCAAGCATCCGCCGCGCCAAGAACTTGAACAGCCCGTCGGGCAGGCGAAGCACTTTCGGCAGCAGTGCGGGACGCAGGCCGGCGATGCGAGCGGGTTCGATGCCTGTCGCCGTCATTGCCGCCAATGCTTCGTCGATCTGACCGGCCAGGATCAGCCGCCAGCGGCGATCGGCAAGCTCTGCCGCCAGCGGCAGACCGGAAAGCGCCACCAGCGCGTTGTTGAGGTTGAGCAGCAGCTTGTCCCATAACACCGCGTCGATGTCACCATGCGTCGCGACGGCAAACCCCTCGACATCAAGCAGTTCGTCAAGGCCCGCCGAGCCCTGTTCGATCATCACTTTGCCGCCGCTGGCGCGGTGCAGGCGAAGCGGCAATTCGCCCTCCGGCGATTGGACCACGTTGAACGGCACCATGCCCGCGAGCACCGGCTGGGCGGTGAGATGGGCTCGCAATTTATCGGCATTGTCGACGCCGTTCTGCAGGCTGAGTATCACCACGTCCGGTCGGGCATGGGCGGCAATCAGCCCGGCCATGTCTTGCGTCGCGCCGCTCTTGACCGTTACCAAAATGACATCGGCATCGGAGAATGCTACCGCCGGATCGGCGGTGACCGACAATGCGTCCGGTTTGACAGAACGGTCGCGGCCGTCAGGGTCGGTGATGCGCAATCCAGCTTCTTGCAGGGCCTTCTCGACGCGCGGTCGCGCCAGCAGAAACACCTTTCGCCCGGCAAGTATCAGGCAGCCGCCGGCGTAGCAGCCGATACTGCCGGCACCGGCGATTACGATCGTCTTGCCACGCGTGACCATGCGATGGCCCTGTTCTGGTCGAGAGACCTTGCCGCAATTATACGACATGAAAACCATAATGTCGGCGGCATGGCTGGCCCTCACGTCTGGCCGTGACAGACCTTGCGCTTTCGACTATCGCTTTTGCCCATGATGCTGCCTACCGATCCGGTTAGAAATCTCGCTGCACTCATCCGCTGTGCTTCCGTGACGCCCGCCGAAGGCGGTGCGCTGCGCGCGCTGGAGGCGATGTTGAAGCCGCTCGGCTTTGCGGTCGAGCGACCGGTGTTTTCCGAAGCCGGCACACCGGACATCGAGAACCTTTACGCGCGGCGTTCCGGCAATGGCCCGCATCTGATGTTTGCCGGCCATACCGACGTGGTGCCGGTGGGCGACGAGGCAGCCTGGACGCACCCGCCCTTTGGCGCCGAGATCGCCAATGGCGAGATGTTCGGCCGCGGCGCCGTCGACATGAAGGGCGGCATTGCTTGTTTCGTCGCGGCGGTGGCGCGACATGTCGAGCAGAAGGGCGGCCCGAAGGGGTCGGTCTCGCTGCTGATAACCGGCGATGAGGAAGGCCCGGCGATCAACGGCACGACGAAGCTGCTCGAATGGGCGGCCGCCAAAGGCGAGAAATGGGATGCCTCGATCGTCGGCGAGCCTACCAATCCCGACGCGCTTGGCGATATGATCAAGATCGGCCGGCGCGGCTCGCTATCGGGCACGGTCGTCGTCAACGGCCGCCAGGGCCACGCCGCCTATCCGCAGCTAGCCGACAATCCGGTGCGCGGCCTGGTGACGCTGGTCGACGCCTTGCTGCACCCCGTCTTCGACAACGGAACAAGGGATTTCCAGCCGACGAACCTTGAGGTGACCTCCATCGATGTCGGCAATCCCGCCACCAACGTCATCCCGGCGAAGGCAGCAGCTACCTTCAATATCCGCTTCAACGACACATGGACCGCCGAGACGATCCAGGCCGAGATCCACAACCGCCTCGACCGGGCGGCGAAACGCAAGAAATACCGCGCCGGCAAGAAGACGCCGGTCGACTACGAGATCGTCTGGCGCGACGGGCCGAGCCATGTTTTCCTGACACGCGACGACAGGCTGATCGAGACGCTTGGCGGTTCGGTCAAAGCGGTGACCGGCAGGAAGCCGGCGCTCTCCACCTCCGGCGGCACCTCCGATGCCCGCTTTATCAAGGATTATTGTCCGGTGGTCGAATTCGGCCTGGTCGGCAAGACCATGCACATGGTCGACGAACGTGTGGCGATTGCCGATCTCGAGACGCTGACGCAGATTTATCTGCGCTTCGTTGAAGACTGGTTTGCGCAGGACATATCCTAGGGATGCTTTCAGCGGATGAAACCTAT
The DNA here is from genome assembly GCF_040322135.1 of Mesorhizobium sp. M0189. Lineage (NCBI taxonomy): Bacteria > Pseudomonadati > Pseudomonadota > Alphaproteobacteria > Hyphomicrobiales > Phyllobacteriaceae > Mesorhizobium > Mesorhizobium sp. M0189. The sequence continues at coordinate 355,585 of NZ_JAMYSW010000004.1, forward strand.
GCTTCGCTTGCCGGCGCCTGGCGGCTGATGCTCGGCAAGGCCGACGGATTTCGCCTGCTCGACCTTTCGGCGGACGGTTTCTGGAACTCCTTTTTTGCCATCGTCGTCGCGGCGCCGGCATTGATCGTCGGCTGGGTCGGCATTGCCAACGAGATCGGCGATCCCGACGCATTCGTCGGCCGTTTCAGCATGTTGATCCGGCTGGCCACCGTCGATATCGGCGCCTGGGTGCTGCCGCTCATCGGCCTGGCCCTGGTCGCGCCGCGGGTCGGCGTCGGCAGCCGTTTCGTCCATTATGTCGTCGCCAGCAACTGGGCCTCGGCGATCATCGCCTGGATGATGCTGCCATCGGCGTTGATCCGGCTTTTCCTGACATCGGCCAACGAAGTCTCCGGGCTGGTGTCGCTGCTGCTGTTCGCGCTGTCAATGGTATTGACCTGGCGGATGACCAACGTTGCCATCGGCAGGGGTGCGGCTGTCGGCAGCGCTGTTTTTGCCGGCATGTTCGTGGCGTCGCTGATCGTCCTGTTCGGCCTGCAGGCGCTGCTCGGTATCAGCGTGCCGGATCAGCCAGGCGTCGGATAATCGACGCCGACTAGAAACAGCCCGTCGGGCGGCGCCACCTGACCGCAGGCCGCACGGTCGCGCGCCTCGAGCGCGGCCTTGAGGTCGGCAATGGCCCAGCCGCCTTCGCCGACACGTTTGAGCGAGCCGACCATCGAGCGCACCTGGTTGTGCAGGAATGACCGCGCCGAAGCGCGGACTTCGATGAAATCGCCCGCCCGGCTGACATCCAGCCGGTCGAGCGTGCGGACCGGGCTGGTGGCTTGGCACTGGGTCGAGCGGAAGGTGGTGAAATCATGCCGGCCAAGCAGCACTTTTGCCGCTTCGTGCATGGCGGCGGCATCGAGCTGCTTCGGTACCCACCAGATCTTGCCCTTGTCGAGCGCTGCTGGCGCGCGGCGGTTGACGATACGGTAGAGATAGTGGCGGCCGATCGCCGAGAAACGCGCATCGAAGCCATCCGGCACGACGGCGGCCTTCAGGATGGCGATGTGCGCCTTGGCCGCTTGCAGATGCGCGTTGACGGCGTCGCGCACCTTGTCGCCGGGCCATGCCTTGACCAGATCGACATGCGCCACCTGAGCGGTCGCATGGACACCGGCATCGGTGCGGCCGGCGGCGCGCAGAGAGACCTGCTCGCCGCAGAACTTCTCGATCGCCTGCTCGATCGCCTGCTGCACCGAAGGCTGATTGGCCTGGCGTTGCCAGCCGGCAAAGAGACTGCCGTCATATTCGATGTCGAGGCGAAAACGCGGCATTCCCGGATCGAGGCGAAATCAGGCGGCGAGGGCTGAGCCGAAGGCCGAGGCGTAGACCAGCCTGCCGGTCTCCGGCGCCTCGCCCCAGGCAAGCGCCTGCAAAGCCTCGCCTTGGTAGTCGCTCTCGAATTTCGCTGCACGGGCGCGGCTGTAGCCGAAGCGGCCATAGTAGGCCGGATCGCCGAGCACCACAGCGAGCGTCTCGCCGGCGGCTTTCAGGCGGATATGAGCCTCTCGGACCAGGGCACCGCCGATGCCGGTGCCGTGGAACGACGGCTCGACTGCCAGCGGCGCCAGCGCGACTGCCGGGAAGCTCTTGCCGCCATTCTGCACGAAGAGCCGTGAAAACAGGATATGGCCGACCACTTGCCCGTCTTCGTCCGCCACCAGTTCGACGACGGCATCACCGCCGGTGACCAGCGCGTCGACCAGTCCGGCCTCCGCCTGCTGGCCGAATGCGTGTTCTTCGACAAGGCGGATCGCCTCGCGGTCCCGCGGCGTCGCCGCGCGTATGGACATCATGCTCATGACAATTTCATCCCTTTTTCGAGCTTGGCCCCGCGCAGAAACTCCTGCGCGGCAATGGGCCTTCCGCCCGCACGTTGAACTTCGACCAGCCTGATCGCGCCTGACCCGCAGGCAACCGTCAGCCGGTCATCGAGAATTCCTCCCGGTTCGCCGGCGCCTTGCGAGAGCGTCGAGCGAAGCAGTTTCAGCCGTTCCATGCGGCCGCCGATTTCGGCCTCGCACCATGCACCGGGAAAGGGCGACAGGCCGCGAATCTGGTTGTGCACGTCGCCGGCAGGTCGCAGCCAGTCTATGCGAGTCTCCGATTTATCGATCTTCTTGGCGTAGGTCACCCCCACCTCCGCCTGTGTGGTAAATGTCAGCGTATTCCGCTCGAGCCGTTCGAGCGCTTGCACCATCAGCGCAGCACCCAGGATCATCAGCCGGTCGTGCAGATCGCCGGCCGTCATGTCGGGTCCAATGGCGCATTTTTCAACCATTGCCACAGGCCCGGTGTCGAGGCCTTCCTCCATCCGCATCACCATCATGCCCGTCTCGGTATCGCCGGCCATGATGGCGCGCTGGATAGGGGCAGCGCCGCGCCAGCGCGGCAATAGCGATGCGTGGCCATTGAGGCAACCGAGCCGCGGCGCCTCGAGAATAGGTTTGGGCAGAAGCAGCCCGTAGGCGACGACCACGGCGACATCGGCGCGCAAGGTGCGGAACGCCTGCTGCTCCGCCTCGCTCTTCAGCGACACCGGCGACCGCACCTCGATGCCAAGCCGCTCCGCCTCACGCTGCACCGGCGACGGCGTCAGCTCGAGCCCGCGCCGGCCTGCGGCGCGCGGCGGCTGCGTGTAGACGGCTGCCAATTCATGCCCTGCCCCGGCGATCGCTCGCAGCGTCTGCACGGAGAATTCGGGCGTACCCATCAAGATGACACGCAGGGGCATTCGTCGACCCCTATCCCACCATCTTGCCCGGCGCCTTGTCCCTGGCGAGCTTCTTGAATTTCTTCACCACCATGTCGCGCTTCAGCTTGGAGATGTGGTCGATGAACAGCACGCCGTTTAGGTGGTCGATCTCATGCTGCAGGCAGGTCGCCATCAGCCCCTCGGCCTCGATCTCCTGCAGCTTGCCGTCGCGATCGAGATACTTCACCCGCACCGCTGCCGGACGCTCGACCTCGGCATAGTAATCCGGGATCGACAGGCAGCCTTCCTCGTAGACCGAACGCTGGTCGGAGCTGTCGAGGATTTCGGGATTGATGAAGACGTGCGGTGCCGGCGTCTCGTCCTCCTTGGCGAGGTCGATCACCAGCAAGCGCAAGGGTTCGCCGACCTGGATCGCCGCGAGGCCGATGCCGGGCGCGTCATACATGGTGTCCAGCATGTCGCCGGCCAGTTTACGCAAATCACCGTCGACACGCTCGACCGGTTTTGAAACCTGACGCAGGACGGGATCGGGGAGGATGATAAGCGGCTTGATCGACATGGCGTCTCACCTAAGACCTCGCAGGAAAAGCGTCAACCGGGACGCCTTCTGGTCGTTCACGTTTTGATCTGTGCCGCCAGACCGAATCATCTATGCTGTCGGCATGAACGATCTGGCCACCATCCTGTCCGAACCTGTCGCCCGCCTCGGCGCCACCACGATCACGCTCGGCCATGCCCTGGGTTTCGGCGCAATGCTGTTCCTCGGCCTGTTCGTGGCGCTCGTCATTGCGCTCTGGCGATCGGCCAAGGCGCGTGCAATGGCGACCGCCGAAGCCGCCGACCACGCCCGCGACGCCGAGGTGCGGATGGCCGGCATCTTGGCAAGCCAGGCGGAAATGCAGGGCCGTATGGGCGCTATCGCCGAAGTGTTCGGGGCGCGTCAGGCCGAACTGACCCAGTCGATCGGCCAGCGCCTCGACGCCATGACCGGCCGCCTCGGCCAGACCATGACCGAGCAGACGAGATCGACGCATGAGAGCCTCGCCAAGCTGCAGGAGCGGCTGGCGGTCATCGATATCGCGCAAGGCAACATCCAGTCGCTGGCCGGCCAGGTCGTGCAATTGCAGGCGATCCTTTCCAACAAGCAGACGCGCGGCGCCTTCGGCCAGTCGCGTATGGAAGCCATCGTCGCCGACGGATTGCCCCACGGCGCCTATGAATTCCAGGCGACCTTGTCGAATGGCAGCCGGCCCGACTGCCTGGTGAAGATGCCGAACGGCGCACCGTCGCTTGCCATCGATGCAAAGTTTCCACTCGAGGCCTGGAATGCCATCCGTGCCGCCGAAGGCGCCGACCTGCAGAAGTCCGCCGCTCAGGCTTTCCGCCGCGACATCGAGGTGCATGTCCGGGATATTTCCGAAAAATACCTGATCCAGGGCGAGACGCAGGACACTGCCTTCATGTTCGTGCCCTCGGAATCGGTGTTCGCCGAAATCCACGAGAATTTCGAGGCCGTTGTCCAAAAGGCGCATCGATCGCGGATCGTCATCGTCTCGCCATCGCTTTTGATGCTGTCGATCCAGGTCATCCAGGCGATCCTCAAGGATGCCCGTATGCGCGAGCAGGCGCACCTGATCCAGGGCGAGGTCATCCGGCTGATGGAAGACGTCTCTCGGCTCGACGAGCGGGTGCGCAAATTGCAGACGCATTTCGGTCAATCGGCCAAGGATATCGAGGACATCCTCGTCTCGACATCGAAGGTGACCAGGCGCGGACAAAAGATCGAGGCGCTGGAGTTTGGCGTGCAGCCGGCGGAGGACACCGCTGGGTCGAATGGCAGCGGAGCAAAAGCGGAAAGCAGCGCGCGTGTTGCCGATTCGAAAACCGGGCAGCTGAGGCTAAGGGTCGTCGAAGGCGACGATTGAGAGCTACGCCGGAACCGGAGCCGAGGCTTCGCCCGGTCTGGCGCTACTGCTCCTCGATGATGGTTGTGCCTTCGAATTCCGGCAGCCAATGCAGCGCCGAGCGATGCCAGATCTGCTTTCTCGGCACCAGTTGATCGCGCTGCCATGCCGTGCCGACCCTGATGCCGTAAACCTTCGGTCCCGCGCCCGCCGACGTGGCGTAGAGATGCGAGCCGCACTCACCGCAAAATGCCTGAGCGCGCTTGGCACCACTCGAACCGGTCTTGATGTAGATTTTCGGCGCGCCCTTGGTGATCGTGTAATTGTCCTCGGACGCCGGCACGGTGACGCGAAAGGCCGTTCCGGTTAGCTTCTGACAATCGATGCAGTGACAAATGGTGGTCTTTTCCGGATCGACCTCGGCCTCGTAAGTAATGGCGCCGCAATGACACCCGCCGTCGATTTTCATCTTCGTTCCTCCTGGAGCTTTTGCGCGCAATCATAACCGGGACTGCCCGATGGCGCAGCCATTTTCCTCAGGCCGGCTCCCCTCCGGACGCCGCCAAGGCCTTGCTCCGCCGTTCCCAGGTGCCGGTGGTCTGCGGCTTGACGAACAGGCGCGTGACCTCCGGCATCTCCGCCTTCAGCCGTGTCTCGAGGCGTTCGACGCAGGTCTCTATCTCGGGCGCCGACAAGTGGTCCTCGAACTCGATGCTCAGAGCGGCGACGATCTCCTGAGGCCCCATATGGAGCGTCAGTACGCCATTTGCCCGCCGCACCGCCGGGTCCTGCTGGACAATGGCCAGCACTTTCATTTGCACCTCGGGCGAGGCCGGCTCGCCGAGCAGCAGGCTCTTGCTTTCGCGGGCCAGGAAGATCGCGGTCGCGCCCAGGATCAGCGCGATGCCGATCGACGCGGCGCCGTCGAGCTTCGGCATGTCCAGCAGTTCCGCCGCCAATATGCCGGCGAAGGCGACAACGAGGCCGAGAAGTGCCGCGCTGTCCTCGAAGAGTACGGTGTAGACACTCGGGTCCTTGCTGAGCTGCACCGCCTCGAGCCAGCCGTGGCTGCCTTTTTGGTGGCGGAACTCGTTCAGCGCCACCAGCCAGGAGGTGCCTTCGAACAGGAAGGAAAGGCCAAGTACAGCGTAGTTCACCTTTGCGTTGGCAATCGGCTCCGGCGCCATGATGTGCGTCACGCCTTCGTAGAACGATATGCCGGCGCCCAGTGCAAAGACGAGGAGCGCGACGATGAAGCTCCAGAAATACAGCTCGCGACCATGGCCTAGCGGATGCGTCCGATCGGCCGGCCGGGCGGCGCGGTGCATGCCGTAAAGCAGCAGGCTGCCATTGCCGGTATCGACGAGCGAGTGGACGCCTTCCGAGAGCATTGCCGAGCTGCCCGTGAACAAGGCAGCGGCGAATTTGGTCAGGGCGATCGCAAGATTGCCGGCGAGCGCCGCATAGATCACTTTTTTCGACCCGCCATGCGCCGCCATGGTGTGCTGCCTTGGTTGATGCACCGAGATTAGCGGAGCACGCCCACGCTCCACAGCTTGAACAACGCCCGAAGTGTCGAGTTGTTCAAAAGGGCAGCGCGAGAGGCTATTCGATGACCTCCTCCGTCCAGACCTTGAAGCCAGCCAGCGCGCCCGGTCCAAAAATGTGGGTGAGTGGGACATCGGCGGCATCGCGTCCGGAGGCAATCAGGATGCGGCCGATGCGCGGCGCGTTGTTGCGCGGGTCGAACGCGTGCCAGCGGCCGCCGAGATAAACCTCCATCCAGGCGGCGAAATCCATGTCCGACCACGGCTTTGGCAGGCCGATATCGCTGATATAACCGGTGCAGTAGCGGGTCGGGATGTTCAGGGCGCGGCAGAAGGCGACTGCGAGGTGGGCAAAGTCGCGGCACACACCACTCTGCTCGCGATAGGCTTCGGCTGCGGTGCGTGTCGGCCGTGCATTGAAATAGTTGAAGACGATATGGTTATGGACGAAGTCGCAGACCGCCTGGACGCGCGGGATGCCGAGCGGCGTATTGCCGAACAGCCGCCAGGCTTCGTTCGCCAGCACGTCGCTCTCGCAATAGCGGCTGGGCAGCAGGAACAGCAGCGTCTCCGACGGCAGATCGCGCACCTCATGCTGCCATGCCGTCAGCTCGCGCGTCTCGAAGGAGCCGGGGTCGCGGATGACCGCGTCCGTGCCGAACGCAAAGCGCCCGGCCGGCGCAACGAGACGGTTGCACCAATTGCCGAAACTGTCGCGATAGCTTTCGATCGGCACCGGCGGGTTCGACGTCAGGAAGTCCGGCCGCTCGAGATCGGATGCGCGCGAATAATGGACGTTGAGCATCGCGATCAGCGGTGTTTCCTGCGGGAAGTCGAAGCTCATCTGGCAACCGATGTGGATCCGCATTGTCGTCCTGACCGGACTGCGCGATCATCAGCCGGCGAAACGCAAGGGCTGATGCTGCAGTGCGAAGAGGACCATCGCACGGACCGCTGCGGTTTACGAGGGAATTAGAAACCGGTTGACAGCCATCGGCCAAGGCGACTGCACGGCAGCGGCCTCTTGCAGTCTAGCGTTTTCTCTTGTTTCACTTCGCCAGACATCAACCGGAGGAACGAATCATGGCTAAAGGTGCGATGAAGGCAGGCAAGGAAGCCCGCAAGCCGAAGAAGGACGCGAAGAAACCCGCTCCGGCGCCGGCCCTGAAGGCACCGCCGGTGAAGGCGATGAAGCTGAAGGACAAGTAGGGCCGCAGCTACCGTTTTGGCTTATTTCGACCGGCCGCAAATGCGGCCGGTATTGTTGTTCATTAAGCGCACGAGCATCCCATATGGATGCGGCGAAGATAGTTTTTGCGCTTTCAAGAGATCGGCCGGGAGCCATCGAAACGGAGCGTTCCGATGTCGTGGATTTTCCTGTTCTTCGCCGGCCTGTTCGAGATCGGCTGGGCGATCGGCCTAAAATACACCGACGGATTCTCGAAGCCGCTGCCAACCGTCCTGACGGTAGCCTCGATGATTGTCAGCCTGACCTTGCTCGGCCTGGCGCTGAAGGCACTGCCGGTCGGCACAGCCTATGCGGTATGGACCGGCATCGGCACCGTCGGCACGGCGCTGTTGGGGATATGGCTGCTCGGGGAGCCGGCGACCGCGATCAGGCTGGCCTGCATCGCGCTCATCGTTTGCGGCATTATGGGACTGAAGCTCGCGGCTTAAGTCGGCCCGACAGACCAAACGCCTTCAGGGCCGCTGCAAGGCGGCCCTGATTCTTGAATTCGGCCGATCAGCGCCGGAAGGCGCTATCGGGCGGAGAAGCCGGGCGGCGTCCTGCCGGTGCGCTGCTTGCGCGCGGCATAGCGTGCGTCACGCTTGGCCTTGCGTTCGGCCTCGTCGGCAAGAAAACGGGCGATGCGCTCGTTCTCTTCAGCTTCCCGGATCTTCGCTTCGGCCTGTGCTGCCTCTTCGGCGGCAATGCGTGCCGCTTCGGCAGCTGCCTCGCGCTCGGCCTTTTCGGCCGCTTCGCGCGCCAGCTTTTCCTGCTTCAGCCTGGCCTTTTCGGCCTCGCGTATCGCGCGGGCCTCGAGGACTGCCTTGCGCTCGGCCTGTCGTGCCAGCACCGCTGGATCATCTGCCGCCGGCTTTGCCTTGAAGCGCTCCAGAAGCGCCTTCTTTGCCTCGTTTGCGGCATTGCGCCGCTCGAAAACGTCTTTTTCCCTGTAGATAGCCAAGTCCACTTCCCTGGAGTCAATTTGCGAGGCTTACATACGCGTGAAAACCGAGAGTTCAAGCGCCAAAACGGTATGCCAGCCATGAAATTCTGATCTGTTGCAACCGGGAGACGCCATTTCGATCGAATTCGGCTGAAAGCCACCCGCACTGTTCACCATCCAGGCCTCTGGCGGCGCAGCGGACTGATCGCTACCTGTAGCGCCAAGACAAAACGCTAGGATGACACCACTATGGAACTCGGTCTCTACACCTTCGCTGACGTCAGCCCGGAACCGGGTCCCGGGGCGATCGGTGCGCATGAGCGGCTGCGCAACCTGATCGAGGAGATCGAGCTCGCCGATCAGGTCGGGCTGGACGTCTTTGGTCTCGGCGAGCACCACCGTCCCGACTATGCTGCCTCCGCTCCGGTGGTGGCGCTGGCGGCGGCTGCCGAACGAACCAAGCGCATAAGGCTGACCAGCGCGGTCACCGTTTTGTCCTCCGACGATCCGGTGCGCGTCTTTCAGCAGTTTGCCACCCTCGATCTTCTGTCCGGCGGCCGGGCCGAGATCATGGCCGGGCGCGGCTCGTTCATCGAATCCTTTCCGCTGTTCGGCTATAATCTCGAAGACTATGACGAGCTCTTTGCCGAGAAGCTCGACCTGCTGCTCGCCATCCGTGATCATGTCAAGGTGACCTGGTCGGGCAGTCTGCGCGCGCCGATCAACGATCGCGGCGTCTATCCCCGGCCCTTTCAGGACAAATTGCCGATCTGGATCGCGATCGGTGGTACGCCGCAATCGGCGGCGCGGGCTGGCGTACTCGGGTTGCCGCTGGCTCTGGCGATCATCGGCGGCGAACCGGCGCGGTTTGCACCACTGTTCGACATCTACAGGGATGCAGCCAGGCGGGCCGGCAGCGATCCGGCGAGCCTTGCCACCAGCCTCAACGTGCACGGCTTCATCGCCGACACCGCCGACCAGGCAGCCGACGATTTCTACAGGCCGCAGGCCGAAGTGATGAACCGCATCGGCCGCGAGCGCGGCTGGGGGCCGACGTCGCGGGCTCATTTCGACCAATCGCGCGGCCCGAACGGCGCCCTGTTCGTCGGCAATCCAGAACAGGTGGCGCACAAGATCATTGCCCAGCACAGGATATTCGGCAACGACCGCTTCCTGCTGCAAATGGCGATCGGCACCATGCCGCACGCCAAGGTCATGAAGGCTATCGAACTCTACGGCACCAAGGTGGCGCCGATCGTGCGCCGGGAAACTGCGAAGGCCGTCGCCGCGGCAGCGCCGGTTGCCTGATTCACCAGCAAAGCCGCGAGGCGGCCTTGCCGGTGACGCCGGCTAACGGAACCTTGAAGCCGCAGAGGCGTTTTCGCCAACGGTCTACACCAATCGCGGTGTGCCGCCGAGGGTCAGAATGAAGGCCGAACCCGCCGCTTCGGGCGCAAGCGCTGCCGAAAGCCCGGATTCGCGCGTCGAGGCGCGGGCGGATGCGCATCTGATGCGTTCGCTGCTCGTCGGCATCTTCATCCTCATGGCGATCTACGCGCTTTACTTCGCCCGCGCCTTCTTCATGCCGGTCATTCTGGCTTTTCTGCTGGCGCTGACGCTGACGCCGATCGTTCGCTTCCTGCGCAAGCATGGCATGCCCGATGTCATTTCGGCGACACTGCTGGTGCTGCTTTCGTTTTGCCTCGTCGCCGTCGCGGGATATCTGCTCAGCGGCCCGGTCATCGACCTCATCAACAACACCTCGACGATCGGCCAGCAGCTTACCGAACGTCTGGCACAACTGCGCCGTCCGTTCGAACGGATCGTGGAGATTTCGCGCCAGATCGAGGGCCTGACACAGACGTCCCAGGAGCCGGGCGTTCAGAGGGTGGCGATGGCGCCATCGGGTATTCTCTCGCAGGCCGCCGGCAATGTGCTGTCGGCCGGCGCCAGCGTCACCATCGTCTTCGTCCTGTCGCTGTTCCTGCTCGCCTCGGGCACGATGTTCTATGAAAAGATCGTCCAGTCCTTCCCCAGTCTAAGCGAAAAGAAGCGGGCGCTGCGCGTAGTCTATGACGTCGAGCGTGAAATCTCGCACTATCTGCTTACTGTCACGGTCATCAATACATGTCTCGGCGTGGTCATCGGGCTCGGCCTGTGGGCACTCGGCGTGCCCAACGCGCAGGTCTGGGGCGCGGCAGCGGCCTTGCTCAATTTCCTGCCCTATATCGGGGCGCTGACCACCATCACGCTGGTCACGATCATCGCGCTGATCAGCTTCGACACGATTTCCTATGCGCTGCTGGCGCCGGCCTTCGTCCTCTTATGCGACGTCGTCGAAGGCCAGTTCGTGACGCCGACGGTGGTCGGCCGCCGTCTCGAGATCAACGCCGTGGCGATCCTGATCGCCATCGCCTTCTGGTCGTGGCTATGGGGTTTCGTCGGCGCGCTGATGGCGGTGCCGCTGCTGGTCGTCATCAAGGTATTCTGCGATCATTTCGACGGTCTCAGCCATGTCGGCAATTTCCTCGCGGCGCAGCACACGGCGGTAATCGAGGATGAAGAGATTTCCGAGCCAAAAAGGTAGCGGCTTAAGAGCCCAAAAGCGTCACTGATTGGTGTGCATATCAACGACCTTGCATCGGTTGCACATCCGTCAGGCGCACAGCGCTCGATCAACATTTTGAATTTGCCGCCCCGGCAACGGCTTCCTACATCCGTCCGGTCCACAGGAATCCCCGCCGATGACCGCTCTTTCCGTTCTCGACCTGTCGCCGATCGTCGAAGGCAGCAATGCTTCGCAGTCGCTCGCCAATTCGCTCGATCTCGCCCGTCATGCCGAGCGGCTGGGATATAAGCGCTACTGGCTGGCTGAGCATCACAACATGCCAGGCATCGCCAGCGCCGCCACCTCGGTGGTCATTGCCCATGTGGCCGGAGGTACCCGTACGATACGCGTAGGCGCCGGCGGCGTCATGCTGCCCAATCATTCGCCACTTGTCATCGCCGAGCAATTCGGCACGCTCAACGCTCTGCATCCCGGCCGCATCGATCTCGGCCTCGGCCGGGCGCCCGGCACCGACATGCCCACGGCACGGGCGCTGCGCCGCAACCTCGACGCTGGCGCCGACAATTTCCCGCAGGACGTCGTCGAGCTGATCGGTTACTTCCAGCCAGCCGAAGACGGCCAACGCATCCGCGCGGTGCCCGGCGAAGGCGAAAAGGTGCCGATCTGGATTCTCGGCTCCAGCCTCTACGGCGCGCAGCTTGCCGCCACGCTCGGCCTGCCCTACGCCTTCGCTTCGCATTTTGCGCCGGCCGAGCTCGACCATGCGCTGGAGATCTACCGCTCGCGCTTCCAGCCTTCGGAGCAGCTCGACAAGCCCTATGTGATGCTCGGCCTCAATGTCTTCGCTGCTCCTTCCGATGCCGAGGCGCGGCTGTTGTTCACCTCGCTGCAGCAGGCCTTCGTCAATCTGCGCACCGGCCGGCCCGGCCGATTGCCGCCGCCGGTCGAAGGATATGAGCGCGACCTCGATCCAATGGCCAAGACCATGCTCGGCCAGGCGCTTTCCTGCGCCGTCGTCGGCTCCCCCGAAACGGTCAGGCAAGGCATCGAGGCATTCGTGCGCCGCACCGGCGCCGACGAACTGATGGTCACAGCGCAGATTTTCGACCATGCGGCGCGGGTGCGCTCGTTCGAGATCCTGACCGACGCCCACAAATCGCTGTCGGAAGCTGCCTGAGAGCTGGTTCGCCACTTGGCACTGTTGCGGGCAAGGCCGGCCTTAGGCAGGGAACATCGCGAACAGGTGTGCGAAGACATCGCGAACAGTTCGCGCGCTTTACGCGGAGAGTTTTCGATCCGTCATGCTCGTCTGTTAGACGGAAACGCGGCGTCTACTAAATGACGATCACCTTGGTGCCGATTGTGGAGCGGTTGTAGAGATCGATGATGTCCTGGTTCATGAGGCGAATGCAGCCCGCCGACACAGCTTTGCCGATGGACCACCATTCAGGGCTACCGTGCAGGCGATATCCAGTGTCACCTTTCTCGTTGAAAAGATAGAGCGCCCGCGCCCCGAGCGGGTTCATGAGTCCGCCCTCCATATGAGCCGGTATGATGCGGCCCCGCTTCTGCTCGCGTACGATCATCGCAGACGGCGCGCTCCAATCCGGCCATTCGCGCTTCCTCGCAACGTGAGCAGTGCCATGCCACTCGAAGCCCGCCTTGCCAACGCCGATTCCGTAGCGCAGCGCCTGACCGTCTCCCAACACGTAGTAGAGGAACTTCGCTCCTGTATCGACAATGATGGTGCCAGGCGCCTCTTCAGTCGCATAAGGCACTGTCTGCCGATGGAACTTTTGGTCAACCTTGTAGATCGGAACCGGCGGAACGCGAAAACCGGCGTCGGTGAGGCCGCCATAGGCCGAGGGGAAAGTCTTTAATGCGCGGCCGGTGGTGCAGCCGAAGAATGCGACCATCCCAGCAAGTACCAGCCCGATTAGGATCGATTTCACGCACATGACTCAAGCCGGCGCCCGTGTAGGCGATCAGCCGCATCTCGTCATATTCCTAATCCGACATGCTTCGATTGCCAAGATTTTCCTGCTTGTCGGCGGGCTGATTGTTGCCCACTTGGCTCGATCGGCGCCGCGTCCTTCAATTGCTCGGTTTTCGAACGACGAACGCCCGTAGCGGCTGCGAAGGGCCGGGGTCGGCAGGACAGGGGGAGCGCTGTCCGTCCGGCATTACAACGTTTCTGAACAGAGCCCAAGCGCTACGCGCTGACGCTTTGTGCGATCGCGCCAAGTGGCCGGCATGAATTGCGGATCATCAGGCGTCCCTTGAGCGTCAGCTTGCGCGGCGGCGCATCCCTGTTGCCGGCGAGCCGGTCGAGCAGCAGATTGGCCGCCTGTTCGCCAATCGCCTGCACCGGCTGTGCGACCGTGGTCAATTGCGGCCGGAACACATCCGACCACGGAAAATCGTCGAAGCAGGCGACCGAAATATCCTCCGGACAGGACAGGCCGATATCGCGGATGGCCTTCATCGTGCCGATCACCATCGGGTTGTTGGCCGAAAAGATGGCGCTCGGCCGGTCGTGCAGCGAAAGCAGCTGCATGGTGGCGTTGTAGCCATCGACTTCGTGGAAATTGCCGAAGCGGACGAGCTCGGGCTCGGCCGGCAGGCCCGCGGTCTGGAGGGCTTCCCGGTATCCCGCCATGCGGTCATTCATCGGCGAGATATCGAACGAGCCGGAGATGTAGCCGATGCGCCGATGGCCGAGATCGATCAGATAAGTGATGGCGTCGAACACCGCGCGCTGATTGTCGAGAACGACGGCATCGGTGTCGACACCCTGGCAAACACGGTCGAGTAGCACGACCGGCACATTGGCGTCGTCGACAATCCCTTTGAGGATCGCGCCGTCGCCGACACGCGCGACGATCAGCCCGTCCACCTTCCGGTCGAGCAGCAGCCTGATCTGATCGTCCTGCGTGTTCAGGTGCTCGTCGGTGCAGCACAGCATGACGGCGTAGCCGGCCCTGTCGAAAGCCTGCTGGATCACCGAAACCACGTCGGTAAAGAACGGGTTGGTGATGTGTGGGACGGTGAGCCCGATGGTGCGTGTGGTGCCCATCTTGAGGCTGCGGGCGATGGCGTTGCGCTTGTAACCGATGTCGCGGATCGCCTGTTCGATGCGCTGGCTGAGCTCGGGGCTGACGGTCGCGGTGCCGTTGATCAACGCCGATACGGTGGCCACGGAAACACGCGCCGCTTCGGCCACGTGAAGCATGGTCGGTGCAGTGGATTTGCGCTGCTTTTTTCGTCCTGACGCTGTCATTTTCGAAACGTTTCACCACTCCGCGGCAGCAATACGTACGGAATCTTATGGTTTTGCGCAAGAATTGAAATGGAACAATCTTCGACACCAGATATTGGCTTGACATGATCGAAACGTTTAGATTAGCGTTTGAGGCGTTCGGTGACGACGGAGGGAGGCCGTCCTTGTCATGCAGCACGGCAATTCCATCCCTGCGGAAGGCGTTATGGCGGACGGCTCGGCTATCGTGCTGAGCGCCGAGCACATCTCCAAGTCCTTCGGCGGCATCGCCGCGCTTGTCGATGTCGGCTTCGAACTGCGGCGCGGCGAGGTCCATGCGCTGATGGGCGAGAACGGCGCCGGCAAGTCGACGCTGATGAAGATACTATCCGGCGTCTATACGGACTATAACGGAACGGTCAGTATCGATGGCCATCCGGTGCGCTTTGCCGGCGTCCGCGAAGCCGAGCGCGCCGGCATCGCCATCATCCACCAGGAGCTGAACCTCGTTCCCGAACTCAGCGTCGCGGACAATATCTTTCTCGGCCGCGAGAAGCTGATCGCCGGGCTGATTGTCGACCGCAAGGCGAGCAGCCGCGCTGCCGGCGCGCTCTTGCAAAGGCTCGGCATCGAGCTCGACCCGGATGCGCGCGTCGGTGCCTTGCGCGTCGGCGAACAGCAGCTGGTCGAGATCGCCAAGGCGCTGTCTATGTCGGCGCGCATTCTGATCATGGACGAGCCGACCTCGGCGCTGTCGCCAGCCGAATGCCAGCGGCTGTTCCGCATCATCCGCCAGCTCGCCGATAGCGGCGTGGCGATCGTCTACATTTCGCACCGCATCGACGAGGTCATGCATCTGGCCAGCCGGGTCACCGTGTTTCGCGATGGACGCCACGTCCTGACGCAGACGATGGACAAGCTCGACGAAGACGCCATAATTTCGGCGATGGTCGGGCGAAACCTGCTTGCTTCCTCCCAGGAGCACCGCATCCCCGGTGGCAACACCATCCTTTCCGTAAGCGAGCTGTCGCTATCGAAGCCCAATCGCCATGGCTGGCGCACCGTGCTCGACGGCGTCAGCTTCGATCTTGCCGCAGGAGAAATCCTCGGTATCGGCGGGCTGCTGGGCTCGGGCCGTACCGAAATCCTGGAAACGATCTTCGGGTCCAGCGGAGGACGTGCTGGCGGTGAGATCAGGCTCGATGGCGAGGCAGTAGAAATCCGTTCGCCGCGCGATGCGCGCCGGCTCGGCATCGCCCTGGTCACAGAAGACCGCAAGACGCAAGGCCTGCATCTCGAGGCCTCGATCACCGACAATGTCGCGCTGGCGCTGGTCGGCGCGCTGGCGCGGTTCGGCCTGCGCTCGCCGGCCGGCGAGCAAGGGCTGGCACGGGACGCCGTCAAGGCGCTCGGTATTCGCTGCGAAACCGTCGAGCAGCCGGCCGGCACGCTGTCCGGCGGCAACCAGCAGAAGGTCGTCATCGGCAAATGGCTGGCGACGAGGCCACGGGTGCTGCTGCTCGACGAGCCGACGCGCGGCATCGATGTCGGCGCCAAGCGGGAAATCTACGATCTCATCTTCAAGCTGGCGCGAGACGGGCTGGCGATCGCCGTCATCAGCTCGGAATTGCCGGAGCTGCTGCATCTTTCCGACCGTATCCTGGTCATGGCCGATGGCCGCCAGACGGGAATCCTGTCCCGCGCGCAAGCCAGCGAGGAGGCCATCATGCGGCTTGCAGCGCCGCGACGGACCATGACGAGGCCTGCCGCATGAGCATTTTGCATATCCTGTCCCGGACGAAGCTCTATTGGGGCCTGATCGCCATCTTCCTGATCGGCGTGCTCGGCTCGCCGATCAGCTCCAAGGGCAACAATATCTTCCTGTCCTATGGCAACCTGCTCGACGTGCTGCGCCAGGTGTCGACCACCGGCCTGATTGCCACCGGCATGACGGCGGTGATCATCACTGGCGGTATCGACCTTTCCGTCGGCTCGCTGATGGCGATCTGCACGGTGGTCTGTGCCATGCTGCTGACGGTCCCCGGCGTGACGCCGGCGGTGGTGCTGGGGGTGCCGACAGTTGCCGTGGCAGCCCTTTGCCTCGGCATTCTCGTCACCCGTTTCATCCTGCTGAACATCGAAAAATCCCGCGCCGGCGCGCAGGCCACGCACGACATCAGGTTGGATAGCGTTCGTGGGCTGGTTACCCCCGGCATTGTCGGGGTGATCCTGTGCAGTCTGGTGCTGTGGTTCCTGCTGCCGCAGGTAGGCTCAAAATTCGGCGTGCTCGGCGTGCTGCTGGTGGCGCCTTGCGTCGGCCTGCTGTTCGGCGCGCTCAACGGCTTCATCATCGTCGCCGGGCGGCTGCAGCCCTTCATCGTGACGCTGGCGATGATGGTCACTGCGCTCGGCATCGCCCGGCTGACCGCCGGCCAAAACAATGCGGTGCTGCCGGTCTATACCGGTTCGAACGCCACGGCCGATTTCGAAATGCTGCGCTCGCTGGTGTTCGGCGTAATCCCGATGCCGGGCCTGTTCTTCCTCGGCGCGATCCTGATCTACGGCGCCGTGCTGCGCTTCACGCCGTTTGGCCGCTATGTCTATGCCATCGGCGGCAATGAGGAAGCGGCCCGGCTGTCCGGCATCGCCGCCGGCCGCGTCAAGATCGCCACCTACGCGGTTTCGGGGCTGCTGGCCGGCATCGCGGCGGTGCTCTATGTCGCGCAATACCGGCAAGGCAAGCCGGACGCCGGCGCCGGGCTGGAGCTCGACGCGATCGCCGCCGTGGTCATCGGCGGCACCAGCCTGATGGGCGGACGCGGCAGCCTCACCGGGACGTTCTGCGGCGTGCTGATCTTCGGGCTGCTCTCTAACATCCTGCAGCTGCACAACATCAATTCGAACCTTCAGCTGGTGCTGAAGGGGATGATCATCATCGGTACCGTGCTCGTACAGGAGCGCAATGCCGGCGATCTTCTCTTCTATCTGCGATTGCCCGGTGGGCAAGCGCACAAGGAAACGGCCGCGGCAAAGCGGCCGTCGCAAGAGACCGCGTCTCTGAATATTGGAGGAAACAAGAAATGAAACGACGTGAATTGTTGAAGCTTGCCGCGCTGACAGCGGCACTCCTGACCACGACCGCGATGCTTGCCAGCGGTGCCCACGCGCAGGACAAGAAATGGAAAATCGGCTTCTCGCAGGTTACGACCATCGAACCCTGGCGTGCCCAGTTCAACAAGGACATCCTGGCCGAAGCGGCCAAGCATCCGGAAGTCGAGCTGATCGTAACCGACGGCGAGGACAAGACCGAGAAGCAGGTCGCCGATGTCGAAAACCTGATCCGTCAGGAGGTCGATGCGCTCTTGGTGTCGCCGAAAGAGTCCGCCGGCCTGACCGGTGTCGTGCAGCAGGCGATCGATGCCAAGATCCCGGTCTTCGTGCTCGACCGCAACGTCGAAACCAACGACTACACGCAGTTCGTCGGCGGCGACAACAAGCTGATCGGCCGGGCTGCCGGTGAATATGCCGTCGAGCTGCTTGGCGGCAAGGGCAAGGCCGCCGGCAACGTCGTCGAAATCTGGGGCGGCATGGGCACCCAGCCGGCGCATGACCGCCATGACGGCTTCCATGAATTCACCGACAAGGAGCCGGGTATCAAGAACCTGCTCGACCAGCAGTCGGGCGACTGGAAGCAGGACCAGGCCTACAACATCATGGCCACGGCGCTGCGCAACAACGAAAAGATCGATCTCGTCTACGGCCACAATGATCCAATGGCCTATGGCGCCTATCTTGCCGCCAAGGACGCCGGACGTGAGAAGGACATCAAGTTCATCGGCATCGACGGCCTGCCCAATGAAGGCGTGCAACTCGTCGCCAATGGCGAGCTGACGGCGACGTTCACTTATGTGACGCCGGGCGCCGAAGGGCTGCGGCAGGCGATCAAGTTCCTGAACGGCGAGAAGGTGGAAAAGACCATCATCCTGCCGACGCAGAAGATCACCAAGGAAAATGCTGCCCAGATCCTGAAGGACAACGGCCTCTGAAGCCTATTGCCGGAGAAGGCGGCTCCGGTGTTCAGGATTCGGCCACGGCTCTCCTGCTCTTTGGGTGGGAAAGCTGTGCCGAACCCTACTCAGTCGTCAAAACCCGATAACGGAAGCTTCATCACCTTGAATTAACCATCAACGTGAAGGAGAATCTTCCTATGGCTGAGACCTCAATCGAATGGACCGACGCGACGTGGAACCCGGTGGCCGGCTGCACGATCCTAACCGCCGGCTGCACGAACTGCTACGCGATGCGCATGGCGGCACGGCTAGAAGCCATGGGCGTGAACAAATATCAGGGCCTGACGCGCAAGACGGGCGGCCGAGCGAAGTGGACCGGCAAAGTAATGACCGATCCGAAATCACTGTCGATCCCTGTAACTTGGTCGAAACCACGCCGCGTTTTCGTGAACTCGATGTCTGATCTCTTTCATGTCGACGTGCCGGCAGATTTCATTCGACAGGTATGGGCTGTGATGGAAGAGACGCCGCGGCATACGTATCAGATTCTGACGAAGCGCCCGGAAGTTATGGCCAAGGTTCTGACTCGTGGCGACTTTCCCGTTCTGCCGAATGTCTGGCTCGGGACCAGTGTTGAAGATCATCGAGTGCTGGGTCGGCTGGATGACCTTCGCCGTGCACCAGCAGCAATCCGGTTCGTTTCTCTAGAGCCGTTGATCGGGTCTGTAGCCGGTGCCAATCTCACCGATATTCATTGGGCGATCGTTGGCGGTGAAAGCGGGCCAGGGGCACGATATATGAATCCTCACTGGGTCGACGAGATCCAAACGATGTGCCGACGCGCGGGCACGGCATTCTTCTTCAAGCAGTGGGGAGGCAATAACAAGAAAGCCGCCGGCCGCACGCTCAATGGTCGTATCTACGATGAAATGCCGGCAGCTACCGCCTAGAAAAGGTTGCCTTGTCTCTGCTTGTTAGCCGCGACCTTCCAAAACGCCAGAGCGAGTTCATGCTTGGCGACTAGCAGGAGCCAATAAAGCGGCTGGTTGCCGGGCCCGGTTATTAGCTTGGGTTCCGGGGAGGGCCACACGCCAAGTCGCCCAACAAGCTCGGACCAATAGCGCAAAATTGCCTGGCGTGTTGCCTTGGCGTTTCCCGCTTTGATGGCGCTACGCCAGCCAGGAATGAAGGCATCGAAAACCGCCGAGTCGCCCGACGAGTATTTGTCGAGGTTTCGCTGCAGGTCCATCTGACTGACATGTACGAGTATGTCGACGTATCGGAGGTCTGACAGCGTCCTAATCATCTCGAAATTGAGAGTCTCCAGGTTGTAAGGATCCAGGTATGCGAAGTTCCGGCTATGAGGATTCACAAGGCTGACGATCGTCTTGATGGTGGCAACAGCATTACCCGTGATAGCCACGACCGGAGCGTTCAGCGCGCGTAGCCGTTTCTCGCAAGCCTCAACCCGCTCGGTTTCGATGTCTCCGATATATACCGCGGAGAATGGCGTTTTGCTGTCGGCGCTCTTTTTCCAGGCGGCAACCACACCGCCATCAATAAATTCGCTGGTACCGCGAATCCTGCACCTGCCTGGTCCACAGAACGGATCAATCAGAGTTGCGCCAGCTTTTCCCTGGTCGAGCCATTTCGATCGAACACCGCGACTGATGTCGACATAGCGACATAGATACTCGTGCTTGGTTTTGGCCCAAGCGCCGACCACCTCTACAGGCGATCCATCGTCGCCTTCAATAAGCTCCCCCACCAACGCCCCCGTTTTGATCGATCCAACCACCTTTAGTGTCAATCGACAACCGAGGAGCTAACCACATCCTCCTAAGGCACCCCCCGACTGATACGCCGCCACCCTTCCCATTTCATGTGGACGAGCAAGCTAAGCCTTGCCAAGTCAGGCCATTCTCTCGTGGCAGCGCCGCCCTAAGCCAGCTTGGCCAGCAGCTTCATGAAAATGGCCGCCTCCTTGGCGGAAAGCGGTGCCAGCGTTTCCTGCGTAATCTCGCGGGCAAGCGGAATCAGCCGCTCGATCGCGTCGCGCCCCTCGGCCGTCAGATTGACCAGCAGGCGCCGTTTGTCGACTTCGTGTTTGCTAAGTTCGACAAAGCCTCGCGCTTTCAGCCGGTCGATGACACCTTTCACCGTCGCCGCATCCATGGCGATCAGGCTGCCAAGCTGGTTCTGCGAGGTCTCGCCGACGTCGCGCAATTTGGCCAAGGCGGCAAATTGCGGCGGCGTCAGATCGGCGATGTGTGCGGCGAAGATCGAGACATGGCGCTGGTGCGCCTTGCGCAGGATAAAGCCGACCTGCTCCTGCAAGCGATAGTCGTTTTCGTCAGGTTCCTCGGCCTCGACCAGCTTGAGCAGATTGTCTTCGGCGCTCACCTCAGCCCATCCCATGCCTTGATGTCCTTGGCAGCCAGCCCGCCCATGCGGTCATGCACGCGCGGGCCGCAGGTCATTGCGAGGCAAAACAGGATCTCGTCGGGACGCGGGCCATCGCTGATGCCGATTTCCATGGCATCGAAATGGCTGCGCACATAGGCCGCGTTGATGTGGCCGAGCGGCACATCGAGCCGCGCGCCGAAGCCGCCGACCTTCTTCGACGACGGCACGATCGACTTGGCGTCGCCAAGCCGTTCGCGCATGGCATAGCCGCCCGGCACATGCCACAGCGCGCCATGCTCCAGCTCGCCCGCCGCGCCGACGATGGCACCCTTGCCATAACCGTCGATCTGTTTCACGTCGCCGCCCAATGCGGCAATGAGCCTGTCGGAGAGCAGCAGCCCGAGCGGCTTCAAATCCTCCATCGCGCTCTGCAGTTCCTCGACGTAACGGCCGGCGAACGGGTTCTTCACCACGGCCATGGCCGCGGCGCGGCGCCGCGGCACCTTCGCCACCGGCCCGCCTTCGTGAAAAATCTCTTCGGTCAGCACGGCGATCTTGCGGATCGGAAACTCAGGCATGGGCAATTTCCCTCTCTAAAACTTTATTGGCGAGCGCCATCGGACCTGCGATGCGCGCCTGACCGTCGAGGAAAAGCGCCGCGGCGGCAATCAGGCCGCGCCGCCGAAAGTCTTCCGCCACGGCAAGCCCGCTGTCCAACGCGGTAGCGATTTCGACGGCGGACAGTGGCCCTACGTCTTGCGTCACCTGTCGGTCGCCCAGATCGCTGTCCGGGGCGAGATCGCGCGCCCGTACGCGCGTAACGGCGGGATGACCGGGCAGATCGACGGCGTTGGCGATCAAGGTCGCGGCGGCGTCGGCTTCAGCACCCGTCCGCGCCAGCACGGTGACAGCGTCGGCGATGCCGAGCGAAAACGAACGGCCGCGCCAGCCGCTTGTTGCGACGCCGCGGATCCCGTCTTCGGCGCGGATCGTGAGACGGTCTGCCAGTCCGTGACCTGTTCGGGCAATGGCAAGCGTCATCGACTGGCCGTGGCCGAGATGGATCGCGCTGTCGCCGCCATTGTTGACATAGGCGCGCTCGAGCCGGCGGCCGGCGAGCAGCGCGCCAAGCACTTCGTCGGCTACCGAGCCGGCGACGGCCGCCATCGGTGTGATAAATTGATTCGCTAGCGGAACGACCGCCGCTTCCATGCGACGTGCCGTCGGGCCGACAAACATGCGAGGACGCAGCGGCGCCTGGCGACGCAGTTCGGGCAACTCTTCGACCAGTTCGGGCAGGATTGTCTGGAAGCGCGTTGCCGCCTGATGATAGGCGGCGCGGCATTCGCTCGCCTCGCCGAAGGCCTCGACGATCAGATCGATCGGCCCATGATTGAGGTGAAGCCTTCGGCCGTCCTCGAGCCAATGCGCCTGCGGGCCGTTCATCACCCTGCCCCATTTGTCGTCGCGCGCCGCAGCTGCACCAGCGGCGGCCAGGGATTGTCGCGAGGTGCGGCCTTACCGCGGCGCGGGTTGAGATACTCGCCGCCCTTGGCCAGGATATCGTCGACGCTGCGGATTTCGGCTTCATAGCCGCCGAGCCTGACATAATCGTCGCGGCGCATGGTGAATTCGATGGGCGCCACCAGCGCCGGCGTCGGGACATAGCCGAAGGCGCCTTCCGGCACGCGGATGACGTCGACCATCAGCGTGATGCCGCCGCCCGGCCAGACATAGACCGGCGCGCCGCCGACCGTCACATAGGTCTTGAGGCCCTGCACCGAGCGGGTCAGATTGACCGGGTTCTCGGTGACGCCGGCGCGCAGCGAGCCGCCGGCGCCGCCGACGAAAAGCACGGTGCAGAGCGCCGGCTCGCAATTGTCCTCGATCAGTTCAACCGACTTCCGCAGCCGCTCCGGGAACGGTTTCTGCACCGGCTTCAATTCGTCGTCGAGCTCGTAATAGGCGAATTGCTCACCGGTGGTCGAGACCATCAGCAGCGACATGCCGGGGCGCGCACCCTTTTTGGCGCTCCATTCACCAAGGATCGACAGCGGGTCGGAGATATTGGTGCCGCCCCAGCCGAGGCCGGGCTCCGACACCTTGAAATAGCGGCCCGGCGTCGAACGGCGGCCGATGATCTTGATGCCGGTATCCTGCCAGCCAAGCACCTTGCCCGCCTGATGCTCGGAGACGACGCCGGTGATGTGGTCGTCGACCACCACCACCTCGTCGACAAGGCCGCGCCACTGGGTGGCGAACATGCCTATGGTGGCCGAACCGCAGCCGACGCGCATGCGCTGCTCGAGTTTGCCGTCGATGACAGGCGGTTTGCCGGCTTCGACGATGACGGTGGCGCCGCCGTCGATGACGAGCTCGACCGGCTTGCGGTTGCACAGCCTGAGCATGGCATCACAGGTGGCGCGCCCTTCAGCCTTTGAGCCGCCGGTCAAATGATGCACGCCGCCCAGCGACAGCATCTGCGAGCCGTATTCGCCGGTGGTGACATGGCCGATCGCCTCGCCTTCGGCACGGACCGTTGCCGTTTCGGGGCCGATATGACGGTCGGTGTCGATCTTCACCTTGACGCCGCAATAGGAGAAGATGCCCTCGGTGACGACGGTGACCAGATCGACGCCCTCGACCTCCTGGCTGACGATGAAGGGCGCCGGCTTGTAGTCGGGATAGGTGGTGCCGGCGCCGATCGCGGTGACGAAGCGGCGGCCGGTGTTGACCAGTTCGCCGTCCCAGCCCTTGCCTTCCTCGGCAAAGGGCACGACCGCGCCGCCTGTCTCGGCCGCGTGGTCGAGGATGGTCAGCGGATCCATCCGCACGATCCTGCCGCCAACATTGCCGTAGCGATCGCAGGCGCCGGTGCGGCCATCGGCGATGTAGCACATGACCGGACAGGCATCGCAGCGGATCTTCTCCGCCACCAGCTTCTCGCCGGGATCGTGTGTCTCGAATCGTTCGGCAAGCTCGCTCATCGGCGCGCCTCCTTGTCGAGGATGGCGGCGCGGATGCGGGTCGGCGTCGCCGGAATTTTGGTGACCACCACACCGGCGGCATGGCGTATGGCGTTGAGGATCGCCGGCGCCGTCGGGATCAGCACATGCTCGCCCAAACCCTTGGCGCCGAAGGGTCCTTCCGGATCCGGAACTTCTATCAAGATGGTCTCGATCGGCGGCACGTCGCCGATCGTCGGGATCAGATAGTCGTGCAGGTTTTCGGTGCGGCCGGGGATGTATTCTTCCATCAGCGCCATGCCGATGCCCTGGGCGATTCCACCCTCGATCTGGCCTTCAGCAAGCAAGGGATTGATGGCCTTGCCGACATCGTGCGCGGCGGTGATTTTTATCAGCTTCACGGTGCCGAGCCTGAGGTCGACCTCCAGTTCGGCGATCTGGGCGCCATAGCCATAGACGGCGTAAGGCTTGCCCTGACCTTTTGCATCGAGCGGCTGCGTCGGCGGGTCGTAGCTTTCCTCGGCCCGGAAGACGAATCCTTCGGCGTCTGCCTTCAGCGAGGAAAGATCGATGCGGCGCGTCGCTTCGCCTTCCCCGATGCTCAGACTTGTGCCGTCCAGCGCAATCGCCGCCTTTTCCGAGACATTGGCGAAACGCAAGATCTCATCGCGCAAGGCGCGGCCGGCCTTTTCGGCGGCCTTGCCGGTGACGAAGGTCTGGCGCGAGGCCGATGTCTTGCCGGCGTCGGGGGTGATCGCCGTGTCGGCGCCTTTCAGCCGGAGCTTTTCAAGCGGAAGCCCCAACGCGTCGGCGCAGATCTGCGCGATGACAGTGTTCGAACCTTGCCCGATATCGACCGCCCCCTGATGCAGGACGACTTCACCCGATACCGAGATGCCGACCTTGATGGTCGACGGATTGGGCAGCGAGGTGTTGCCGCAGCCGTACCAGCAAGAGGCCACGCCGACGCCGCGTTTTTTGATGCTGCTGCCGGCATTGAACGCTTCGGCATCGCGAAGGGCACGCTGCCAATGTGAGCGGAGGGCCTCCAGGCAGTCGGCGATGCCGACGCCCGACTCGAGCCGCTGCCCGGTAACTGTTTCGGATCCGTTCCGAAGGCAGTTCTTCAAGCGGAAGTCGAGCCGGTCCATGCCGAGCTTGTCGGCCAGCTCGTCATAAAGGGTCTCCTGCATGATCGTCGCCTGCGGCACGCCGAAGCCGCGAAAGGCGCCGGCAATCGGGCCATTGGTGTGGATGGCGCGGCCTTCGGCGCGATAGTTCGGCGTCGCATAGGGGCCGGAGGCGTGCACCGGCACGCGGTTGGCGACCGTCGGCCCCCAGCTGGCATAGGCGCCGGTGTTGAAATCGCCGGCGAAGACCATGCCGGTGACGCGGCCGTCGGCATCGGCGCCGATGCTCGCTCTCATCCGAGCGGGATGGCGCTTGGTGGTCGAGATCATCGATTCGGTGCGGGTATAGGCGAGTGCCGCCGACCGGCCGGTTTTCATGGCGACGAGGCCGATGAGCGGTTGCAGCGAGACATCGAGCTTGGAGCCGAAGCCGCCGCCGGTGGCGGTCGGCACGATGCGCACCTTTTCCGGGGCAAGGCCGAGCACTTTTGCCGTGTCGTCGCGGTCCATATAGGGGGCCTGCGTGCAGGCGACGACGACCAGCGTATCGCCGTCCATGAAGGCATAGCCGGCTTCCGGTTCGATATAGGCATGCTCGACATAGGAGGTGTCGATGGCGCCGGAAACGACGAAAGCCGCACCGGCAAGGGCGGCCTCGGGGTCGCCACGCTCGACGAAGCCGGAGGTGAGCAAGTTCGAGGGCCGGTTTTCATGGACCAGTGACGCAGCGCCGGCCTGTGCTTCGCAAGGCTCCAGAAAATGCGGCAATTCGGTCCAACTGACAGGAAAATCGGCAAGGTCGAGATCGACGATGGCCTCGCGTTCGCCGGCAACCAGCGCCACCGCCTCGCCGCGAAAGCGCGAAAATGCTTCGGCCAGCGCCGGCTGGTCGGCGAAGGGCGCGATGACGCCGAAACAATTCTTTCCCGGAATGTCGGCGGCGGTAAAGACGCCGGCAATGCCGGGACGGGATTTCACCCAGCCATCGAGATCGCCGAAGCTGAAGGCCGCATGATAATGCGGCGAGCGGATCACCAGCACCGACAGTGCATCCATGGGAAAGGAATCGCCGCCGAATTTTTCGACGCCGGTGACTTTCGGCACGCCATCGAGGCGGATCGGAGAGGAGCCGACGGCATGGCCGGACAATGGCATGCGCGGATCGAGACCATCGGCGTGGCGCCAAGCATCCATCACCGCGGCGACGATCTTGCGGTAGCCGGTACAGCGGCAGAGCACGCCGCCCAGCGCATCCTGCGTTTCGGCCTCGCTCGGGTAAGGCGTCCTGTCCAGGAGTGCCGTTGCGGCGACCAGCAGGCCGGGCGTGCAGGCGCCGCATTGTGCTGCGCCATGGCTGAGAAACGAGGCCTGCAGCGCCGACAGCCTGCCATCGCCGAGACCTTCGACGGTCGTCACCACGGTGCCGGAGGCGGAAGCCGCCGGCATCAGGCAGGCGCAGACCGGCTCGCCGTCGACCAGCACCGTGCAGGCGCCGCAGTCGCCGGCATCACAGCCGATTTTGGTGCCGGTCAGCCGCAGCTCGTCGCGCAACACGGCGGATAGCCGCCGCACCGGCGGCACGCAAACGCTGACGGCGGCGCCGTTGACCTGGAAGGCGATGTCGGCGCGCTCCATGCCCATCATGCTGCCACCCTTTCGCCGGGAATAGCGCCCACAGCACCAAGCACGGCACGGGCAACGATCTCGCGCGCCGCATCCAGCCGATATTCGGCGCTGCCGCGCACGTCGCCGATCGGCGACAGCTCGTCCATTGGCGCGGATTGGATGGCAGTGGCCAGCGCGGGGCCGACCGGACGGCCGCGCAGCGCCGCCTCGACGCCCGCCAAGCGCATGGCGACGACCGAGCAGGACCCGACGGCGACGACCGCGTTCCTGACGATGCCATCTTCGATGGCCAGGCGTGCGGCAGCCATGGCGATGGAGATGACGAGATAACGCCGTGCGCCAAGCTTCACGAAGGCGGAGCTGCCGGCGGTCGCGGGTTTGGGAATGCGGATTGCCGTGACCATTTCGCCGGGCTGCAGAGCGGTGCGACGGTTGCCGAGGATGAATTCTGCAAGGGGCAGATGCCGGGTCGCCACCGAGGAACGCAGTTCGACCTCGGCGTCGAGCACCAGCAGCGCCGGCACGCCGTCGGCGGCCGGCGAGGCATTGCAAAGATTGCCGGCAATCGAGGCAACGTTCTGGATCTGCACCGAGCCGACTTCCCGCGCCGCCTGCTTCAGCGCGTCGAAAGCCGCCGGCAGCGGATGGCGGACGAGATCGGTCCAGGTGGTGCGCGCGCCAACGAGCCAATGGTTCTCGGCTTCGGCAATGCCGCGCAATGCCGCCAAGCCATTGATGTCGAGGACATTGTCGCGGAAAGGCTTGCTGCCCTGTGCCGGATAGAAGTCGGTGCCGCCGGCGAGGATGCGCCATTGTCCTTCGCCCAGCAAAGCGAGGGCCTCGTCGACCGTGGTGGGTTTTGCGTAACGGATCACGCTTTGCCTTCCCAGAATGGACTTCCCGAGAGGGGATCCTGCCGAAAGATTTTCCCGAGCATGCAAGGCAGGAAATTCATTCGTATGCAAATGATATCAAGCCGGCAGGAATTGTCAAAGCCAGAGTTTGCACGGCTATGGGCACCGGTGCGCCCGGAACGCATTTGTTATGCCGTGAGAGGTTGACGCAGCCGGCCATCTGGTCAAGTTTCTGCGTCCGGTCGCGTTTTCATTGGAGCCTAAGCTCAAGACCAAGAAAATAAGGAGGCTCCATGGCCGACGAAGCGCTTGTCGTCATCGACCTGCAGAACGATTTCTGCCCGGGTGGCGCCCTGGAAGTGGCCGGCGGCGACGAAATCGTGCCGTTGGTCAACGACCTGATCCGGCGGACCGAGCACGTCCTGCTGACGCAGGACTGGCACCCTGCCGGCCATTCCAGCTTTGCCTCCAGCCACCCCGGCAAGCAACCGTTCGAAACGATCGATGTGCCTTATGGCCACCAGACGCTGTGGCCGGATCACTGCATCCAGGGCAGCCTGGGATCGGATTTCCATTCGGGCCTCGCCTGGAGCAAGGCCGAGCTGGTGATCCGCAAAGGGTTCCGTCCTGCGATCGACAGCTATTCGGCATTCTTCGAGAACGACCGGACGACGCCGACCGGCCTTGCCGGCTATCTTCGGGATCGGAACATCGAGACGCTGACCCTGGTCGGCCTAGCGACGGATTTCTGCGTCGCCTTTTCGGCGCTCGACGCGGTCAAGCTCGGTTTTGAGACGTCCGTGCGGCTCGACGCCTGCCGCGGCATCGATCTCAACGGCTCCGTGGAGAGGATGCTGGGCCGGATGCGCGATGCCGGCGTGGCACTGATTTGAACGTCATCCAGCCGAACCTGACAGACTTTTGAGGGGCTTCATGCGGTTTGCGGCGTTGACGGCAAGTGCTGCACTGATTGCCGCAATCTTTTCTCCGGGAGCGGTTCTCGCGGCCGAAGCGCACGAATTGCCGGGCGCCGCCATGTCGCTGTGGTGGGTGCTGCCGTTTGCCGGGCTATTGCTTTGCATCGCGACCGGGCCGTTGCTCTTCCGTCATGCCTGGGAGCACCATTACGGCAAGATTGCCGCTTTCTGGGCAGCGTTGGTGATCGGGCCGCTGGCGCTCGCCTTCGGCATCCCGTCGGCAACGCAGGCGGTGCTGCACGCGCTGCTCACCGAATATATGTCGTTCATCATCCTGTTGTTCGCACTGTTCACCATTTCGGGCGGCATCTTCGTTGCCGGCAACATCCACGGCACGCCGCTGGTCAATGCCGGGCTGTTGCTGGGCGGCGCTGTGCTTGCTTCGATCATCGGCACAACCGGCGCCTCGATGATCCTGATCCGGCCGCTCATCCGCGCCAACGACAACCGGCGCTTCAACGCCCATGTCGTCATCTTCTTCATCTTCCTGGTGTCCAACATCGGCGGGTCGCTGACGCCGCTCGGCGATCCGCCGCTGTTCGTCGGCTTCCTGCGCGGCGTCGATTTCTTCTGGACGACAGTTCACCTGTTGCCCGAGACACTGTTCGTCGCCGGCGTGGTGCTGGCGGTTTTCCTGGCGATCGACATCATCATGCATCACCGGGAGGAAGGCGCGCCGAAGATCAAGGATCCGACGCCCGACAGCAAGGTGCGCATTCGCGGCCTGGCCAACATCCCGCTGCTGGCAGGGGTGATCGCCGCGATCCTGATTTCCGCTGCCTGGAAGCCGGGAGTGAGTTTCTCTTTTCAGGGCGTCAGCCTCGAGCTGCAGAATCTGGTGCGCGACGCCGCCATCCTGATACTGGCCTTCACGTCGCTTGTCGTCTCGCCAAAGGAGTTTCGCGGCGCAAACGCCTTCAGCTGGGGGCCGATTGCCGAGGTGGCGAAGCTGTTCGCCAGCATCTTCATCTGCATCGTGCCGGTCGTCGCCATATTGCGGGCCGGCCTCGACGGCGCGCTGGCGCCGTTGGTGCTGCTGGTCAGCTCGCCGACCGGCGCGCCCGACAATCTCGCTTATTTCTGGCTGACCGGGGCGCTGTCGTCCTTCCTCGACAATGCGCCGACCTATCTGGTGTTCTTCGAGCTGGCCGGCGGCGATGCGCAGCATCTGATGACCGAGCTCGCCTCGACGCTGGCGGCGATCTCGGCCGGCGCGGTGTTCATGGGTGCCAACACCTATGTCGGCAATGCGCCGAATTTCATGGTCTATGCCATTGCCAGGCATCGCGGCATCAAAATGCCGAGCTTCTTTGGCTACATGGCGTGGTCGGGCGCCGTGCTGATCCCGACTTTCCTGCTCGCCGGCTTGCTGTTTTTTGCCTGATCAGCCGACGCCGACATAGCGGCGGACCGCCGAGGGATCAGCACGCAGTTCCTCAACGTCGACCGTCTCGCGATTGCGGCCGTTTTCGATGAAGCAAACGCGGTCTGCGACCGAGAGCACGGCATCGACGCGCTGCTCGACAAGGATTGTCGACACGCCAAGCGCACGCAGCTTCGAAACGGTTTCGCGGATCTTGGCGATCATCGACGGCATCAGCCCTTCGGTCGGCTCGTCGAGCAGGAGCACCTGCGGTTCCAGACACAGGGCGCGGGCCATGGCCAGCATCTGCTGCTCGCCGCCCGATAGCGTGCCGGAACGCTGCCTGAGGCGCTGGCGCAGCAGCGGGAAGAGATCGAGCACGTTTTCGCGCGTCGCCCTGCCCTTGTTGCGGGCCATCAGGCCGATCTCGATGTTTTCCGCCACTGTCATCTCGGCGAACAGCCGCCGGCCCTGCGGCACATAGGCGACGCCGGCCTTGGGCACCTCGTGCGCCGGCAGGCCGGTCAATTCCCGCCCTTCGAGCCGGATCGAGCCGGCGCTTGCCGGCACCAGGCCCATGATCGCCTTCAGCGTCGTCGTCTTGCCGGCGCCGTTGCGGCCGAACAGGCAGAGCACCTCGCCCTCGTTCAAGACGAGATCGAGGCCATAGAGCACCTGGACCTCGCCATAGAAGCAATCAAGCCCGGAGATCGTCAGTGCCCTGGACTGGGCCTCAGCCATGGGTCGTCCCCAGATAGGCGTCCTGCACCGCGGCATTGGCGCGGATCTGCTCGGGCGTGCCTTCAGCTAAAATCCTGCCGGCGTTGAAGACGGTGATGCGGTCGGCGAGCTGCATGACCACCGGCATGTTGTGCTCGATCAAAAGCACGGTGGCGCTATCGGCGATCTCGCGCACCAGCTCGATGAAATTGTCGATCTCGCTGTCGGCCAGCCCTTGCGTCGGTTCGTCGAGGATCAGCAGCCGCGGCTTCAGTGCCAGCCCCATCGCCACTTCCAACAGGCGCTGGTGACCGTAGGACAACTGCCCGGCCGGCATTTGCGCCCAGTCGGCAAGTCCGGTGCGCTCGAGCGCCGCCATGACGCCGGTGTGAACCGCGCCCTTCGAGCGGCTGTCGGTCAGCGTGCGCTGCACCGGCAGGGCAACATTGTCGTAGGCGCTGAGATTGGCAAAGACGCTGGTGATCTGGAATGTATAGGCGATGCCAAGGCGAACCCTGGCGTAGGCAGGCAGGCTGGTGATATCGGCGCCGTCGAAGATGATCGTGCCCGACGAGGGCTGGATGCGGCCGCTGACCAGGCTGACGAAGGTGGTCTTGCCGGCACCGTTGGGGCCGATGACAGCGCGGATCTCGCCCGGCATCAGCGCGAAGTCGACGCCGTCGACGGCGCGCAAGCCGCCGAAACTGCGCGACAGGTCTTTGGTGGTCAAAAGCGGCATCATGGCAGCCATCCGAGCCAGCGCTGGCGAATGCTGCCGAGAATGCCTTTTGGGAAAAACAAAACCAGCAGGATCAGCGCGATGCCGACGATCAGCAGATAGGCGGAGGTGTAGCCGCTAGCGACGTCGATGACATAGTACATGAACAGCGTGCCGATCAGCGGCCCGAGCGTGGTGGCAGCACCGCCCAGCAGCACCCAGAGCAGCGGCAGGATGGAATACTGCACCGAAGCGAAGCTCGAGCCGACATAGCCGAACAGCAGCGCATAGGCGGCGCCGGAACCCGCGCAGATGGTGCCGGAGACGATGACGGCGGCGAGCTTGTTGGAAAACGTATCGTAGCCGAGCATTTTTGTCCGCTCCTCGTTCTCGCGGATGGCGACCAGCACGCGGCCATAGCCGGAGCGGACTATGGCCAGGCTTATAAGCAGCACGATCGAGAACAGCGCCAGCGCGCTCATATAGCGCACGGTCGGGTTGGTGAGGTCGAGCGACGTGCTGCCCAGGACAAGGACACGCATCGACTGCGGTACGACCATGCCCTGGTCGCCGCCGGTCCAGGCGGCGAGATAGAGGATGACGAGATAGAATACCTGAGCGAACATCATTGTTACGATCATGAAGGCGACGCCGGAGGTGCGCAGCGCCAGCAGCGCGATCACCAGCGCGAGAAGTGCGCCGCAGGCAAGCCCGGCTGCGAAGGCGGCCGATACGCTCCAGCCGAGATGAATGACGGCGAGGCCGGCGCCATAGAGCCCGGCTGAAAAAAACATGGCATGGCCGAGGCTGAGCAGCCCGACATAGCCGAACAGCAGATTGTAACCCATGGCGAAGACCGCCAGCACCATGATGCGAGCGAGCAGGCCGTGATGGTATTCCGGCAAGACGAAGCTCAGGGCGAAAAGCAGGGCGATGACGCCGAGGTGCAGCGCATATGGCTTTGCCGGCGAAGCATCCTTCATCGCGATGCCGTCCCGAACAGGCCCTGCGGCCGGAACACCAGCACCATGGCGACGAGCAAGGTGGCGATGATCTTGGCCAGCGTCGGTGAGAAGAACACCGAGATGATGCCGTCGGAAAGGCCGATCAGCACCGCGGCGACGACCGTGCCGCGCAGCGAGCCGAGGCCGCCGATGATGACGACGATGAACGACAGCAACAGCGGGTCTTGTCCCATCAGATAGTGGGCCTGGCTGATCGGCACGATCAGCACCGCGGCCACAGCCGCCAACATGGCGCCGAGCGCGAAGACGCCGGCATAGACTCTGGTCACCGGAATGCCAAAGGCCTGCGCCGTCTCGCTGTCATATTGCGTGGCGCGCATGATGAGGCCGATTTTCGTGCGCGTCAGCACCAGCCAGGTCGCGACCAGAAGCAGCGCGGATGCGGCGATGATCGACAGCTTGTAGCCGGAATAGCCGAACCACGGCAGGAGGATGCGGTAGCTGAACGGCGGCTCCACAGGCCGCGCCTCCGGGCCGTAGAAGGTCAGCGCCAATTGCTGGATGATGTAGAGCATGCCGATGGTGGCGACGATGGTGGCTTCCGGATTGTAGTTGAGCCGGCGCAGGACCAGCCGTTCGGCGAGCAGTGCGATCAAGCCGACGATCAGCGGCGCCAGCACCAGGGCGGCCAGGAAGCCGAGCGCCGGATGGCCGGATATCGCCGTAGAAATCGCCCAGGCAAGCACCGCGCCCAGCATGAAGAACTCGCCATGCGCGACATTGACGACGCGCATGACGCCGAACACCAGCGACAGGCCAAGCGCCGTCAGCGCCAGGACGGCGGAGGTGACGAGGCCTTCGAGGGCGGCGAGGAGCAGGTGGGGTCCGAAGTGCATCGGCTAAGCACCGGCGGATGCGCGAAGCACCCCCCTCTGGCCAGAGGGGGGTGTCTTGGCGCTCACGCTTGCTGCAGCAGCCAAGCTCACAGCGCCTGCGTCGTGTAATCCCCTTCCGGCTCGTAGAGGCCGTCCTCGATCTTGGTCTTGTGGACGACATTCAGCCGGTCGCCTTCGACCTTGGAGATGTTCTGGATACCAAAACACTGGTGGATCTTGCCGTTGAAGGTTTTCGGTCCCTGCGGATGCTCGGGCCCCTCGGCGAACTCGGTCAACGCCTCGGTCGCCTCGACCAGCTTGGCGCGGTCTTCCGGGCCCTTATAGCCGGCATCCTCCATCGCCTTCTTGACGACGTAGAGCGTTTCCCAGCAGCCGAACATGTGCGCGGCGGTGGAGACGTCCTTGGGATCGCCGACAGATGCACCATTGTCGTCGATGCCGACGGCGGCACGATAGGCCTTCTGTGCAGGGGAGTCATCGGGCTGCGCATAACGTGGCGAGCCTTCCCAGAAATGGCTGCCGTCGAGGAATTCGAGGCCGGGGCTGTTGATGTCGGTGGCTTCGAGCGAATCGATGAAGCCGAACAATTGCGGCCGGTTGGAGCCGTAGAACTCGCCGAGTTCCTTGACGAAGGTGAGCACCGCCGGGCCGACCATGACGTGGTAAATCACCTCGGTCTCGGCCGGGATCTGCGGAAAATATTTGGTGAAGGAGGATTCCGTCGGCGGGATGGCGATCTGCGCGATGACCTCGGCGCCTTGCGCCTTCAGCGCCGGCGGCAGGTAGTCGCGATGATCGTAGCCGAAAGCGAAATCGGGGAATATCTGCGTCACCTTCTTGCCGGCATTGGCGGCAATCCACGGCGCCATCGACTGGATCTGGCTCTTCACGTCGGTGATGCCGGGCTGGAAGACGTAGCGGTTCAATTTGGTCGACGCGACGTGGTGACCTTCACTGACGACGAAATAGGGCATCTTGGCCTCGCCGGCGGCCGGCGCCGAGCCGATGACGACATGCGAAAACAGCGTGCCGTAGACGATGTCGGTCTTGTGCTGGGAGGCGAATTTGCCGACCACTTCGGCGCCCCGGCCGGGATCGGTGCCGTCATCCTCGATGATCACCTCGACCGGCCGGCCGTTGATGCCGCCGGCATCGTTGATCGCCTTGACCGCCGCGGCCGTGGTCTCCTCGTACCAGCGGCCATAGGCGGCGCCGATGCCGGTGCGGTGCGACTGGAAGCCGATCTTGATCGGCGCCGAGCTCTGCGCCTGGCTGTAGCGCACGAAGCCCGGCGCGACGGCAAGACCGGCGCCGGCGGCAAGGACCTTCAGCGCCGTGCGGCGGGTGAGAGCGGATCTGGAGAGATCGAAAAACCCATTCTTGTCAGTCACGGCAGTTCCCCTTGTTTTTGAGCTTTGACCAATGGCTGTAGCGAGGCGGGCCACTCTTGCTAAGAGGGCCGAAAATTGCATGTGTACAAACTAAATCACCAAAGCTCTGACGTGGCAAGCGAGCTTTCCCCAAGGTTCGATTGACGGGCATCGCGCATCTCGTTCACCCGGCTGTTGGCGTCGCAAGCAGCCACAAGCCGAAGACGGTGTAGGCGATCATCAGCGCGGTGAGCGGGAACTGGCTGAGCGCGGCGCGAGCGGGAACGGGATGCAGCCGCCCGGCCAAACCGTGGGCGACAAGCACTGCAAACATGTGACCGGCTATGATGACGCCGGCCTGGAGGTTCCACAGCCACCAGGCCGAGCCGGCGCCGGCGACGACGCCGGCTTCAATTGGCATGTCGGCGGTACCGAACAGGTTCCAGCCCAGCGCAAACGGGTCGGAGAGCGCGGCAATCGCATATTGGCCGTCGACCAGCAGCGCCGTCAGATAGTGCGCGAAGTGGTAGGCGAGCGCGATCGGCACGATCGACCGGACCAGCAGCCCTGCGGCGTGAGCGAGGGAATGCTTGCTGCCGGCAAGGTGCTGGCCAAGAAAGACGGCAAGCGCGAACACGGCCGCAAGCACAACAAAGGTCAGCACAAGGCCGAAACTGCCGATGCCGATCAAGGCGGTGCGTCCCGGAAACTCCAGCGGATTGATGCCGAACCGGCCTAGCCAGAAGAAGGTTTTCGACAGGCCGTCGAAGGATACCGACGACAGCGCAAGCAGCAGGAAAGCGACGCCGCTGAGCGACAGCGGCGCAACCTCGAGCAGCTTAGCGCCCGGCCAGCAGAGTTTGAGCCGGCCGTCCTCGTTGCGTTCGACAATGGCGAAGCGCGCCACCATCGAAAAGAACACTGTCAGGAACTCACCGCTGCGGGTCCAGCCGCGGTAGCCGAAGACCTGCATGGCCGCGAAGCTTAGCAGCCAGTAGACGCCGGCGGCCCAGGCCAGCCGCGCCGGGTCATCGGGCGCCGGGTCGATCAGCTCGAACCAGGCGAAGGCGAAGAACAGCACGAAAGCCGGCCAATAGCCGAGCCACTGGGGCGGCCGCCGTGGCTCGGTTCTGTCGGACAGGCGCGAGACGACGCGGCAAGGCCCGTACCACGGATTGAGCCACGACCAGAGATCGCCGCCGAGCCCTTGCAGCAAAGCCAGCCCAACCCAGAGCAATGTCCATACGGTCAGCGGCAGCGGATTGGAGAGCGGATCGCGGCTACCGAACAGGCCGGCGGCAATGAGAATTGCAAAGCCGGCAAAGGATATCAGGCTGACGGCAGTCCGCGCGCCGTCGCCGAAGGTGAAAAGCGGCAGGCGTTTGTGCCAGAAGCGGTCGAGGGAGTCCGGCTGCAGTAGCGCCAGGACAAGGAAACTGGCGGCGACGGCGAGCGCGCCACCGGCGAGGTAGTAGCCGGTGGGAAGCAGTAGCACGTAGCCGCGGTCGGAGGCATGGGCGAAGGCGGGCGCGGGTGACAGGAGAGCCACCGAAGCAACGAGGCCGGGAAAGGGCCTGATTGCAGAAATGCAGCGCTCTGCGGCGCCCCCCTCTGTCCTGCCGGACATCTCCCCCACTTGGGGGGAGATCGGCGGTTCCGCCGTCGGCTCTCCTTCTGCAACTTTAGCGATTGGCGAAAGCAGCAATGAGGGCGCAATCTCCCCCCTCGTGGGGGAGATGTCCGGTAGGACAGAGGCGGGCGAGAAGGAACTCATACTACGCAAGAGTTCCCTACCTCACACCTTCACCAACTGCTCCACGCGGTCCTTCTGGCCGAAAATGCGCAGATAGCGCTCGATCTCTTTCTCGTCGCCTGTCGACTTGGCCGGATTGTCGGAAAGCTTGACCGCCGGCCTGCCATTGGCCTCGGTGACCTTGCAGACCAGCGAGATGGCGTCGAGCCGGTTGGTCTCGGTCGGTGCGCAGCCTTCGAAATCATTGGTCAGGTTGGTGCCCCAGCCGAAGGACATGCGCACCTTGCCGCGGAAGTGGCGGTAGGTCTCCTCGATGGTCTCGACCTCAAGCCCGTCGGAGAAGATGAGCAGCTTCTGCTTGGGGTCCTTGCCCTTTTCGCGCCACCAGGAAATGATCTTCTCGCCGCCCTCGATCGGCGGCGCGCTGTCGGGGCGGAAGCCGGTCCAGTCGGCGACCCAGTCCGGCGCATCGCGCAGGAACGCCGCGGTGCCGAAGGTGTCCGGCAGCACGATCAGCAAATTGCCGCCGTAGTAGCGCTGCCAGTCCTGCAACACCTTATAGGGCGACTGCTTCAATTCCTTTTCCGAATTGGTGAGCGCGGCGAACACCATCGGCAGCTCATGCGCGTTGGTGCCGAGCGCTTCGAGGTCGTTGTCCATGGCGAGCAGGACGTTGGAGGTGCCGGTAAAGGCCTCGCCGATGCCCTCCTTCAACGCTTCGACGCACCAGCGCTGCCACAGGAACGAATGACGGCGGCGGGTGCCGAAATCCGAGATGCGGATGCCGGGCAGCGCCTTCAGCCGCTCGGTCTTGGCCCACATCTTGGCCTTGGCGCGGGCATAGAGCACGTCGAGCGCGAACGGCCCGAACGCCCGCATGGCCGCGCGAGATCGAAGTTCATTGATAATTGCCAGCGCCGGGATCTCCCACAGCGTCGTGTACATCCACGGGCCGCTGAAGGCGAGTTCGTATTGGCCGTCGCGCCTGGAGAGCTCGTATTCGGGCAGCCGGAAATTTTCCAGCCAGGCGAGGAATTCCGGTTCGAAGATCTGCTTGCGGCCATAGAAGGTGTTGCCGCCGAGCCAGATCATCTCTTTCTTCGAGAAGCGCAAGGTGCGGGCATGGTCGAGCTGCTCGCGCAGCTCCGTCTCGTCGATCTCCTCGGCAAGGCGGACCGAGGTGGTACGGTTGATCAGCGAGAAGGTGGCGTCGACCTTGGGATACATGCCCCAGATCATCTGCAGCATCAGAAGCTTGTAGAAATCGGTGTCGAGCAAGCTACGCACGATCGGGTCGAGCTTCCAGGTGTGGTTGTAGACGCGCCGCGCTATATCGGTCTTTGCCATCGCTCAATGCGCCTTCGCTGCTCGTTCTAGCTTTTGTCTAGCGCAATTCCGGACGGAAAACCGCTGCGCACTTTTCCTGGAATTGCTCCAAATGCCTCTTAGCATCGAATTTTTGAACGCGCCTCCCGCTTTGCGGGCTGGCCCGACAAAAAGAAGCCCCTGCGGCAAGCGGCGCCCACGGCAGTTTCGGCCTCAGGATGCGGTCTTGGCGCCGACCACCTTGAGCGCTGGACGCTTGCGGCGAAAGCCGATGCGGCCTGCCACCGGCGCGTCGGCGCGGCGATCGGCCTGCTCTTTCTCGGCAAACAGCCAGTCGATGAACAATTGCACGATCGGCGCCGACCGCATCTCGTTGCGGCAGACGACGTAGAAATCGTCGACGGCCGGCACGGAAAGGCTGAATGGCGCGACAAGCAGACCCCTGGCGAGCAGTCCGCTTGCCGTCACCGTGTCGCCGAGCGCCACGCCATGGCCGTGGACTGCGGCCTCGGTCGCCATGCGCGCGTCGCCGAGATGGTGGCGGCGGCCGCGCTCCAGGTCCAGCGCATCGGCGGCGGCCAGCCAGGTGTGCCATTCGCGGCCGTCGTCGCCATGCAGGAAGACGTGATCGGCGAGGTCGCGGACGGTGCGGATCGGGCGGTTGTTGATCAGCGTCGGGCTGACCACCGGGAACAGTTCGAGACCCGACCATTTGCGCATCCAGCAATCGGTCCAGCTGCCGTCACCATAGTGCACGCAGACATCGATATGCGGTGCGCGGACGTCCTTGGCATCATTGGATGGGATCAGCGTCAGCCGGATATCCGGATATTGCGAAGTGAAGCTGCCCAGCCGCGGGATCATCCACAGCAATAGCAGCGCCGGCACGCAGGATACCGATAGCGCGCCGGTGCTGGCCGGCCGTGTCATGCGCTGCGTGGCGGCGGCAATGCCGTCGAAGGCTGTCGACACCGCCGGCAGCAATTCGGCGCCGTGCGGCGTCAGCTTCACCCGCTGGCCGGCACGCTCGAACAGCTTGACGCCCAACGATTGCTCGAGCGCCTTGATCTGATGGCTGATGGCACCGTGGGTGACGTTCAGCTCGGCCGCCGCCTTGGTCAGCGAGGCATGGCGCGCCGTCGCCTCGAAGGCGCGCAGCGGGTTGAGCGGTGGCAAACGCTTGGCCATTTGGAACCTAAGCTCTGTGAGATTTTCTCACAGCGAACACCCTAACAATATCAATTGATTTTTCAATGCAGCTACAGGACACTTTGCCCAAGCATTGCATCAAGACGTGAAATCTGCAGGCAGCCAACGGCTGCGGCTATCGAGGCCGCCGTCCGCGCTGCACCAGCCATGGAGGACCGACATGGGTTATGACCGCGGCAAGCTCGAAGCGCTGCGCCGCAAATACGGCGAGAGCCATGGCGGCGAAATGTTCGACCCGAAATTCCAGCGTGTCGCCGACAAGATCTTCTCCAAGACCGGCACGCGGCTGGCGCCCTATTCCGGCATCCCGACCTTCCTCGCGGCGCCCTATCGTGAAATCGCCGCCGACAATCCGGATTTCGGCGATCTTCAGGTGGCGATGATCGGTGTGCCGATGGATCTGGGCGTCACCAACCGGCCGGGCGCCCGTTTCGGGCCAAGGGCGCTGCGCGCCATCGAGCGCATCGGCCCCTACAATCATGTGCTGGAATGCGCACCGACGCATGAGCTGAAAGTCGCCGACATTGGCGACATGCCGTTCCAGAGCCGCTACCGGCTGGAGACCAGCCATGACGACATCGAACGCCGCACCAACCAGATCGTCGACGCCGGCGTCCTGCCCTTGTCTGTCGGCGGCGACCATTCGATCAGCCACCCGATCCTGAAGGCTGTCGGCAAGAAGGCGCCGGTGGGCATGATCCATATCGATGCCCATTGCGACACCAGCGGCCTGTTCGACATGACCAAGTTCCACCATGGCGGTCCGTTCCGCAACGCGGTGCTGGACGGCGTGCTCGACCCGAGCCGCACCATCCAGATCGGCATTCGCGGCTCGGCCGAGTACCTTTGGGAGTTCACCTATGAGTCCGGCATGACCGTGGTGCATGCCGAAGAGGTGACCGGCCTCGGCATTCCCGCCATTATCGAGAAGGCGCGCAGGATAGTCGGCGACGGCCCGACCTATGTCTCCTTCGATATCGACAGCGTCGATCCTGCCTTCGCGCCGGGCACCGGCACGCCGGAGGTCGGCGGGCTGACGACGCGCGAAGTGCTCGAGCTGCTGCGCGGCCTGAAGGGCCTCAATATCGTCGGCGGCGACGTCGTCGAGGTGGCGCCGCAATATGACGCGACCACCAACACGGCGCATGCCGGCGCGCAGGTGCTGTTCGAGATCCTCAGCCTGATGGTCTTCAGCCCGGCAATCACCAGCAAGGCGGGCTGACACGCTCGACCATGATCCCGAAAAGTGGGAACCGGTTTTCGGAGACGATCATGGTCCACTAGAAAATCCCAAAGGCGACCGCCGCGCTGGAGCCGGCGGTTACACTCACACAAACAAGCTTCCAGCAGGGGAACGACAATGACACTTCACATGAAACTCAAATCATCCATCGCCGCCGTGCTGATGCTCGGAGCAACCGGCTTTGGTTTCACTACCCAGGCCGCCAATGCCGACGCTATCGACGACATCACCAAGGCCGGCGCCATCTATGTCGGCATCTTTTCCGATTTCCCACCCTTCTCCTCGGCCAGCGCCGACATGAGCATCAAGGGCTACGACATCGACGTGGCGCAATCCATCGCCGACCAGCTCAAGGTCAAGCTCAATCTGGTCAGCGTGACCGGCCAGAACCGCATCCCATATCTTACCGACAAGCGCGTCGACCTGCTGATGAGCGTCGGCTATTCCAAGGAGCGTGAGCAGGTGATCGATTTCGCCGCCGCCTACGCGCCTTACTACATCGCCGTCATCGGCCCGGCAGCACTTGCGGTCAAAGGCAAGGAAGACCTTGCCGACAAGTCGATCGCCGTCAATCGCGGCACGCTGGAGGACACCTCGCTGACCGAGGCAGCACCCGCCTCGGCCGACATCCGCCGCTTCGACAACTACAATTCCGTCATCCAGGCCTTCATTTCGGGCCAGACCCAGCTGATGGTGGTCGGCAACGATGTCGGCGCCCAGGTGCTCGCCCGCCAGGAGGCGCTGAAGCCGGAACAGAAATTCCAGCTTCTCACCTCGCCATCGCATATCGGCCTCAACAAGAAGGAAGACCGCCTCAAGCAAGCGGTCAACGATGCGGTTGCCAAGATGCTGGCCGACGGCAAACTGGACGAAAGCTCGAAGGCCTGGCTGAAGACACCGCTCGATCCCGCCAATCTCAAGGATTGACGGCTGGTGACCTATAGCCTCGACTTCGGCTGGCTTGCCGGGGCGACAGGGGCGATCGCGCGCGGCGCGGCCACGACGATCCTGTTGATCGCCGTGACCACGCTGGCGGGAACGTTGCTCAGCATCCTCGGCGCCGCAGGGCGGCGGAACGGCCCGCTGCTGCTCAAGCGGGCGATCGGCGTCTATGTCGAGGTGATCCGCAACACGCCGTTCCTGGTGCAGCTGTTCTTCATCTTCTTCGGGCTGCCAAGCATCGGCGTGAGGCTCGATCCCGTGCTGGCAGCCATGCTGGCGATGACGCTCAACATGGCGGCGTACACGATCGAGATCGTTGGCGCCGGACTCGACGCGGTGCCGCCCGGGCAGACGGAAGCGGCAATGGCGCTTGGGCTCAGGCCGCGCCAGGTCTTCATCAAGATCGTGCTGCCGCAGGCGCTCAAGGTGATCTATCCGGCGCTGACCAGCCAGATCGTCATCATGATGCTGGAATCCGCCGTCGTGTCGCAGATCGCGGTGCGCGAGCTGACCTACGAGGCCGACATGCTGCAGGCGCGCACGTTCCGGGCTTTCGAGACCTATTTCGTGGTGACGGTGGTCTATCTCATCCTGTCGATTGGGCTGCGCCGTCTGCTGATTGGCGGCGGACGCCGGCTTCTCGGAGCCGGCGTATCATGATCGAATTCACCTTCTGGGATATTCTGCGCAACCTGCTGCTGGCGGCGCGCTGGACGGTGCTGTTGTCGTTGGCTGCCTTTGTCGGCGGCGCCGTGGTCGGCATGATCGTGCTGTTCCTCCGGATCGCCAAGAATAAATGGGCGCGCCGGTTTGCCTCCGGCTACATCGCGCTTTTCCAGGGCACGCCGCTGCTGATGCAGCTCTTCCTGATGTTCTTCGGCTTGCCGATGCTGGGCCTGCGCATCGAGCCGTGGACCGCGGCGGTGCTTGGCCTGACCTTCTTTGCCAGCGCCTATCTCGCCGAGATCTGGCGCGGCGGCGTCGATGCATTGCCACGCGGCCAGTGGGACGCCGGCGCCAGCCTCGGCCTGCACTATCTGCAGGAACTCCGGCTGATCATCCTGCCGCAGGCGTTTTCGATCACCCGCGCGCCGACCGTCGGCTTCCTGGTGCAGCTGATCAAGTCGACCGCGCTGACCTCGATCATCGGTTTCGAGGAGCTGGTGAGGACATCCAACGCAATCAACAATGCGACCTTCGAACCGTTCAAAGTCTACGGGCTGGTAGCGCTGATCTTCTTCGTCATGTGCTTTCCGCTGACGCAATACGCACGTTCGCTCGAGCAGCGGGCGGCGGCCCGCTGAGCGGGCGACCAGCAATTCAACGCCCGAACACCAGCGGCGGCGCGATCCTGTCCCGCCGCAGCCAGCGTCCCAGCAGGAGCGCGGCGACCACCGCCAGCCCGGACGACAGGCCGATCCAGATGCCGACGCCGTTGAAGCCGAAATGGAAGGCGAGCAGCACGCCGAGCGGCAGGCCGATGCCCCAATAGCCGATCGCGGCATAGATCATCGGTACCTTGGTGTCGTGCAGGCCGCGCAGCATGCCGCTGGCGACCGCCTGCGCACCGTCAAAAACCTGGAACAGCGCGGCAAAGGCGAGGAACGACACGGCAAGCGCCACCACCTCGGCATTAGCCGGATTGCCCAGATCGATGAAGGCGCCGATCAAGAGATGCGGCCACAGGATCATCACCAGCCCCATCAGCGCCATGAAGGAGACACCGACGACATACGCGGTCCAGCCGGCCCGGCTGACACCTTCCGGATTGCCGGCGCCGTGGGCAAGTCCGACGCGCACCGTCACCGCCTGGTTGAGGCCGAGCGGCACCATGAAGGTGATCGAGGCGATCTGGATGGCGATCGCATGGGCGGCAAGCGAAGCCGCATCGATCAGGCCCATGAGAAAGGCCGCCGCGTTGAAAATCGTCACCTCAAACGCCAGCAGGCCGGCGATCGGCAGGCCGAGCCGCAGCAGGCCCTTGAAGCGCGGCCAATCGGCCCGCCAGAAGCGTCCGAACAGACGATAGCGCCGGAATTTCTTCTCAAGCATCACCACCGCCGCCATGCCGGCGAACATTAACGTGCTGGACAGCGTGGTGGCGAG
Organism: Mesorhizobium sp. M0189; assembly: GCF_040322135.1. Classification (NCBI taxonomy): domain Bacteria; kingdom Pseudomonadati; phylum Pseudomonadota; class Alphaproteobacteria; order Hyphomicrobiales; family Phyllobacteriaceae; genus Mesorhizobium; species Mesorhizobium sp. M0189. The sequence goes on from NZ_JAMYSW010000004.1 coordinate 398,379, forward strand.
GCCGGAGCCGGCGATGCCCATCGATTGGATGCCGAGATTGCCGAACATGAACAGCCAGTTGAAAAAGGCGTTGCAGGCGACGGCAACGAAAACGATGATCAGTGCCCAGCCCGGCCGCTCCAGCGCCGAAATGAACGAGCGCAGGACGATGTAGCCGAAAAAGGGCAGCACCGCCCATTCGAGCCAGCGCAGATAGATGCCGGCCTGATGCGCCAGCGCCGGTTCCTGACCCATGGCCAGCAACACGGCCTCGCCGTGCCAGAGAAAGACCCAGATCGGAATGCAAATGAGGATCGCCAGCCACAGACCCTGGCGCACGGTGCGGCGCAGGTCGCGCACCGAGTGGCGGCGACGGCCGAGCTCGGTCGCCATCATCGGCGAGGTCGCCAGCATCAATCCAAGTCCAAAGATCAGCGGCATGAAGTAAAGGTTGGCACCAAGCGCACCGCTGGCCAGCGTGTCCGGCCCCAGCCGCCCCATCATCATGACGTCGGTAGCGGTCATCGCGGTCTGACCGAGATTGGTCAGCACCATCGGCCAGGCGAGCGCCAGCATCGCCCTGATTTCCCGACGCCAAAGGTTTTCCGGCGCGCGAGCGTCGGCTTCGATCGCAGACATTTTTTCCGCCTATCCGATTGCGGCACGTCGGCAAGAGCCGGAAGCCGCGTCTCAGCGCGGAAAATGGCCAAGATCGGCCGGATTCCGCATTACGACGGGTTTGTCTATGAAATGGGCACCGGTGGCAAGAGGCTGACTTGCGGAAGGGTTAAGCCAGTCGGCTCAATGCAGGCTATTGGAGAGGCCATGGAAGCCGCTATGGTCACGGTGGATTCCTTTGAAAGGCAGCCTGATGAGCGCGTTTCCCGAAATCTATCTGGTTCGGCATGGCGAGACGGAATGGAGTGCGTCCGGAAAACATACCGGCCGGACCGACATACCGCTGACGCCGGCCGGCGAGGATGCGGCAAGGCGGGTCACTGAGCGGCTAAAGGGTCTATCCTTCTCGGCGGTGTGGTCGAGCCCGTCGCAGCGCGCCTTCAACACCTGTGCGCTGGCCGGCTTCGGCTCGTCAGGCGTGAAGAAGGACGATCTGGCGGAGTGGGATTATGGTGCCTATGAGGGATTGACCACCAAGCAAATCCTTGCCGAGCGTCCCGGTTGGCGGCTCTTTCGCGACGGCTGCCCGCGCGGCGAGTCCGCCACGGATGTAGGCTCGAGGGCGGACCGGATCGTCAGCCAGTTGCTCGAGGCCAGCGGCAATGTCCTGGTCTTCTCAAGTTCGCATTTCCTGAGGGTGCTAGCCGCACGCTGGCTCGGCCTGCCACCGCAAGACGGCGCGCTTTTCGTGCTGGCTACCGCCAGCGTAAGCGTGATCGGTTATGAGCACGGCCTTGACGAACCGGTCGTCCGGCGCTGGAACCAGAGATAGCCGCCGATCCCGATCTATCGGATCGCGTCCAGCGCCTGCCTTTGCCGATGCATCTCGAGAAACACGCGGTAGTCGCGATCGAACCGGCCGGCGGCAGCCGGATTGGGCTCGCGCGTCCTGCCGCCTTGCTGCATGGCGACGCAAGCGGCGTTCAAATCGGGAAAAAGCCTGGCAGCGGTGGCGGCAATCATGCCGGTGCCGAGCAGCACCGCCTCGTCCGCCAGCGGCTCGACCACCGTGCATCCGGTGGCGTCGGCATAGAGCTCCATCAGCAAGGGGTTCTTGGTGTGGCCGCCGGTGACGTGCAGCGTGTCGATCAGATAGCCGTTCTCGTTCAGCGCCTCCAGCACATGGCGGACGCCAAGCGCGATGCTGACGGCGGTGCGCCAATAGAGCTTGCACAGACTGTCGAAGGACGAATCCAGCGTCAGCCCGCTGATGACGCCTACGGCATGCGGGTCGGCGAGCGGCGAGCGGTTACCGTGAAAATCGGGCAGCACATGCAGCCTGGCGGCGAGGTTGTCTCCTTCAGCGGCGCGCAGCTCGGCGACGCGGCGGGCGATCCTGGCATGCATGGCGGCATCCGGCTCGCCGCCGGCGCCATGCCAGCGGATGATGTGATCGAGCAGCGCGCCGGTGGCTGACTGGCCACCTTCCGACAGCCACAGGCCGGGAAGGGCGGCGCCATAGTAAGGACCCCAAACACCGGCGAAAGGCTGCGGATCGGGCGACATCGCCATGACGCAACTCGACGTCCCGGCGATCAGGGCCAGATGGCGGCCGATATCCTTCGCGTTGCCGGCGAAGCCTCCGAGCACGCCAAGCGCGCCGGCATACGCATCGATGACGCCTGCACCGACCCGGCATTTTTCGGTGAGGCCAAGCTCCGCCGCGGCTTGCGCGTTAAGCGCACCGATATCGGCACCGACCGGGCTTGCCTTTTCCGGCAGATTGCCGTGCTCGAAAAGGTCGCCGAGCCCGACGGCTTCGAAGAAGTCGCGCCGCCAGCCGGTCGCTTCATGGGCAAGATAGGTCCATTTGGCGGTCAGCGTGCATTGTGAACGGGCGAGCGAGCCGGTTGCCTTCCAGGTCAGGAAGTCGGTGAGGTCGAATAGGTAGCCGGCTTCGTTCCATGTTCCGGGCAGGTTGCGCTTCAGCCACATCAGCTTCGGCGTCTCCATTTCCGGCGACATGACGCCGCCGATATAGTCGAGCACGGCATGGCCGCTTTCGGTGCATTCGTCGGCCTCGGCAATGGCGCGATGATCGAGCCATACGATGGTGTCCCAGCGTCTTTCGCCTGATACCGACACGCTGAGCTGGCCGCCATGCCGGTCTCGCACCACCAGCGAGCAGGTGGCGTCAAAGGAGATGCCGACGATATCCTCAGCCTTCACGCGCGCCTTTTCGCGGGCAGCGCGGACGGCCATGCACACCGCCGACCATATATCCTGCGAATCGTGCTCGGCGTGGTCGGCTTTCGGCTGTTGCATGGCGATCGGGTGCTCGGCGCGGCCGAGCAAGGCGCCACCGGTGTCGAGAATGCCGGCACGGGCGCTTCCGGTGCCGACATCGACCGCGCAAACGAAACTGTTGGTCAAGGTGTTCTTGCTCTCGCTCCCAGGCCTGCAATCAGATCGGGCAATTGCAGCATGTCAGCGAATATAAAGTCCGGCTCACTCGACGCAAGCCGCGCTTTCAGTGCCGGGTTGCCGGTGTGCGAGCCCCCGGTGAAGGCAAGGACGCGCATGCCTGCCACCCGCGCCGCTTGGATGCCGGCCGGGCTGTCCTCGACGACGAGGCAGTTTCGCGGGTCCGCTCCCATTTTAGCAGCCGCATGGAGAAAAAGATCGGGCGCCGGTTTGCCCCGCGCCACCATGGCAGCGCTGAACAAATGCGGCTCCAGCAGCCCAAGCAACCCCGTAACCTTGAGCGCATAGCGGATCCGCTCCAGCGTGCCGGAGGAGGCGACGCAGCACGGCACGCCGAGCTTCGGCAGGACCTGTGCCATGCCTGGCATCGGTTTCAGCTCCTGGCGAAACTTGCGCATCAGTTCGGAGCGCATCTCGGTCAGATGCTGGTCGGTGAGATCGAGCCCGAAGTCGCTTGCGAGGATTTCGCGGACGCTCTTCATGCTCTTGCCGAGGAAGTGCTCGTAGGCAACGTCCTCGCTGACGTTGCCGCCGGCAAGCGCGATCATCTCCAGCAATGCCGAGACGGACAGCATCTCGCTATCCACCAGCACGCCGTCACAGTCGAAAATGACCAGTTCAGGCGTCATCGCGCTGGATCGGCTTCAGAGGTCGCCGGCGAGATAGCGCGTCAGTGTCGCGCGCGCGCCGTCCGCCCACAGCGATTTGAGCGCATGGGCGAACGCTTCGGCGAACGGCGGCGAGCGGCCGACATCGCCATAGATGTCCTCCATGGCAAGCCAGGCGGCAGGCATGTCCCTGGCCGCCTTGGCCGTCCCCTGCAACCGGCCCCAGTTCGGGTCGTTGGGCTCGGTGACGGCACCGGAATCCGTGGTGCCGAAGCAGTAGCGACACCAGAGCGCAGATTCCAGCGCCAGGCCGGTGACACTTTTGCCAGCCTTCAGCCGGTCAGCGATGGTCGGAATGATGAATTTCGGCTGGCGGTTAGAGCCGTCGAGGCAAAGCCGGCGTATGGTGTCGCCGATCTTCGGATTGGAGAAGCGGTGCTCGATGAGCTGGTAGTAATCTTCGAGGTCGGTGTCCGGAACCGGCGGCACGGTCGGGATGATTTCGTCATGCTCGAGCTTGTCGAGGAAGCCGCGTACCAGCGGCTCCTGCATCGCCTCATGGACGAAATGGATGTCCATCAGCCCGGCCGGATAAGCGATGGTCGCATGGCCGCCATTGAGGATGCGGATCTTCATCAGCTCATATGGCGCGACATCGCTGACGAACTGCACGCCGACCTGTTCCAGCGGCGGGCGGCCGTCGATGAAACGATCCTCCAGCACCCACTGCTTGAACGGCTCGCAAAACACCGGCCAATTGTCGTCGAGGCCGAACTCGCTGGAGAGAATGCCGCGCTCGCGGTCGGTGGTGGCCGGCGTGATGCGGTCGACCATGCCGTTGGGAAAGGCGACGTTTTCGCTCACCCAGTTTGCCAAACCTTCGTCGATCAGCCGCGCCAGGCCGACGACGCCATCCGAGGTGACGTGGCCGTTATGGGGGATGTTGTCGCAGGACATGACGGTGAAGGGCACGATGCCGTCGGCGCGGCGGCGCAGCAGCCCGGCGAGGATGAGGCCGAAGACGGTCTTCGGCGTCGCCCCCGGGTCAGCGTCGGCAACGATGTCGGGATGTGTCGGATTGAAGACGCCGGAAGCCGGATCGATGAAATAGCCACCCTCGGTAATGGTCAGGGAAACGATCTTGATCGCCGGATCGGCAAGCCGCTCGACGATTGCGGGCGCGTCGCCCGGCATCAGGAAATCGATCATAACGCCGGTGACGCGCGCGCTCATATGGCCGCTGTCCTGCTCGACCACGGTGGTCAGCCAGTCCTGTTCCTGCAGCTTGCCGCGGCCGACCTTCTCGCCCTCGAAGACGCCGGCGCCAACGATGGCCCAGTCGTGGCCGACGCCCGAATTGAAGAGGTCGTCGAGATAGACGGCCTGATGCGAGCGATGGAAATTGCCGACGCCGAAATGCACGATGCCGGCCTTGAGCGCGGCGCGATCATATTTCGGGCCGGCGACCTTGGGCGGCAGCTTGGCGAGTATGGAAGAAGAGAGTTTCACGGACATCTGCTTTACCCTTTAGCGGGACGACTCTTCCCCCCGTGGAGGAGACGGGGAGAAGAGCGCCTTCGCCCCCTCAACTCATCCACTGGCCGCCATCGACATTGTAGGTCTGGGCAACGATGTATTCGGCCTCATCGCTGGCCAGGAACACCGCCATGCCGGTGAGGTCTTGCGCCGTGCCCATGCGGCCATAAGGCACGGCTTCGCCGACCAGCCTCTTCTTTTCGCCTTTCGGCCGGTTCTCGAACTTGGCGAACAGGGCATCGACGTGATCCCAATGCTCGCCGTCGACGACCCCCGGTGCTATCGCGTTGACATTGATGCCGTGCTTGATCAGGTCTAGCCCTGCCGACTGGGTGAGCGAGATGACCGCCGCCTTGGTGGCGCAGTAGACGGCGACCAGCGCCTCGCCGCGGCGCCCGGCCTGGCTTGCCATGTTAATGATCTTGCCGCCCTTGCCGCGGGCAATCATCGAACGGGCCGCAGCCTGAACCGTAAACAGTGTGCCGGCGACGTTGACCGAGAACAATTTGTCGTAGCTCGCCTTGCTGATCTCGACGACCGGCGCCAGGTCGAACAGCGCAGCGTTGTTGATCACGATATCGAGGCCGCCGGCCCTTGTCTCGACCGCCTTGACGGCCGCATCGATCGACGCGAGATCGGTGACGTCCAGCTTCACCGCGTAGGCGTTGCCGCCGATTTCCGAAGCCGTCTTCTCGGCAGCCTCGAGATTGATGTCGCCGATGGCGACGGTCGCGCCCTCCCGCATGTAGGCTTCGGCAAACGCCCTGCCGATGCCGCGCGCCGATCCGGTGATCAGCGCCGATTTACCTCCGAGCCTCATTGCAGCATCGCCTTCCCATCGGCGCCAAAACGATGCAGCTTGGTCTTGTCCGGTGTCAGATAGATTGTGTCGCCGTGATGGGCGGCAAGTTCGCCGTCGGCACGCACCGTCAGCTGCCCGACACCATCCGCCTGGACGTGCAAAAACGTGTCGGAGCCGAGATGTTCGGCAACGCCGACGGTCGCCTTCCAGTCGCCTGACGTCTTCGAAATGTTCATATGCTCCGGGCGGATGCCGACTGTCCTGGCGCCATATTTGGCGGCCGGCTCGCCTTCGATCAGGTTCATCTTCGGCGAGCCGATGAAACCGGCGACGAACAGGTTCTTCGGTGTCTTGTAGAGCTCCATCGGCGAGCCGACCTGCTCGATATTGCCGGCGTTGAGCACGACGATTTTGTCGGCCATGGTCATGGCCTCGATCTGGTCGTGGGTGACGTAGACCATGGTGGTCTTGAGCTGGTGATGCAGCTCGCTGATCTCCAGCCGCATGGTGCCGCGCAGCGCCGCGTCGAGATTGGACAAAGGCTCGTCGAACAGGAAGGCGGAAGGCTGGCGCACGATGGCGCGGCCGATGGCGACGCGCTGCCGCTGGCCGCCGGAGAGCTGGCCGGGGCGGCGATCTAGGTAGTTGGTGAGGTTCAAGATGCGGGCGGCGTCCTTCACCTTCTTGTCGATGGTCGCCTGGTCCTCGCCCGCCATCTTCAGGGGGAAAGCGATGTTCTTGGCCACCGTCATATGCGGGTAAAGCGCATAGGACTGGAACACCATGGCCAGCTTGCGCTTGGCCGGCGCCTCGCCGGTGACGTCGCGGCCATCGATGATGATGGTGCCGCCGCTGGTGTCCTCCAGGCCGGCAATCAGACGCAACAGCGTGGACTTGCCGCAGCCCGACGGGCCGACGAAGACGACGAACTCGCCGTTCTCGATGACCAGGTCGAGGCCGGGGATGATGGACGTCGCCCCGAAGGATTTGGAGACGTTCTTGAGCGTGATGTTTCCCATGATTTCCTCCCCCGAAGGGCTGTTTTTCGTTTTGCGTCAGGCGATGCCCGTTACTTTACCGCCCCAAACGTCAGGCCGCGGACCAGCTGCTTCTGGCTGAACCAGCCCATGATCAGGATCGGCGCGATCGCCAGTGTCGAGGCGGCCGAAAGCTTGGCCCAGAACAGCCCCTGCGGACTGGAGAAGGAGCTGATGAAAGCGGTGAGCGGCGCTGCCTCGGTGGTGGTCAGCCGGATCGTCCAGAACGCCTCGTTCCAGGCGAGGATGATGTTGAGCAGCATGGTCGAGGCGATGCCCGGCACCGCCATCGGCGTCAGCACGTAGATGATCTCGTTCCAGAGCGATGCGCCGTCCATGCGCGCCGCTTCCAGGATCTCGCCCGGGATCTCGCGGAAATAGGTGTAGAGCATCCAGACCACGATCGGCAGGTTGATCAACATCAGCATGACCATCAGGCCGATGCGGCTGTCGAGCAGTCCTGTATCGCGGAAGATCAGATAGATCGGGAACAGCACGGCGACGGCCGGCATCATTTTGGTGGAAAGCATCCACATCAGGATGTCCTTGGTGCGTTTGCTTGGCGAAAACGCCATCGACCATGCCGCCGGAACGGCGACAAGCAGAGCCAGGACGGTCGAGCCGACCGACAGGAACACCGAGTTCAGGAAGAATTTGAAATAACCGTTCTGCGCCTGGACCTCGGAATAGCTCTCCGTGGTTCCCGACGGGAACAGGTTGAAGCCCTGGATGGCCTCCTGCTCCGATTTGAACGAAGTGATGATCGTATAGAGGATCGGGAAGAAGATCAGTAGCGCGACGATCCAGGCGGCCGCGGTCGCAATCGTCTTGTGCTGGGTGGTGACTGCACGTGCCATCGTCAGGTCCTCCCGTATCGGCGATGTTGGCGGCAGGGTCGACCCCCACTCCGGTTTGCTGCGCAAACCACCTCTCCCCCGATCGACGGGGTAGAGGAAGGGTGCGGCTTCGATGCAGGCGTTTCCTCTCCCCCGGGCAGGGGGAGAGGTGTCCCGCGCAGCGGGACGGAGTGGGGGTGGTTCAGCGCACGTGCCATCGTTTCCTCCCTTATTTATCCAAATTCTTGCCGACGGCGCGCATGGCGAAGAAGGCGACGATGTTGGCGAGAATGACTGCGATGATACCGCCGGCGGACGCCTGGCCGATTTTGAACTCCAGCAATGCCTTCTGGTAGACGAGGAAGGGCAGGTTGGTGGAGGCATAACCCGGGCCGCCATTGGTGGTGACGAGGATCTCGGCATAGACCGACAGAAGGAAGATCGTCTGGATCAGGATGACCACGGTTATGGCGCGCGACATATGCGGCAGCGTCAAATAGATGAAGCGGCTGATGAAGCCGGCGCCGTCCATTTCGGCGGCTTCCTTCTGCTCGCCGTCGAGCGACTGAAGCGCGGTCAACAGGATCAGCGTCGCAAACGGCAGCCACTGCCAGGCGACGATGATGATGATGGCCAAAAGCGGGTGCTGCCCGAACCAGTCGATCGGCTGCCCGCCGAAGAAGCGCGCAATATCGGCGAAGACGCCGTATTGCGGATGCATGATCATGTTCTTCCAGACCAGTGCCGCCACCGGCGGCATGACGAAGAACGGCGAGATGACGAGGATGCGGACGATGCCCTGTCCCCACATCGGCTGATCGAGCAGAAGGGCCAGCAAGATACCGCCGATCACCGTGATCAAAAGCACGCTGACGACGATGGTGAGCGTGTTGAGGATCGACTGCAGGAATGCCGGGTTGGAATAGAACAGCGCGTAGTTCGAAAACCCGACGAAGCCGTCGCGCATCGGATTGAGCGGATTGTACTGCTGGAAGGAGAACCACAGTGTGAATGCCAGCGGTACAATCATCCAAACCAGCAGCAGCACCACGGATGGCGCCATCATGAAGCGGGCAAGCGAACGGGTCTGCTGAGTAGCCATGACGGTCACCCTTCGAGGTCAGCCAAGTTTTCAGCGGTGTGAAAGCCGGCCGCCCGAACTGGGATTCGGGCGGCCGTTGCCGGTCGCCATTGGCAACCGGCACCGGGAGGAGCCTACTTGATGTAACCGCCCTCGGTCATCGTCGCGGTGGCGGCGTCCTGCGCCTGCTTCAGGGCGTCGTCGACGCTCGACTGGCCGGCAAGTGCCGCCGAGAAGAGCTGGCCGACAGTGGTGCCGAGGCCCTGGAACTCAGGAATGGCGACGAACTGGACGCCGACATAAGGCACCGGCTTGACGGTCGGATGCGTCGGATCGGCGGAGTTGATCGAGTCCAGCGTCATCTTGGCGAAAGGTGCTGCCTTCTGGTACTCGGGATTGGCATAGAGCGAGGAGCGCGTTCCCGGCGGAACGTTGGCCCAGCCTTCCTTCGAGGCGACGAGCTCGGCATAATGCTTGCTGGTAGCCCAGGATACGAACTTTTGAGCGGCGTCGGCCTTCTGCGTGCCGGCGGGGATGGCCAGCGACCAGGCCCACAGCCAGTTGCCGCGCTTGCCGAGGCCATTGTCCGGCGCCAGCGCATAGCCAACCTTGTCGGCGACGGTGGAGTTCTTCGGATCAGAGACGAAGGAAGCAGCGACGGTGGCGTCGATCCACATGCCGCATTTGCCCTGCTGGAATAGCGCCAGGTTTTCGTTGAAGCCGTTGGATGATGCGCCCTCGGGGCCATCGGCCTTCATCAGGTCGACATAGAACTGCAGCGTGTTCTTCCACTCGGGCTGGTCGAATTGCGGCTTCCAGTTCTCGTCGAACCAGCGCGCGCCGAACGAGTTCGACATGGCGGTCAGGAAGGCCATGTTCTCGCCCCAGCCGGCCTTGCCGCGCAGGCAGACGCCGTTCACGCCGTTGGCGCGGTCGGTCATCTTGTCGGCAGCCTGCTTGATGAAGTCCCAGGTCGGTGCATCGGGCATCTTGAGCCCGGCCTTTTCCATCAGATCCTTGCGGTACATGACGAAGGAGCTTTCGCCGTAGAACGGCGCGGCGTAGAGCTTGCCGTCGACCGACAAGCCGCCGGCAATGGCCGGGATGATGTCCTTGACGTCATAGTCGTCGCCGAGCTTGTCGAGCGGCAGGAGCCAGCTCTGCTTGGCCCAGATCGGCACCTCGTAGGTGCCGATGGTCATCACGTCGTATTGGCCGCCCTTGGTGGCGATGTCGGTGGTGACGCGCTCGCGCAGGACATTTTCCTCGAGCGTGACCCACTGCAGCTGGATGTCGGGATTCGTTGCGGTGAAGTCGTCGGTCAGCTTCTGCATGCGGACCATGTCGCCATTGTTGACCGTGGCGATGGTGATGGATTCGGCATGCGCGGCGAAAGCAAGCGCGCTGGCCGGCAACAGGCCTAGGGTGAACGTGCGAAGTTTCATCAAAATTCCTCCCATGAACCAAGATGAGCATTTGCCTTGGCTGTGAGCAATTACTCACTTGCCGCAAATTATGTCAAGCCGGATTCGTTGCTGCAGCGCAGCACGCGGTCTCGTGCAGCGGCAAGCCTGGGACACTCGCGGTATATGTGGAGAAGGGTTGGGTCGGGCTCATCGCGCCGTCAAAAGCCGGAGCTTTGCTGTCCGGGTGGCCTGGATTCGGCCTACTGGCAAGCGATCTCGTTCAGGATCCAATCACGAAAGGCGCGGATCTTCGGCACGTTGCGCCGCGCTGTCGGGTAGACCAGCCAATAGGCATGGCCGTCGTCACCAACAAGATCGAAGGGCTGAATCAGGCGGCCGTCGGCAAGTTCGGTCTTGAACAGCGCCTTGGTGACGATCGCCACGCCGTGGCCGGCAATCGCGGCATTGGCCTCGTAGGCCTGCGCGCCCATGCTGGTGCCGGTGCGTTTGGCCAATTCCGCGACCGGCAGGCCGGCGGCGGCAAACCAGTCCCGCCACCAGATGTCGCCCGGGTCGAGGATCGGCAGCCGTAGCAGGTCGGCCGGTTCGTTGACGCCGCCGATGCTTGCCGCGAGCTTTGGACTAAGGACCGGCGTGAAGTCGGCCCGGAACAGCATATGGGTCTCGACGCCCGGCCAATTGCCGCCGCCGGAGCGGATGGCGATGTCGATATCCTCTCTGGCAAAGTCGACAACCCTGTTCGAGGTATCGACGCGCACCGCCAGCGACGGATGCGCGACCTGGAACGAGCCGAGATGCTGCGCCAGCCAATTGGAGGCAAAGGTCAGCAGCGTCGAAACGCAAAGCACGCCATCGGCGCCGGTGCGCGCGGCGGCATAGGCGCCGCTCAACAGCGCGAACGCTTCGCTGACCGCGGGCGCCAGGCGTTGGCCAGGTTCGGTCAGCACGATCTGTTTTGGCTGGCGCAGGAACAAGGGTGCGCCGATGCGCTCCTCCAAAAGCTTGATCTGATAGCTTGCCGCCGCCTGCGTCATGCCAAGCTCCTGGGCGGCCTTGGTGAACGAGAGATGCCGCGCCACCGCCTCGAACACCCGGATCGCCTGAAGCGGAGGAAGCTGCGAAACCAGCTGTCGTGAATTGAGCTCCGGCATAAGCCCTCCTTATGGGCAATGATCGACGTTTGATTGGCGGCACCGGCCGGTCCTACCGATATTCCGTGTTGAAGATCAATTACGCCTAGAGATAGCGAAGGCTGACGATCATGACCACATTACAGGAAAAGCTGCTTCTTGCTCCAGCCCATGGCTGGTTTTCACGGCTGGCGCGGGGATTGGCAAGGCACGCGGCGCGGAAACGGGCCTATCTCGACGTCCGGGAACTGCCGCCGCATCTCCAGCGCGACATGGGCTTCCTCGACGGCAACGATCCTTGTGGCCGGCACCAATAATGTCGCTCGTTTTATCGAGGGTTCAGCTGCGTTTCGATTTCACCTGATCGTTTCCGACCGCCAGCGGCTCTGAGATCATGCGCCGGCCAGCAAGGCGGCGGCGGTCCGCTCATCGGTGATGAGGCCGTTGACCAGCCGCCGGTTGACGGCGGCGAAGATGCCCGGCAGCTTGCGGTCGCCCATGGCAAGCGCGATCACCAGCGACTTTTCGCGCGACGGCAGCGGTGCCGACGAGACCCGGTCGTTGGTGATGCCCTCGATCATGCGGCCGTCACGATCGAATACCCAGCCGACGATCTCGGCGACGCCGCCGGCCTTCTGCAGCGCCTTCAATTCACCCTCCGAAATGAAGCCGTCCTCGTAAAGCGGCGCCTTCGGGCCAAGATCGCCGATGCCGACAAAGGTGACGTCGGCCTCGGCCGCAAGCGCCAGCGTCGGCTGGATCATCGGCTGGCTGAGCAGCATCTCGCGCTCCTCCGGCGAGGAGGCGATGACCGGCAAAGGCATCGGAAACGAGCGCGCCTTGACCCTGTCGGCCATGGTGAAGATGACGTTGTAGAAGGCCGCCGAACCGTCTGGCGAGATATTGCCGGTCAGCGACACCACCTTGTGCTGCGGGCATTCCATCGGCGGCAGCTGCTCGATCGCGGCCTTCAGCGTGCGGCCGGTGCCGATCGCCATGACGATCGGTGTGGGCGACCGCAGCCGCCGTTCGATCTCCGCCGCCGCCGCCTCCGCGACCCCGATGACGGTGGAGGACGAAGAAGGGTCGCTCGGCACCACCTCGACCAGATCAAGCGCAAAGCGCGATTTCAGCCGTGCCGCAAGGTCGAGGCAATTGGCGATCGGATGGTCGACGCGCACCTTGATCAACCCTTCGGAGACCGCGAGCGACACCAGCCGCTGCGCCGTCTGCCGCGAGATGCCAAGCGTGGCGGCGATCTGGTCCTGGGTGTTGCCTGCGACATAATAGAGCCAGCCGGCGCGCGCCGCATCGTCCAGCCTGTTGCCGCCGCTATCCTGCCGCGAATTCAAGGTCCTGCCTCCCTACTCCGCCGACCATAAGGGGCGGAGCCTCATAGTTTCGCAGGGAATGAACTTGCGCGCAATTGCCTATTGCAAGAGCAATTGCTTAGGGTCCCGGATCTGGTATTTCAAGCGAGGCGGCCATCGCCGACGCAGTCTCTCAAAATAATCCGGGCAGTGTTGGTCGCACGGGCTCAGTTCTCGCAGCCGCGGCGGTTTATCTCCCACGCTAAACGCTTTAAGGGATTTTGGAGAATGGAGCCTTGCATGACGCTGAAAGCGGTTTTCTGGGATATGGACGGCACGCTGGTCGACAGCGAACCGCTGCACGAGGCGGCGCTGATTGCGGCGCTGCACAGCGTTGGCATCGCCCCGCCAACCGACCTGCATGAGCGGGTGCTCGGCATCGCCGCATGGCCGGTCTACGAGATGCTGCGCGACGAGTTCGGCCTCGACCTGCCTTTCGACGACTGGATCGTGCGCAAATACGATCACTATCTGCCGATGGCGCAAACGCTGAGGCCACGCAGCGGCGCGATCGAGATTTTCAACGAGCTGCGCAAGCTTGGCGTGGAGCAGGCGGTGGTGTCCAATTCGGACAGGCTGATCGTCGACGCCAATCTGCGCGCGGTCGGCCTTTTCTACCCCGGCATGAAGACCATCAGCCGCAACGACGTGCGCGAAGGCAAGCCGCATCCCGAGCCATTCCTGCGCGCCGCCTGGCTGGCCGGCGTCGATCCCGCCGAGGCCGTAGCGGTCGACGACAGCATGACCGGCGCCACGGCGGGGCTGGCGGCGGGAATGAAGACGGTCTTCTGGCCGGAGGCGCCGATGGAAGGGCCGCCGGGCGCGATTGTCATCAACAGCGCCGACGAATTGCGAGCCCATCTGGGACTTTAAGCTTGGCTGAAAAGGCCGCCTCAAGCTAGACTTCCTGCAACGCCGATGATTGGCGAAACCAGCGATGACAGCGTCCTTCTCCCCGTCATTGTACGGGGAGAAGTGCCCGGCAGGGCGATGAGGGGCGGCGCCGAGCTTGACAATTAACGCCCCTTTCCGGGCGCATTGAGATCACTGGCAGGCCGAGTTTTGAGTTCGTCGCAGGCTTTCGGGCGCTTGCGCTGCCCCTCATCCGCCTGCCGGCACCTTCTCCCCGTATAGCGACGGGGAGAAGGGCGCAGCTCAGTACCGGTAGACAGGCTCCTGCTCGTCGAGGATCGCCTTCAGTTCGGAGAGGTGGCGTTCGGCCTGGCCCGGATAATCTTCCTGTTCCCTTGCCGCTTTCTCGGCGATCTCGTCCGACAATACCCGCAGCGGCCGGCCGGTCCACAGCGCCTTGATGTAGGTTTCGGCGGCGCGCTCGAAATAGAACATGCGGTTGAAGGTGTCGGCGACGCTGTCGCCGATGACCAGCACGCCATGGTTGCCCATCACCATCACCTTGACCTTCGGGTCGACAAGAAGCTGCGAGCAGCGCTCGCCCTCTTCCTCGAGGGCCAGCCCGCCATAATGAGCGTCGACGACATGGCGGTTGAAGAAGATCGCCGAGTTCTGGTCGACCGGCGGCAGCGTCGAGTCGGCGAGCGAGGCAAGCACGGTGGCGTGGATCGAGTGGACATGCATGACGCAGCGCGCATGACGCACGTTGCGATGGATGGCGCCGTGCAGGCCCCATGCCGTCGGGTCGGGCGCATTCGGGCCTGTCAGCGTGTCGGGATCATTGGCGTCGATCAAAAGCAGGTCGCTCGCCTTGATGCGCGAAAAATGCACCTGGTTAGGGTTCATCAGGAATTGCGAGCCATCGTCGTTGACCGCCAGCGAGAAATGGTTGGCCACCGCCTCGTGCATGTTGAGCCGCGCCGTCCAGCGGAAGGCGCAAGCGAGGTCGACGCGCTCCTCATAGAACGGCAGGTTGGTCAGCACTTCCTTCTGCAGGCGCGTGATGCTCATCGTATGTCTCCGCGAATGGAGCGAGCATGCCGCGCGGCTGGAACACCCGCAACCGATTTCGTTTGGTGCAGGCGAGCGCTGTCGCCTTACGCCGCCGTGCTGGTGGCGGTGCCGGCTCTCAGCCCGCCCTGTTCGACGATGAAATCGATCACTTCCTGCAGTCCCTTGCCGCGCGACAGGTCGGTGAAGCCGAACGGCCGTTTGCCGCGCATGCGGGCAGCGTCGCGTTCCATGACGTCGAGATTGACGTTCACATAGGGCGCAAGGTCGCTCTTGTTGATGACCAAGAAATCGGACCGGGTGATCGCCGGTCCGCCCTTGCGCGGAATCTCCTCGCCCTGGCAAACCGAGATGACATAGAGCGTCAGGTCGGCAAGGTCCGGCGAGAAGGTGGCGGCGAGGTTGTCGCCGCCCGATTCGATGAAGATGATGTCGAGATCCGGGAATTTTTTGGTCATTTCGGCAATCGCCTGCAGATTGATCGAGGCGTCCTCGCGGATGGCGGTGTGCGGGCAGCCGCCGGTCTCGACGCCGATGATGCGATCCTCGGGCAGCGCCTGGAGGCGCGCCAGCATCATGGCGTCCTCCTTGGTGTAGATGTCGTTGGTGACGACGGCGATCGAGAACTCGTCGCGCAGCGCCTTGCAGAGCTTTTCGGTGAGCGTCGTCTTGCCGGAGCCGACCGGACCGCCGATGCCGATGCGAAGAGGGCCGTTCGGGGATATCATGCGGGGAACTCCGTGAAGGCAAGGATGGCGAAGCCGAGGCCGATCAGCAGGCACAGCGGCGAATAATAACGCAGATCGAGCCGCGCGAAAGGTTGCTCGGGCGTCAGCCGGCGCCACCACGGCGTGAAGCCGGCAATGCCGCGCGCCAGGAAAACCAGCGCGATGAGCAGCGACGTGGCGGCAAGCCCGGCCTTGGGAAAGGGCGTGGCAAAGATGCCCTCGAGCGCCATCGGCCACAGTGTCGCCAGGCCGAGGCAGGCGGCAACGGCGAAGCTGGCGAAGGGTGCCGGCATTTCGTCGACGCCATGAAAGCCGATGACGGCGCGGGCGCAGGAGGCAGCATCCCTGCCCGGCCAGATGCCGCCAATGGCCCAATAGACATGCAGCGCGGTGATCAGCAGCAGGACCAGCGAGAGGGCGAAAGCGAGGACGATCATGAGCGGAACAGCCGCGAATACTGGGTCTCGTGCCTACTCGCCGTGATGTCGGAGATAAAAGCGCAGCCGCCGAGATCGTCGAGCGTCGAGCCGGTAGCGCGGGCCGCGGTCGCCAAGGCCAGCGGCTCGAAGCCGGCGAGCAGCGTCATCGCAGCACTCTGGCCGACGACACCGAGCCGGATCGCTGCCTGGACGAGGTTGGAAAAGAAGGCCTGCAGGAAGGCGCCCAGCGCGTCCCGCAGCATAAATCCGTGGCCGCCGGCGACGGCACCGACGGCGACGCAATAGGCACATTCGGCCGGCAGGCGGTCCAGCACCTGGCACGGCCAGGCCGAGGCCGCCTTCAGGAAGGCGGCGCCCTGCAGCATGGTTTCGGCATGACGCTCGCGCGAGCCGGCTAAGGCCTCGCCGAGCGCAGCGACCTCGACGAGATCGCCGGCTTCGCGCGCCCGGCGCCAGCTTTCGGCAAACAGCACCGCATCGTTCCAGCCGGAACCCATCTCGACCAGCGTTTCCAGCCACGCGGCGAGGTCTTTGCTGTCGGCAACCAGCCCGGCATGCACGGCTTGTTCCAGGCCATGGCTGTAGGAAAAGCCGCCGACCGGGAAGGAAGGCGACAGCCACGCCATCAGCCGCAACAATGCAATGTTGGAAGGCTGGTCAGTCATGGTCATGGTCGTGCGAATGGCTGTGGGAATGCGATTCGCTATGGCTATGAGAATGCGCTTCGGCGTGGCTGTGCGTATGCGCCTCGGCATGAGCATGGCCGTGCCCGCCATGGCCGGAATAAGCGCCGCGCACCGGCTTGAACGGCTCGGAGACGTCGCTCACAATGGCGCCCAATCCCTCCAGCATCGCCTTGATGACATGGTCGCGCAGGATGAGGATGCGCCCAGCTTCGATTGCGGCGGCGAGATGGCGGTTGCCGATGTGCCAGGCAAGCTCGGCCAGATGGACAGGATCGCTGGCCCTGATGTCGTAGAGCGGCTCCTCGGCCGCGATGATCTCGATTTGGCGGCCATCCTCCAGCACCAGCCGGTCACCATGGTTCAACGTCACCGGTTCGGGCAGGTCGACCAGCACCTTGTCGCTACGGGCCGTTTCGATGGCGCGACGGCGCAGATGCCGCTCGTCATGAGCAAGCACTGCGCTGTCATATGGCGTAGTGGTTCCGGCTTCGCCTGCGGCCAGGACGGAGACGGCGCGCGGGAATTTGGTGAAGTCGGTGCGAATATCGAGCTTCATGTAAGACTGCCTTTCGCAAAAAGCCTAGACTATCCGGTCCGCCGCCCCAATGGGGCTCAGACGATCGTGTCGAAGAGCCGCAGGATGAACGATATCTGATAGACGAGCGCGCCGGCGACAAAGGCGATGTGAAAGCGGCGGTCGCGCAGCAGGATCGCAATGACGCAAAGCGCGACGAAAACCGGCGTGCGGATCAGATATTCGATGCCGAAATGGGCGAAATGCTCCGGCCCTTTCAGCAGCGTGTCGATCACGTCGAGCAGATAGGTCGCCGCGAGCAGGCCGAAGAACCAGGCCCGGCGCGAATAGAAGAAATCCTCATAGCTGGTGTAGTCCAGCATCGAATCCGGGAACAGCAGCGCGCAGAGCAGGAACAGCGTGACGGCGTAGAAGATGATGAACAGGTATTTGCCGAAGGTCCAATTCTCGATCTGGAACAGGCCGAACTCCCACCACCAGAAATGCACCAGCATCAGAAGCACCGACGCAACCCAGGCGAGGTGCACGGGATAGAGCCGGTACTGGCCGGGATGCTGGACGATGCGGGCGAGCCCCGACAGCAGCCGTGTGACGCCAAGGCCGATCACCATGCCCAGGACAATGCGGATATGCGGGAAAATGTCGTGGGCGTAAGGGAGTTGCTGGTCCATAGGCCTGGCGCGGCATGTTCTACATCGGTCGTTCTAACGCCTATGGTTCAGAACAGGAAGTAGCGTTGCGCCATCGGCAGCACGGTGGCCGGCTCGCAGGTGAGCAACTCGCCGTCGGCGCGGACCTCGTAGGTTTCGGGGTCGACCTCGACATGCGGCGTGGCGTCGTTGAGCACCATCGAATGCTTGCCGATGCCGCCGCGGGTATTCTCGACCGCCACCATCTGCTTGTCGACGCCGAGCCTGCCGCGCAGGCCGGCGTCGAGCGCGGCTTTCGAAACGAATGTCACCGACGAATTGGTCATCGCCTTGCCATAGGCGCCGAACATCGGCCGATAGTGCATCGGCTGCGGCGTCGGGATCGAGGCGTTGGGATCGCCCATCGGGGCGGCGGCGATCATGCCGCCGATCAGCACCATGTCCGGCTTGACGCCGAAGAACGCCGGATTCCACAGCACGAGATCGGCGCGTTTTCCCACCGCCACCGAGCCAATGTCCTTCGACAGGCCATGCGCGATGGCCGGATTGATGGTGTATTTGGCGATGTAGCGGCGGACGCGGAAATTGTCGTTGTCGCCGGTCTCCTGCGGCAGCGAACCGCGCTGGCGCTTCATCTTGTCGGCGGTCTGCCAGGTGCGGATCGCGACTTCGCCGACGCGGCCCATGGCCTGGCTGTCCGACGAGATGATCGAGAAGGCGCCGATGTCGTGCAGAATGTCTTCGGCGGCGATGGTTTCCTTGCGGATGCGGCTTTCGGCAAAGGCGATATCTTCGGGGATCGACGGCGACAGATGGTGACAGACCATCAGCATGTCGAGGTGTTCGGCCAGCGTGTTGACCGTGTAGGGGCGGGTCGGATTGGTCGAGGACGGAATGACGTTGGGCAGGCCGCAGACCTTGATGATATCAGGTGCGTGGCCGCCGCCGGCGCCTTCGGTGTGGAAGGCATGGATGGTGCGGCCCTTGATCGCCGCCACCGTGTTTTCGACGAAGCCGGACTCGTTCAGCGTGTCGGTGTGGATCATGACCTGCACGTCGTAATCGTCGGCGACCGACAGGCAGCAGTCGATTGCAGCCGGTGTCGTGCCCCAGTCCTCATGCAGCTTCAGCGAGCAGGCGCCGGCGAGCACCATCTCCTCGAGCGCGGCAGGCAGCGACGCGTTGCCCTTGCCCGACAGGCCGATATTCATCGGGAAGGCATCGAAAGACTGGATCATGCGTGCCAGATGCCACGGGCCAGGCGTGCAGGTGGTGGCCAGCGTACCGTGCGCCGGGCCGGTGCCGCCGCCGAGCATGGTGGTGATGCCCGACATCAGCGCTTCCTCGATCTGCTGCGGGCAGATGAAGTGGATATGCGCGTCGAAGCCGCCGGCGGTCAGGATCTTGCCCTCGCCGGCGATGATCTCGGTGCCGGGGCCGATGATGATGGTGACGCCGCCTTGAGTATCCGGATTGCCGGCCTTGCCGATCGCGGCGATACGGCCGTCCCTGAGGCCGATATCTGCCTTGACGATACCGGCGGTGGCATCGACGACCAGCGCATTGGTGATGACGGTGTCGACCGCGCCTTGCGCGCGCGAAACCTGGCTCTGGCCCATGCCATCGCGGATGACCTTGCCGCCGCCGAATTTCACCTCCTCACCGTAAAGGGTGAGATCCTTTTCGACCTCGATGAACAGTTCGGTGTCGGCGAGCCGGACCTTGTCGCCAACGGTCGGGCCGTACATCTGCGCATAGGCGGCGCGGGTGATTTTAGCCATCAGCAATTGCTCCCGAAATACAGCCCGAAAATACCGCTTGTCGAAGCCGGGACCCACATTGCCGCCATCCTATGGTCACGCAATGACCCGCTGAGCGACACTTTCCGATCCCATTTGGCGGTTGAGGTGGGCGGGCCACCCCAAAACGACCATTTGCCAATCGATGGAAAGGAACATCCATGCGCAAAACGACCCTTCTGGCAGCCGCCGCCACGCTGGTGCTCGCAACCGCCGCCAGCGCCCAGCAACAGCCTGCGCAGCAGCCCAGTCCGGCGCCGGCCGCTCCTGCTCCTGCCGCGCCCGGGGCGCAGCCGCAGGCGCCCACCATTCAGGCGATCAATGTCGTCGATATCAAGGATCTGCCGGCGGATACTCAAGCCAAGGTCAACGAGGTGATCGCTAAGCGCAGCGATGCCGATTTGCAGAAGCTGCGCGGCTCGATCGACGCGACACCGGAGGTCAAGTCCGCGCTCGAAGCGAAAGGACTCACCTCGGCGCAGGTGATCGCCGCCAGCATGAGCACCAATGGCGCGCTGACGCTGATCACCAAGAAAGCCAGCTGACGAGGCGAGGCGGCGGGCCGGCGCCCGGTCAGCCCGCCGCATCGCAAAGGGAACCTTCACAGGGGAAGTTACGTTTCGGTCCTGTCGCCCTGACACAAGCCTCGAAAAGGAGCCTGAGAACGAGCGATGGCGATCACCACCTTCTCCGACACCAGATGGCTGCATGGGATTGCTGCGACCGCGTTTCTGGCAGCCAGCATTCCGCACGCCGCGCTGAACGCGCAGAGCCTCGATAGCGCCGAGACCGTCAACCGGATCGTCGGCTCGGAGGTCGGCCAGGAAGAGACCAAGACAAATGCGGAAGCCGGCAAGGTCAGCTCGGCGATCGACCGCACGCGTGAAAACATCGCTGTCGTGCGCAAGACGTCCAAGCTCGACAAGGTCGATATCGTGTTTCTTACCGACGCCGCGCGCACCGAAGGCGGCCCGCCGCCGGCGATCGAAAACAAGGTCAGGCAACATCGGGACGACATTGCCGAGCTGCGCAAGGAGATCGAGGCGAACGCATTGCTGTTCAACGCCATCGACTCGCGGAGAGTGCAAACCGAGGACGTTCTGGCGGTGGAATTCGACGATCCGGGAAAGGTCGTCATCTATGCGGCGGCCAAGCCGCCCGGCTGAGCCGAAACTGCTCGACGCCTTCGATCTCACAGCTTGCCCATGATCTTCTGCTGAAATCCGTAGACCTCGCGCTTGCCGCCGAACGGCACCAGGGTAACGTCACGCTCCTGCCCCGGCTCGAAGCGCATGGCGGTGCCGGCAGCGATGTCGAGGCGCATGCCGCGGGCCTGGTCGCGATCGAATCTCAGCCCTTCATTGGTCTCGAAGAAATGATAATGGCTGCCGACCTGGATCGGCCGATCGCCGCTGTTGGCTACCTTCAAGGTGACGGTCGCCAGACCCTTGTTCAGCTCTATCTCGCCGCTTGCCGTGATGATTTCACCTGGGATCATTGCGGCCCTCACAGGACGCCGAAAGCAAGGCCGGCGCCAATCGTGGCACAGGCGGCCCCGGCGACGCGGGCAAGTCCGCGGAAGCGCCAGCCGAGGTTGAAACCGGCAGTGATGCCGACGGCGTGGAGCAGCGCGGTGGCGGCGGCAAAGCCCGCCATGTAGCCGAGCCCACCCGCATTTTCGGGCACCTCGGTGCCGTGGGCATAGCCGTGGAACAACGCGAACAGGCCGATGACGGCGACGCCGGCCGAGACCGGAAGGTCGACGGCGAGCGCAACCAGCAGCCCGAGCACCACGACGGACGCCAATATGGCCGGCTCGACGAAAGCCATCGGCACATGCAGGATGCCGAGCGCGCCGCCGGCCAGCATGATGCCGACGAAAGCCAGCGGCCATGCCCAGATCGCTTTGTCGCCCTTGAGTGCTGCCCACAGGCCGACGGCAATCATCACCGTCATGTGATCGAGGCCGGAGAGCGGGTGGGTGAAGCCGGCGGTGAAGGACGAAACCGTGCCGTCGCCGACATGGGCATAGGCTGGCCCAGCTGCCGCCAGCAGCAGGACCGCCGACAGCGTTGTGCGTTTCATCGTAGCGGGGATCATCGGCGTACCTTCCATCTTCGAGATCATCATGCCTCTCACGCGGCCTTGCGGGCCGGGCCGCAGCCCTCTGCCTTGAGAATGCGCTGGGTCGAGGCCGGATATTTCTTCAGCATCGCTGCCGGACGGATCGGGCGGGCCGAGAAGTTGCCGCCACAATTCGGACAGGCGCCGCCGAGCACGTTTTGGGCGCAGTCCGCGCAGAAGGTGCATTCGAAGGTGCAGATCACCGCATCTGTCGCATCGGGCGGCAGATCCTTGTCGCAGCATTCGCAGTTGGGACGCAGCTCAAGCATTTTCCTCTCCTCGCCTTTGGTGATTATCTGATCGGTTCGTGCACGGTCACCAGCTTGGTGCCGTCGGGAAACGTCGCCTCGACCTGCACATCGTGGATCATTTCGGCAATGCCTTCCATCACCTGCGCCCGGGTCACGACATGGGCGCCGGCCTCCATCAGCTCGGCGACCGCGCGCCCGTCGCGGGCACCCTCGACGACGAAATCGGTGATCAGCGCGATCGCTTCCGGGTGGTTGAGCTTGACGCCGCGTTCGAGCCGCTTGCGGGCCACGATCGCCGCCATGGCGATCAGCAGCTTGTCTTTCTCCCTCGGCGTCAGATTCATGCTTTTTCCTGCAGTGGCATAATCGAAATCAGAGTGACCATAATTTGGGCAGGCCCGCCCGCCCGTTGAGCAATTCGACAAGCGGCACCAGCCGCTTGCGGAGCTGGTAGCCGTCCTCGGCGAACAGCCTCGCAAGAAGCTTGCCAGATTTCCGCACACTCCAGAAACTGACGCCGCCCTGGCCGCCGACCATGCCCCGGGCCGGCTCGAGCAAAGCCTCTGCCCGCGGCGACACCATCAGCAGCGTCGCCACGGCGATGCCGCCACCGGCCACAGCCGTACGGTTCAAGGTGGCCGCAATGTCGGGCCCGATGCGGAACTCCTCGGCATGGACCAGCGCTCCGTCCTGGCGAACGCGCCAGCGGTCGTGGAAATAGCCTTGCGCTGCCCGTTCGCCCATGGCCAGGCGGCCGAAGACAGTAGCCTCCAGGATCAGCGCCTCGGCTCCGGCGGCAAGCTCCACGTCAAGCGTGCGGGCAAAGACCGAGCGGTCGAAGACGATGGTTTCCTGCGGCAGCCAGGCAATGTGGCCGCCTTCGCCGACGGTCAGTTGCACCCGCACTTCGGCGCGATCGGATGCGGCGCGGTAGATTTTCTCGCAGGCCTGCGTTGTTATGGTTGCTGAGGCGCCGGCACCGACATCGACCTGCCAGGCGAGACGGTCGCCACCGGTCAGCCCACCGGCAGTGTTGATCAGGACAGCTTCGAGCGGATCGGCCGAGACTGCCGGCATGCGGATCTTGGCCGAGCCGTCCTGGTACAGGCGCCGAAGACGCGTGCGGCCTCCGTTCCAGTCGCAGCCAAGCCGCGCGACGCCGGCAACGCGCTGGGCCGGCGGCACCGAGCTCAAGCTATATGCGATCGTATCCACGACACCAACGTTAAGCACTGCGGCGGCTTTGTCGATATATAGCTTGTTGCTTGACAGCGTTTCGGTTTCTATAGAGGGAGCCACCTTGGTACGGTCATCGGCGCCTGGCGGGGGTAAAAGGCGACGATGACGACGTAATCGAGGACAAAAGGGGCGCTGATCAGTTGGCGTCGGGAAACGACAGAGTTGGGGAAGAAACCGAATGGCTGACCAGCTGGCAAACGATATCATCGCCAAGATCAAGGCTCATGCCGAGCCGGGCGGCGAGGAAATCACCACCAGTACCGAACTGACCGCCCTTGGCATCCATTCGCTGGAACTGACGGAAATCATCTTCGATCTCGAGGAAGAGTATGGCATCGAAATCGAGATGAACACGGTCGATGCCTGGAGCAATCTGAAGAATGTCGGCGACATGGTCGAGGCGGTTCGCGCGCTGATCGCGAAAAAAGCCTGACTGAATGCACAAGCGCATCGTCATCACGGGCATCGGCGGATTATGCGGCCTCGGCACCAACGCACCAGCAATCTGGAACGAGATGCGCACCGGCCGTTCGGCAATCGGTGCGATCGTCAATTCCGAGCTGTATGACCTCAAGGTCAGGGTCGGCTGCGAAATCAAAACGCTTCCCGATCACGGCATCGACCGCAAGCAGGTCGTGTCGATGGACCGCTTCAGCCTTCTGGCGACGATCGCCGCGCGGGAGGCGGCACAGCAGGCGGGATTGAACCTGCACGCGGCCAACACCTATCGGATGGGCACCATCGTCGGCGTCGGCGTCTGCGGCTGGGAGGCAATCGAAGAGAGCTATCGCGCCATCCTGCTCGAAGGCAAGAACCGCGCCGGCATCTTCACCGTGCCGAAAGTAATGCCGGGCGCTGCCGCCGGCCACGTCAGCATGAATCTTGGTCTGCGCGGGCCGGTCTTCGGCATCACCTCTGCCTGCTCGTCATCCAACCACGCCATTGCCTCGGCGGTCGACCAGATCAGGCTCGGCCGTGCCGACGTCATGGTCGCCGGCGGCACCGATGCGCCGCTGGTCTGGGGCATCCTCAAGGGCTGGGAGGCCCTGCGGGTATTGTCGCCGGACACCTGCCGGCCGTTTTCGGCCGATCGCCAAGGCCTTGTGCTCGGCGAGGGTGCGGGCATGGTGGTGCTGGAAACCTATGAGCATGCCATGGCGCGCGGCGCCGCCATCCTTGCCGAAATCGCCGGCGTCGGCCTTTCCGCCGACGCCTCCGACATCGTTGCGCCGACCATCGAAGGGCCGGAGGCGGCGATGCGCTTCTGCCTCGTCGATGCCGGGCTCAATCCGGAAGACGTCGACTATCTCAACGCGCATGGCACCGGCACCAAGGCCAACGACCAGATCGAGACGGCGGCGATCAAGCGTGTCTTCGGCGGCCATGCCTACAAGCTTTCTATCTCCTCGACCAAATCGATGCACGCCCACTGTCTCGGCGCGTCCGGCGCGCTGGAAATGATCGCCTGCGTGATGGCGATCCGCGACGGCATCGTGCCGCCGACCGCCAACTATCGGGAAGCCGACGCCGACTGCGATCTCGACATCACGCCGAACGTGGCGCGCGAGCGCGCGGTGCGCACCGCGATCAGCAACAGCTTCGCCTTCGGCGGCACCAATGCGGTGCTGGCGGTCAAAGCCGCCTGAACCGCACCCCTTGCCGGGTTTCGTCGGGGCCGGTGAAACTTTCCATGCGCATATTGATCGCGCCAGGCGTCGCGCCTAACTCTCTGCGACCCGCCGTGACCGCGCCGTTCGGGGCGCCCCCCGACCAGGAGTTTCGATGACCGATCTGTCCGCGTTTCCGATTGCCACGCGCTGGCCGGCAAGCCATCCCGACCGCATCCAGCTTTATTCGTTTCCGACGCCGAACGGGGTGAAGATATCGATCGCGCTGGAGGAACTTGGCCTGCCGTACGAGCCGCATGCCGTCGACATCGGCAAGAACGAGAGCTGGACCCCGGAATTCCTGTCTTTGAACCCGAACGGCAAGATACCGGCGATGATCGATCCGGACGGCCCGGGCGGAAAGCCGATCGGCCTGTTCGAATCCGGCGCCATCCTGCTCTACCTCAGCGACAAGACCGGCAAGCTGGTCCCGGCAGACGCAACGCTGCGTTACGAGACGATCCAGTGGGTGTTCTTCCAGATGGCTTCGATCGGGCCGATGTTCGGCCAAGTCGGGTTCTTCCACAAATTCGCCGGGCGCGAAATCGCCGACAAGCGCCCGCTGGAACGTTATCGCGACGAGTCGCGACGGCTGATCGGCGTCCTCGAAACGAGGCTCAAGGGCCGCAGCTGGATCATGGGCGACGATTACACCATCGCCGACATTTCGATGCTTGGATGGGTGCGCAATCTGATCGGCTTTTATGAGGCACGGGAACTCGTCGGTTTCGACGATTTCCCCAGCGTCGGCGCATGGCTGGAGCGCGGCCTTGCCCGGCCGGCGGTGCAGAGGGGCCTCACCATTCCGGCCAGAGCCTGATCGAAGCCAGACTGGCCCGGCTATTTTGCCTTGGTCCGGGGTTTCGAGCCCTTGCCGACTACGGAAGCGGCAAGCGAGGCCGCACCTTTGGCGGTCGCAAGCACGGCACCGGCGGCGACGTTGGCCGTCGTTTTGACGGTGCGCATTGCGCTGCCTGCGATCGATCCTCTGCTGCTTGCCGGCTTTTTGGGCTTGGGTGCAGCGGCTTTGGCCGCGGCAGGCACCACCTTCTTCGGCGCCGCCTTGCCAAAGCTGGGCTTTGCCGCGTCCTTGGAGCGGGCCGCCACTGCCGGGCCGGCGCTGGTTTTCGCTCGCGTTGCTTTTGATCGTGTTGCCCTGCCCTTGGCGGGCGCAGGCTTTCTTGCCATGGTTTCCATCGAACTGTTCCCTCATGCGGCACGATTGCCGTGTCCGGGATAACGGCCTGAAAGTGTTAAGGTTCCGGCCGAACAGTCCTTACAGATCAGGCCTGTTCACCAACCACCAGGTCGGCGGGCCGCCGACGGGCAAGCACGCGATCGATGTTCGGCATGTCGTTGGAAGCAATCCAGGCGCGCGCGTCCTCGTCGGACCGGCCGTGCTCGTGCCATCGCTCCAGCAGTCGGCGCTCGAGGTCGGCGCGCGGCACATCGACAAAGATCGAGAAGTCGAACAGCGGCGCCAGCCGCGTCCATGGCTCTTCGTCGAGCAGCAGATAATTGCCTTCGACCAGGATGAATTTGGTGTCGGCGGCGATGATCGCAGCGGCGGCGCGCGACAGCTCCATGCTGCGGTCGAAGACCGGGATCGCGATATCCGGCTCGCCGGCGCGGATGCGCTTGAGCAGCGTTTCGAAGCCGGCAAAATCAAAGGTTTCCGGGGCACCTTTTCGTTGGCGAAGGCCGCGTCGCTCGAGCACGACATCATCGTAATGGAAGCCATCCATCGGCACGACTTCCGCCGTGCCTTCCGGCAGCAGGTCGTGCAAGCCTGCCGACAATGTCGATTTGCCGGCGCCGGGCGGACCGGCAATGGCAACGATGAAGCGCGGCGCCTTGCCGGCGCGCTTGAAGATGGCAGCAGCAATATGGGCGATCTCGGACATTGGAGCCTTTCTGGCTGAGTGTTTTCGATCTTGGCGACAATTCGCGGGAATTTCAAACCCGAGATTAGTTTCCTCGCTCAGGGATTTTGACCGTCCGTCGGCAAATCGCAAAGCTTTGAGATTGCCCGAAACGATCGTCCCTTTCGTCATCCTGGGGCGGAGCAAGGAGCGAAGCGACGCAGCGCAGACCCCGGGATCCATGCCGTGACATCAGGGCGCCTCAGCGGCGCAGAATTCTGTTCCGCCGCATTCCTCGACGACGGTCGCGGCGTGGATCCCAGGGTCTCCGCGACGTCGCTTCGCTCCTGCTCCGCCCTGGGATGACGAAGGTGGGGAGGCGAGCTCTCAAGCTGGGGCCGACCTGCCGATCCGCAGGAAGTCGCTGTCGAAGCCAATGTCGCGCACGGCGCCGTCGGCGGCCAGGATGCGCATGCGGCCCGGTAAGCTCGCGACGTCGCGCGGCGGCTCGCCGGATGGCCACGGCAGTGCGCCGATGACATGGCGGAACGAAAAGCTGCGCCCTTCAGAAAGGGCAAACGCGGTCGCCACGCCTTCGCGCTTCAGCCAATTGTCGCCGAGCGATGCGGCGTGGCCGACGGCCGTGCGGCCGTCCTCGATGCCGAGCACGCCGCGGTGGCGGCCGCTCCACGGCGCATAATCGCGCCCGCCATTGCTGACCCACAGCATGGTGACCGGCAGTTCGGCTGGGTTCTTCAGCACCAGCACGAGATCGGCTTCCGCCTGGCGCGCCAGCGCGGTCCAGCCCGGCCCGCCATGATCGGCCTCGACCAGCGTCACGAAGTCCTCACGCTGCTGGTCCATGCGATAGCCGGTCAGGTCGATCGTGCCGCCGCCGGCGGCGGGAAAGCGCGTCAGGTCGGCTGTCCGCGCCGGGTAGGCGAGCAAAGAGCGGCCGCGGGCGGGATCGGGCTCCGGCGCCTCATTAGGCGTCGCGGCAAAGCGCTTCGGCGAGAAGGCCAGCCTGCCGCCGGTCGTCATCACCGTCATCGGGTGGTGGGCGACGGGAATGGCGCCGGCGCCGCCGGAAAAGACGTGCTCCTGATAGAGAAACGGATGATCGTCGCGCAAGGTCAGGATCTTGTCGACGGTCGCGCCCATGACCGGGCGCTGCAGACGGAAGACGGCGCGCCAGCCATCGGCCGTTGCTGCGCTGTCGACGACGTCCCAGCGACTATTGGCCGGCCAGCCATGCAAAGGTGCCGCTTCGACGTCGCTGGTCGAGAACGGCGCGCAGAGGAAATCGCCGGACAGGTGGACCGTCCCTTCAGGCAGATCTTTCGGCAGCGTCTCGCGCGGCTCTTCGACCCAGGGTGCGCGATGCAGCGGCTTCAGCCAACGGCCGTCGATCTCGATCGCCATGTCGGCGAGATGGCCGACGGCAAGATCAACCGATACCGAAATCCCCTTTGCCGTAATCGTGACCGTATCCATGTGCGCACCTACCGATTCTGCCAGCCCGATTCTGGCGGCCCGATTCTGCCGGCGCCAGCAAAGCCCACTCGCCGCCCCTTGCGCAAGCGCGGCGGCCGGCAATTCGCATCGGACGGCTTGGCACAGCCGCCACGTCTGCCTGTGGACAGGGCACCATTCCAGGGCGCGACGATATTAACCAAATGGACTGTGCCTTGGCGTTAAGATAGCTTCGCCTCGTCTCAGAAACAGCCTGCCTTCGGAACTGACTTGTCCGCCTTCCGGTTCTTCCCGCTCATCTACAAATGCATCGCGGTGCTGACGCTGCTGCTGTTTGCGGCCGGCTGCACGACGGTGACGCCGCCCGACAGCGTGCTGGCGGTGCCGGCGCCGCCGCAGAAATATGCCGCGATGGTCATCGATGCCGGCACCGGCAAGACGCTGTTCGAGGTCAATTCGACGGCGCCGCGTTATCCGGCGTCGCTGACCAAGATGATGACGCTGTACCTTCTGTTCGAGGCGCTGGACCAGGGCCGTATCAGCAAGGAGACGCAAATTCCGGTGTCGGACAACGCCGCCCGGCAGCCGCCGACCAAGCTGCGGTTCAGGCGCGGCGAGACCATCGACGTCGATTCGGCGATCCGCGCCATCGTCGTCAAATCGGCCAATGACGTGGCGGTCGCCGTTGCCGAATATCTCGGCGGCAGCGAAGAGGCGTTCGCCGGCATGATGACCGCCAAGGCGCGCCAGATCGGCATGAGCAGCACGGTATTCCGCAACGCCTCGGGCCTGCCGGACGGCGACCAGCACACGAGCGCGCGCGACATGGCGGTGCTCGGCATGGCGCTGCACGCCCGCTTCCCGCAGCATTTCCACTATTTCTCCGAAAGCGACTTCATGTTCCGCGGCAGGCTGGTGCGCGGCCACAACGACATGCTCGGCCGGGTGCGCGGCGTCGACGGCATCAAGACCGGCTACATCCGCGCTTCCGGCTTCAACATCGTCACCTCCTATAATGCGGACGGGCACCGGCTGATCATCGTGGTGATGGGCGCCGACAGCGCGCGCCAGCGCAACGACCATGTCGAGGCGCTGATCCAGCGCAGCCTGTCGACGGGGACGGCGAATGCGACGACGCGGCTGTTGTACGCCGAGCAGCAGTGAGGGGTGACGTCCGGCGGGCGGCGAATCAGGGCGCTCATCGGGCGACAAACGCAGAACCGCCGTTTTGCGCGACACTGCTGAGATACTTTGCCGGCGGCTTGCCAAGCGCTTTCTTGAACATGGTGATGAAGGCGGTGACCGATTCGTAACCGAGATCGGCCGAAACCTGCTGCACGCTGGCGCCGGAGGCCAGCTCGCTCAATGCGACGATCAAATGCATTTGCTGGCGCCAGCGCCCGAAGGTCAGCCCTGTCTCCTTTACCACGAGACGTGCGAGACTGCTCTCGCTGAGCGCGACGCGATTGGCCCATTCCGCCAGGGTGCTGCGGTCGGCAGCATCTTGCGCCAACGCCGCCGCGATACGCCTCAAGCGCGGCTCGGACGAGATCGGCAAATGCAGCTGCTGGACAGGCATGCGCGGCAGTTCGGCGAGCAGTACCCTGGTCAGGAGCTCGCTCCTGGCGTCATCGTCCTCACCGCGATCCGCCAGCTCGATGATGAGCTCGCGCAGCAACGGCGAGATCGAAAGCGTGCAGCACCGGTCCGGCAGCTCGGCAGCTCCCGGCTCGATATAAACGAAGAAAATCCGGGCATTGGCGGTCGCGACATTGCTGTGCTCCATGTTGCCCGGAATCCACACCGCGCAATGGGGCGGCACCATCCACAGGCCGCTGGGGACGCGGCATGTGACGCCGCCGCCGAGCGCGAAGACGAGTTGGCCTTTGCGGTGGTGGTGGTCCGGCACCTCTGCCCTGGTTTCGGTAACGTCAACGCGCACGGCGATTGCCGAGGCGAGGACATCATCCGGATCGAAAGGCCAGGGGTAGCGGAGAGGCTGTCTCATATTGACTGATTTTAGCGATCAACTGCCAAGGTATCTAAATTACTCAAACAGGAAAGTCGATAGTTTAGGGCCTTGAGTAACTCAGAAGACGACAGGGCGGGCTTCCAGATAGTCATACCCTGCTTGCGTTCTGAACGTCGGACCAACAAGCCCGGCGCACGAAAACAGACTGGCGTCCCCCATGCAGCAAGAAAGGACGATACCAATGCTCGCCTTGGTCACATCTTCCGACAGAGCCACCGGGCTGAAACTCGCCGAGCTTGGCGAGCCCGAGCCCGCCCCGGACGAGGCGCTGGTCTCGGTCCGGGCAGTCTCGCTGAACCGCGGCGAACTGCGCCTGCTCAAGATCCGTCCGAACGGCTGGGTGCCTGGCCAGGACGTCGCCGGAATTGTCGAGCGCGCCGCGGCCGATGGCTCCGGGCCGCCCATCGGCACCCGGGTTGCGGCGCTGGTCGACGAGGCCGGGTGGGCCGAGCGTGTCGCCGTTCCAACCGACCACCTCGCCGTGCTGCCGGACGGCGTCAGCTTCGCCGCCGCCGCCACCGTTCCGGTCGCGGGCACGACCGCGCTGCGAACCCTGCGCCTCGGCGGCGACCTGGCCGGCCAGCGGGTCCTGATTACCGGCGCAAGCGGCGCGGTCGGCCGTTTCCAGATCCAGATCGCCCGCCAGCAGGGCGCGTCGGTGGTGGCGGTCGCCGCCACCCGGCATGCCGACGATCTCCGCGGCCTCGGAGCCGAGCGCGTCGTCGAAAGGATCGAGTTGGCCGACGGACTCTTCTCGCTGATTACCGAGTCGGTCGGCGGCGACAGCCTCGCCCACGCCATCGAACGCGTCGCGCCCGGCGGAACCGTCGTCATGTTCGGCTCGAGCAGCGGCGAACTCACGCCCATCGGGTTCCGCCAGTTCGTGCCGGGTCACGAAGGCGCGCGGCTGCAGACCTTCGCCTACTACACTTCCGGTCCGGAGGTTGGCGCCGACATCGGCTCGCTGCTCGCGCTGATCGCAGCCGGCCGGCTCGAAACGCGCGTGGTCCTGACCGTCCCGTGGCGGGACGTCGGCCGGGCTCTGGACGCGCTGCGGCAGCGAAGCATCAGCGGCAAGGCAGTGCTCACCATGACGGAATGAGCAGGCGCGGCCGCCGGACGGGACACCGTCTGGGCTGCTGCGCAATCTGAGCCCGTCCGCGATTGCCCGTTGAAGCCGGCGCCTGCTTCCGCTAAGAAGCCGTGGCTGGCCGGTTTACCGGCTGGTTCGTTTTTGGGATCACCGATCCTGAAGGCACCCGTAGCTCAGCTGGATAGAGCGCTGCCCTCCGAAGGCAGAGGTCACAGGTTCGAATCCTGTCGGGTGCGCCAGTTCTGCCCATTCCACCACGCCAACACCGAAAAAAATACCGCCAATCGCCGCCGGAACTACGCCCGTGGGAAGAGCGGGAAATAGCCAGAAGGCGACAAAGCCTAGTAACGGCGGTGATCGACGGTGAAAAAGTCCGAATCGCTTACGGTCGAATGGCGTATTTGGACCCAAGGCAGAACTCGCATGTTCGTCGTTGGACGACCGTTGTGCGCCTCATGTCGGCCATAGAGTTCAGCTTTGCCGCTGCCCGAAAGCAGACATCGCGGGCGGCGACATCGGAGGTCGCGGTTGCGCCAACCCAGATTGTATGGGAAGCCCGTATCGATGAGTACAGCGTCGTTGAGCAGGGTGGTATCAATGGCTTCTCGTATGTCCGAATCGTAAGGGTAGCCATTCGTCGCATGAACGTGCTGTTTCCCGATGTTCCCGTGATCGTAAGGCGACGCATGGCGCGCATTCGGGGCAAGGCCACGCGCCCAGAGTTGCTTGTCCGCCAGACTGTGCGAGCGCTGGGCATCGGCTATCGGCTTAACCGTCGAGACTTGCCAGGATCACCGGATCTCGTTTTCAAGGGGCGCAAGAAGGTCATCTTCGTGCACGGGTGCTTCTGGCATCAGCATGGATGCAAGCTTACGGGCAAGGCGCCTCAGAAGCGCGCCGAGTACTGGGCCCCCAAGCTCAAGCGGAACGTAAAGAGGGATCAGGAGGCGCAACAGCGCCTAGAAGAACTCGGCTACCGTGCCCTCACGATTTGGGAATGCGAGGTCAGCAGCCCAAGTCTGCCAGAACGGATAGCGAAATTCCTCAAGACCTGAATTCTTCGTGCATTTTGATGAATTTTGGTGCATCCTGGTGTGGGGAGGCTGATATGGCAGGGCTGACGCAACAGAAGCGATTTACAGTTTCGGTAGATCGAGCCGACTACGAAGCTCTTCAAGAGCTCGGCCGGTCTGTGAGCCCGCCGGTCAATCTGCAGTACCTCGTCCGACTCGCAGTTCGGAATCTGCTCGAACAGCACGCATCCAAGCAACTCACCTTTCCTCTGGAGAGGCGGTAATGAGGTTCATCGACCTCTTCGCCGGCCTGGGCGGATTCCACCAAGCGCTCGAGAGGCTCGGACATGAGTGCGTGTTCGCGTCCGAGCTCAATCATGACCTGGCGAACCTTTACGAGCGGAATTTTGGGATCAAACCCCATGGGGATATTCGTGAGGCGTACGAGTTAGTCCCGGCGCACGAAATCCTGTGTGCGGGCTTTCCCTGCCAGCCTTTCTCCAAGGCCGGAGACCAACTCGGTTTTGACTGTCCGCAATGGGGCGACTTGTTCGACTACATGGTCAAGATCCTTCAGCGGCATGAGCCTCGGTTCCTGATTATTGAGAACGTGCCTAATATCATGCGTCACAACGGCGGGAAAACGTGGCAGCGCGTCCGCCAACGCCTCCGCGACGTTGGCTATGACATCGACTCCTCCTTAATGTCACCGCACATGTTCGGCGTGCCGCAGTTGCGCGAGCGCGCGATCATCGTCGGCGCGCGCGATAGCCTCGGCAGCTTCGAGTGGCCCACGGCGACGCATTCGGCCGAGGAGGTCGACATTCGATCAATCCTAGATGACCGGCCAGACGACGCGAAGTCTCTTCCGCCGGCGTTCGTCGCCTACCTTCAGGAGTGGCAGCGGCTGCTGGATGCGCTGCCTGCGGACGCGGAGTTGCCGTCATTCCCGATCTGGGCAATGGAGTTTGGCGCTACCTACCCGGCTCGGACAGGGACCCCTATCGGCCACGGGCTCTCGGAGATCCGCTCCTTCAGCGGCGCATTCGGGAAACCGCTGCGCGACATGACCGACGCTGAGGTCTTAGAGGCGATCCCGCCGTACGCGCGTGACGTGAACCCGACCTTCCCAGAATGGAAGATTCAATTCATCGAGCAGAACCGCCGCTTCTATCAGCGGCATAAGGCGGTGATCGATCCGTGGCTCCCGTCTATCCGATCCTTCGCGCCAAGCTTCCAGAAGCTTGAGTGGAACTGGAAGGGGGGCCCGCGCGACCTCAACCAGTGCATCATCCAGTTCAGGGCGTCAGGCATTAGGGCGAAGCGCCCGACGGCCGCGCCATCGTTGGTGGCATTGACGACCAGCCAGGTCCCTGTCATTCCATGGGAGCGGCGTTACATGACGATGCGCGAGTGCGCCCGGCTGCAAAGCATGGACAAGCTTGCGCATTTGCCTGAGACGCAGACTGCGGCCTTCAAGGCGCTCGGAAATGCGGTCAATGTGGATGTGATCGCGGCGGTCGCAAGCGCGCTGCTCAGCGATAGGGAGCAGAAGGTTGGCAGCCTAAGGCTGCCGCTCGGCCGCCCGCCGACCCCGCTAGAGGCTGCCGCCTGATCGCAGGGACAAAGACCAGGCTTGGAGGGGAACGAGGCGTTGGAAGATCTAGACTTTGACCAGGTTGCGACGCTTCTGTCTGAGCTGTCGCTGCCGAGCGCGATGCCCAAGCTGACCGGCGGCCGGAAGGGTTCGAACGCCTTCGATGCCAATGAGATCGATTTCGCGTCCAGCGCTTGGCTCGCGCGCATCGTCGAGGTCGCGACCTGGCTGAACCTTGACGCCACCTTTGAGCAGGAGGATTCTCCTAAGTCCGTCGCAATCAAGCTGTTCGATGAGCTCTCGCTGGGAAAGGCCGAGGCCAGCTTCCAAATGGAGGACGGGCACGTCCTGCTGACCGAGATGGGCGCGCAAACGCTTGGGGAGCGGCTAAGTCGAGCGGTTAGCAACCGCGCCAACTTTCTCCAGATGCTTGACGAGGAGTTGTCGGTTGCCGCCGCCACCGAGGCTTGGATCGATGCTTGGAACGAGGCGCCTCCGACCGAGCCGCTGTCGATCAACGCCAAGGTCGACAAGTGGCGCATCAACGAGCTTGCCGGCATCGCTGAGCTTGGGGAGCTTGACCTCAACCCGAGCTATCAGCGCGACTTTGTGTGGTCGAACGCGGACTCGCAGATGCTGATCGAGTCGATTCTGCGCGGCATCCCGCTACCCTCGATTATTCTCGCGCGCGTCTCGAATAGCTCCAGCTTCCAGATCGTCGACGGGAAGCAGCGCCTGACTGCCATACTGCGATTCATGGGGAAGCATCCAGAGGGCATGGAGAATGCCAAGCGGATGAAGGAGCCCCAACTCTTCTCGACGAACTTCGGACTGTTCGCGCGTCGCAACAATCTGCGCGCGACCGAGGTCCGCGAGAATTACTTCCCCTTCAAGACTAAGAAATATCCGGCGGACGATCCGCTCGCGCCGCTGGGTGGCAATTATTACTGCGACATAAGGGATCAAAAAGTCAGGATCGCCGGCGAGTCCGTCTCGGTCGGCAATCTGTTTGAGCGAGCGGCGGGAGACTACTTCATCCCGGTGCTGATTTACCGAGACACCCTCGTCCGCGACATCCATAAGGTGTTCCGCCTCTACAATCAGCAGGGCATGAAGCTGAACGCGGAGGAGATCCGCAACGCGGTTTTTAATCACCTGATGATCTCGCGGCTCATGCTCTTCGTCAGCGGCGACCGGCCAGAGCCCGAGATCGCGCCTGAGCTTATCGAGGCCGGCATCGATCCCACGACGGCCCATGAGAACATCAAGGCTCTTGGCTTTGGCATCACGCGCTTTCGTCGGACCAAGGTCCTGCTCTGGACAGTGGCGACGCTGATCCTCAAGCCTGCCCAGGGACCGGATAGTGCATACCGGACGCCGTCGACCGCGAGCCACATCGATGAGTTCCTGCGCTCGATTGATGACAAGCGCTTGGCGCAGTTCCGGTCCAAGGGAACCCTTGAGAACCTTGCCAATGACCTGATCGCCGCGCTGGAGTTGCATCAGCTCTCGTCCGACGCCTGGCATCCGAAATTCCGCCGGAAGGGCAAGAGCGAGATGGCGTCTCGTTGGGAGGAACTGCCCGTCGTTGCCAGCCTGCTTGCCTGCCTGATCCTCGTTATCACCCGCCAAGAGCCCAAGCTCGAGCAGGGAATCGACGAGGTTCGCGATCTTACCTCGAAGATGGTCGGGCCGCAGAGCACGCAGAACAAAACGCAGTGGGCGCATATCGCCAACGCATCGACGAGCATCCTCGAGACGCTCGGCGTCAGCATGGCCGACGCAGACGCGACAGTGAGGGATCGCTACGGCGACAGCGCGATCGATGCACTGCTCGAGATCCGCAAGATTCCGATGATCTGAGATGGCGGTAGGTGATCCCAGTCTCGGCCCGGCTGCGATCGTCCCGGTCGGCGCGACCAGCGACGCGCCCGATCCAAGGGGCGGCTCGGCCATCGGCGGAGAGGCGTGGTGGTCGCGCTATCGCGCGAGCGTCGAGGGCCACCTGTCGCCGACGGCGCTCTCGGTGCTTGAGGCAGATGCGCGCTACATCATCGGGAAGGCGCTTCCTCGTGCGAAGGACAGGCTCGATAAAGCGGCATGGCCAGAATCTCGGGTGCGCACCGGCATGGTTGTTGGCTCGGTCCAGTCGGGTAAGACGGCGAGCATGCTCGGCGTTGCTGCGATGGCGCTCGACGCGGGGGTCGACCTCCTGATCCTCCTTGCCGGCACGCGCGTCAGCCTCTGGCTCCAGACGTACGAGCGGCTGCTTGCTCAACTGGACGGGTCGACTGCCGACAGTGCCTATCGCCGGCGTGCCGAGCGGCTGATCCTGCCCCAGCCTGCCGACATTCTTCACAAACAGCGGGCGGACCCGGCGCGCTACCTACAGCGGCCGCTCGCGCGACAGGCCTTGAGGGCTGGGCGGCCAATCATCTGCGTCATCCCAAAGGAGGACGACCACCTGCTCACGCTCCGGCGCTTCCTCGCTGACATGATTAGCGACGATTACCTGGATGCCTGCGGCCACCCCTACTCCATCCTCCTCCTCGACGACGAGGCGGATGATGCGAGCGTCCTAGACAGCGATCGATCGCAGAAGATCACGCCTAGGCTGATCACTGCCTTGTGGAGTGGCGACACCGACGAGGCGACGACGCGGCACGTCAACATGCTGGCGACATACGTCGCCTATACTGCGACGCCGCAGGCGAACTTCCTCCAGGCAACGCACAACCCGCTGAGCCCCAGGGACTTCAACGCAGCGCTGCGCACGCCAGGCGCGACCGGCGCGGTGGTGCCGCGATCGCTCACATATGTCGAGCCTGCGGGGGTCCGCTCATATTATTGCGGTGGCGAAATCTTTTATGAGTGGCTGCGCAAGGCCGGTGACGGCGCCCTCTGCCACACGGCGTTGTTCCCTGATCTCACGTTCGGCGAGACCGAGACCGAGCTTGCCGGAAGGCGCGACGCCCTGCGCTGGACGATGTTGTCCGATGCCTTGCGCTGCTATCTCGTAGGCGCCGCGGTCCGCAGCCTTGCGCCTGGGTGGGAGCACGCCTTCAATCATGCGCGGGCCTTCACCTCCGCTGAGGAGGCACTGATCGCGGCGCGAGGACCGCATACCATGCTGATCCACCCTTCGGCGCGGAAGGAGGACCATTTCAGCACCGCTGTCGACGTCGTTCGCTGGGCTATGGCGATGCCGGGCCGCGAGGCCGAGGTCGAACTCCAC
The DNA here is from genome assembly GCF_040322135.1 of Mesorhizobium sp. M0189. NCBI lineage: Bacteria > Pseudomonadati > Pseudomonadota > Alphaproteobacteria > Hyphomicrobiales > Phyllobacteriaceae > Mesorhizobium > Mesorhizobium sp. M0189. The sequence goes on from NZ_JAMYSW010000004.1 coordinate 435,634, forward strand.
GAGGGGGCTGAGGAGCGGCTGGAGGTCTCGGCAGATGGTCTTGAGCGCCGGCTGTCGCATGAGGAGGCGGAGTGGTCGGCCTGGCTCAGCCGGTTTGAGGCGTCGCGGATCGCGCTCGCCACCCTACCGCAGGTGCCCTATGCGTCGATCTCCGCGGCGGAGTGGCCAAAGGTGCGGACGGCGCTGATCGAGCGAGTCTTCCCGAACGTGCGCCTGCGCGTGCTCAACAGCGACCCAGCATCGGATGATCGGCCACGCTTCGAGATCGCCGAGGACGAGGCAGGCTTCCATGTTCCGGCCGACAGCCTGTCGATCTTCATTGCCGGCAACGTGCTATCGCGCGGGCTAACGCTAGAAGGCCTGACCACGAGCCTGTTCCTGCGCGGCGCGGCGGAGCCAGCGGCGGATACCCAGATGCAGATGCAGCGCTGGTTTGGCTATCGCGGCGGCTTCCTGCCGTTCTGCCGGGTCTTCACCTACGAGGATCAACTGCAGTTGTTCCGACGCTATCACATCAACGACAATGCGCTAAAGACGGAGGTCATGTCGTCGATGGACGCCGGTGAAGATACGAACGGCCCGGCGCTGGTACTGCAGGGCGCGGCGTTCGTGGCGACGAGCAAGGTCGAGGCGCGCAAGGTGCCGCTCTCCCCGGGGCCGCGTCCGTCGATCCGGCTGGTCGAGGCCGAAGATGGCGACCTTGCCCGGCACAATATCGATATTGCGGTCGACCTGCTCGGCGATGGCCAGTGGGTGCCGCTTAGGGATGACAATGGCCTTGAGCGCGGGGTCATCCGAACGGAACCGGTCAGCCTACGGATGCTGGCCGGAACGCTCGACAAGCTGCGCTACTCGCACCACGACCCTGACCCCGGCAATGAACTGAGCCAGCGTTGGGAGCATTATGCGCGGCTTCTGGGCATAGACGATCCGCTGTTCACGCCGCCGATGCACAACTCTCAGGACTATGGCGCTGAGCCGCAGTCGTGTCCCTACTCGATCGCGGCCTACCTCAGGCTCTGGTCGTGTCTCACGGGAGACCACTCGGCACCGGGCTTCTATCCGACCGACCGGCCTGAGGTGCCCTGGAATTACGCAGATACGCTGCGCACAAGCACGCCAGAGTTCTACCTTGCCTTCCGGCACGGTCAGAGCAATGCGCGAGACTCGCGGCTTGCGGCGAAAGGCATCAAGGCGGTGACCCGCGATCGCGTGGCCAATGGTCGAGCGCTGCAGACGCTATGGGGTACGCGCGGCTATGGTGGCAGCTACTTCGGGGATGAACTCATCGATTACTACTTCCATAAAACCGCGCCGGTGCCGAGTATTCAGGGCGGCGCCAGTTGGCGGCCGCGCGGGCACCCAGGACTCGCGCTTCTTCACGTCGTGAGCGCACCCGAACTTCCAACGGACCTGCTCGCCATCGGCTTGGGGCTCCCGCATGGCGGCCCCGACCATATCGCGGCGCTGCGCGCATGAGCGACCTCCATTTCGAGGCTCTGCGCGCCGACCTAGAAGAACTCGGCGTTCCAACTGGCCAAGCCCGCCGAATGCGTTGGGTGGCGACGTCCCTCGCGGTTGGGCGCACGGCGTCGGGCGATTATGAGGTCTTCATCCGTGGGCCCGAGTTGCACGCCGCATCGTCGTTGGTACGTCGGCATGTTCAGCATAGCCAATGGCGCCCCGAGGAGGGAGGAGAGCCCTTCCCTGCGAGCCGGATCGTGCTGCCTGCGGCGCCGCACTTCGGGTCGATCGCAGTGCTAATCGCGATCGAGCTTTTGCGCGCCGGCGTCGCCGGACCGCAAGGCCCGCAGTCGGCATTCACCGACGTCGAGCCGATCATTGAGATGGCGATCCGGCGCGGCGCACTGTCAGAGAGTGTGATCATCGGCCTGGTCGGCGAGTTGGCCGTCTTGCGTCAACTGGTTCTCGCGCGCGGCGATCGTCCGGCGCTAATGATGCGCACGCTCGATTGCTGGCAGGGCTGGCAGCATGGTGGCCGCGACTTCCGGATCGGCGAGCACTCAATTGAGGTGAAGACGACGCAGGCGAGCGCTTCGATCCACGAGTTCAGCGGCCTGCATCAACTTGAGCCGAGGCTACTTCCCTCTGGGTCGATGGAACAGTTGCATCTGATGAGCATTGGCTTGGCCGCCTCAAGCGCGATGGGTGAGACGCTACCATCGATGGTGAGCAGCATCGTAACATTGTTGACGAAAGGGACGGCTGGTCCCGACGTCGCGGACGAGTTCCTGCATCGCGTCTCGCTCTATGGCGGCCAGCCAGGAGGCGGCTACGTGCACGCGACGATGCAGGAATGGAGCGTCTACGGCACGCGATATGCCCACACGTTCCTGCCGCGCCTCTATCGCGTGGATGATCCGGCCATGCGCCTGCTCGGCCGCGATATGCTGGCGGAGACGTTCGTCCAGGCGCAGGGCCTCTCGTTTACTATGCATATCCCCGAGCACGTTTCGGCCTTCAATCCGGCGCCAAGTTGGGAGGCCGAACTAGAGTCGATGGATCTTTCCTGATCAGGATCCCAATTGCCCACCTGAGCGTCTCCGACTGGTGGCGGGACGGACTCCGCCCGCACATGGCACCCTTCCACTCAGCCTTGCCTGGAACCCAATCGGCTTAGAACGATTTGTTTGTGGGTAGATCTTAAAGGGAGAAACCCATTGCCCGCACCACCCGAAATGGATGTCGTCCTCGAAAAGCTGCCTTTGAGGATCGGCGCCTATATCCCCGACGACTTGCTGGAGGACTGGTTTGCGCCGGGGACGGGCATGAATCCGGTCAGCAAGGAGGCGCTTGCCGCCGCGAAGAATTACGGTTGGCGCTTCGAATGCGAGTTCAAGCACTACCCCGACCGCAAGGAGGGCGTGTTCTGGAAGTGGGTGCCGGCGATCTGACCGGCCCTGGAGCGGTTCATCGTTTCACGGAAACGCAGAGAACCGGTCTATGACGCAATTCCGGACGGAAAACCGTTTCACACCTTTTTCCTGGACTTGCTCAGCCTCCGCCGATCGGCGTCGTCACCTTGCCGGTTCCGCCGCATTCGGGGCAGGTGCGGCCGTCGATCATGCCTGACCCCGCACAGCGGCGGCAAATATTCTCGCCAGCGCCGGGAATGCCTGCGGGAACTCCGTCCGCGTTGGTTTGGCCGGCTTGCCCGGGGTTGCCCAGCAGCTTGTTTCTCAGCCGGGCGACCCAGCCTTCGTCGACCTCGAGCGGTTTGCTGCTGTCGTCCGGCAGGCCTTCGCCGGATTGGCCGATGGTTTCATTGCACGGCCGGTCGTTCGCGCCTGTCGTGATCTTCTGAGCCATTGCATTTGCCTTTACGCCTTGCAATTTCGAACGCCTCAGCCCCGCGGAGGTTCCGGTAGCGGCCAGCCGCCTTCAGCCGGGTTTTGTCCGAGCCGCCCTTCGGCCGCGGCTGGCAAGGATGGTGGTTAGCGTGACCGGACGAAAATCCCAGCTGTCGACGCCGACGTCATACTGACGCGTGACCGGGGTGAGCCTGCCGTGCGAATGGCCATGCAGGTCGATCGATTTCCTGCCGATCTGGTTCCAGGTGCGAAAAGGGTAGTGGCAAAGGATCAGCAGACTGCCGTCCAACGTCAGCTCCTTGTAGTGTTGCGTGCTCGCCCAACCCGTGGCGTCGATGGTGGCCGCAGCATCGTTGTTGCCGATGACCAGATGCTTGCTGCCATGAAGAGACGACAGAAGCGACGACACGAATGCGGCCGATCCCCTGGCAAAATCGCCGAGGTGCCAGATCTCGTCGTCCGGCCGGACAGTTTCGTTCCACAACGCAATGAGCGCCCGATCATGCTCCGCCAGCGAGCCGAACGGGCGGCGATCGATGCGCAAAATGCGCGGGTCGCTGAAATGCGTGTCGGCGGTGAAGTAGATCATGCGCGCTCGCTGGGGCCCGTTGTCGAACTGCCGCGCATGTAGGCGCGTGGCGCACCAAGTCCATCTTGCTCTCCCCAATGCTTGCTCAACCCGCTCGATCGTCGGTTGTTCCTGTAAACAGGCCTAGGCGGCTTCCGCTTGTTGGAACTTTAAGAAGGGGGAACTTTAAGAAGGGGAACTTTGAAACGGGGGAACTTTGAAATGAGACGCAGGTTAGAATGCTTGAGGCCGATGCTCTGAAAGGACCTCGACGATGACCGACGCAGCACCTCTTGGGCGAAGCCCGGCTCAAGCGCGGGGCGATATCGACGCCGGGCGCGAAGGGGATAAGACACCGGGGATCGACCCAGCCGCGGCTCCCATGGAAACGGACGCGGAATCAGCCGGCAGCGTTCCGGCAAAGGATCGGTCTGCGCCTCATGAAAAGCCGGAGTTCACCAACCAGGCGAGCTATGCCAATGCGATGCGTCCGCTGAAGGATGAGCCCGACGTCCAGCCGCGCCGATATGGGCCGGTGCTGGTGATTGCCGCCATCGTCGTGCTGGCCGCTGCGGTTTTCATCGGCGCAGCGATGCTGCTCTGAATACAACGCAGTGGCTGGACATTTTGCTTCCGGTCCGGGACCTTGTTGCCGCGCAACGTTCAGGCGCGATCGAGTCTGCTGCACATTGACCACCAACCATCAATTCTTTGCCCGAGACGCTACCATCGTCGCGCGCGACATGATTGGCGCCACGCTGCTCTTGCATGGCGTTGGCGGCATCATCGTCGAGACCGAGGCCTATCGCCCGGATGACCCGGCTTCGCATGCTTTCGGTGGCAGGACGGTGCGCAACGGCGCAATGTTCGGCGCCCCGGCAGCGCCTATGTCTATCGCTCCTATGGCCTGCATTGGTGCCTCAATGCCGTCTGCCTGCCCGGCAGTGCCGTGCTCATCCGCGCAATCGAGCCGCAATCCGGGCTGGACGTGATGCGGGCCAATCGCGGCCTTGACGATCCCCGGCTGCTTTGTTCGGGACCGGGTCGCCTTTGCCAGGCGCTGGCAATCGACAAATCCCATGACGGGCTGCCGCTGGACGCGCCGCCATTCGAATTCAGGCTGCCCGGCGACGCCAGCGCCATTCTTACAGGCCGCCGGATCGGCATTTCCAAGGCTGTCGATGCGGCGTGGCGGTTCGGCCTTCGCGGTTCGGATTATTTGAGCCGCAAGTTCTGACGCCGCGGCAGCGGCAGAGTAGCTGCCACGCATCACTCCTTGTCGAGATGCATGGGCGTTGTCTGTTGGCGGGCTTCCCTGGTCACCTCGTCGGCTCCGGCAGGTGAAATCCCTCGCAACGCCTTCGCGGCTTCGATCAGGCGCCCGCGATCATTGCCGAAGCTCTTGATCAGCTGGCGAACCTGGTCGGCGGTGATGCCGTTCTGTTGGGCAAAATACTCGACTTCACGTTCATCTTCCGCGGAAACGCGATCGCGGTCGCGGAAATCTCGCTTGCTCTTGTCGTCAGCCATTTTTTCCTCCTGGTGAAGCTTCGCATCACTGGCAACGTGGGCAAGCGGCTTTCGTTGCCGCGACCAGGCGGACTTTTGCGCCGTCGTGCCGACTGACCAGGAACCATGAGGCGAGCAGCCGGTTTGGCTTGGATGCAGCGGCCCACAATTCATACCGATGGAGATTACGATGACGCTCGCAAGCAAAACCACTGTAGTTGCCGCGGCGCTGGCCATGTTGGCCGCGCCGGCATTCGGCCAGACGAGCCCGCCCGCGGCGCCGGCGCCGGATCGTGGCGCCGAACAGTCGCCCGCAGTGAACGGGCAGGACGCCATGCGCGATATGATGCGCCAGATGATGACCGAAATGCTGGAGGAGAGAATGCAAGAAGATCGCGCGCCCCGGGCAGAACGGCGAGGTCACTGGCATCGCGACTACAGGATGGGCCCGCCCCACCGAGATTGGGAGACGGGAGGGCGCGGTGGCATGGCACGCGGGATGCATGGCGCGAGGATGCGAATGATGTTCGCCATAGTAGATGCGGACGGCGATGGCGCGCTTTCTCAGAGCGAAGTCCAGGATTTCGTCGGGCGGATATTCAACGCCGTCGATGAGGACGGTGACGGTAGCGTCGACATGCAGGAAATCCGGTCCTTCTTCCACGGAGCAGGCGCCGAGGATCAGGAGTAAGTCTCCTACGGGTCGGCAGGAGGCCTGTCTGGAGCAGCGCGAGCTACGTCGGCCGGGGAGGATGAAAAGTCGCTGGCAACGGGATACCAGGCTGCCAGCCGGGGAGATGCGTTCCTTGGCTGGCCTTGCCGAACGCCGCGGACCAATCAGACCAGCAGGAATTCGTTGACCATGACAGAGAAAGTGACAGAGAAAACCCCGACCATCGCCCGTGTCTGGCGTGGCAGAACCTTGCCTGAGAAGGCCGACGCCTATGAAAGCTACAATTACGAGGCCGGCATCAAGCCGCTGGTCGAGAAGGCGCTGGGCGTGCAGACCTTTCGCGAGGACACGCCGACCCATTCGGAATTCGTGACGATTTCCTATTGGGAAAATGTCGAGGCGATGGCGGCGTTTACCGGTGGCGATCCGACAAAAATCCACCATCTCGAGCGGGACGAAGAGTTCCTGATCGAGCTGCCGTCGCGGGTGCAGGTGTTGCGCATCCGCTCCAGTCACGGCCGCCTGCAATAGCCCTGAGGAGCGCCGCCCTGTTCGGCCCGACCTAATAAATCGCCGTCAGGTCGATTTCGGTAATGTGCCAGCGGCCGAGATTTGAGGTGTAAAGCCTGTCGCCCTTGAAGGCGATGTTGGTGGGATGGGCGAGCGTCGTTGCCGCCGGATCCTCGATCAGCACTTCGAGCCCGCTATCTTTTCGCCAACGATAAATGCGGCTCGGCTCGTAGCATGAGATGAACAGCGAACCGTCCGGCGCGAAGGCAACGCCATCGGGGACGTTGTTCACGCCGTCCACGACGAGCTGGCGAGGTCCTGCCGTGCCGTCGGCACGGATCGGCACATAGCTGACGCAGGCCGCATGGCTTTCCACGACGTAAAGCCCATTCCCACCCGGCGCCATCGCCATGCCGTTGGCGAAGGCCATGGTCTCGCTACACCACAGGCGGCCTTCGCCGGTCTTCAACTCGTAGCGAAAAATGCCGGAGCGGCTGTCTTCGCCGAGGCTGTCGGAAACGTAGAGCCAGCCTCGTGCCTCGTCGACGATCGGATAGTTCGGCACGCGGATGCCAGCCGAGGCGAAGCGCTCCATATGACCCGTTCCGGCATTCCAGCGAAAGATCGCCGAATGCCTGAGATCGCAAGCGAAGCAGTTGTCCGCGCTATCGAAGGCGATGCCGAGCAGAAAGCCCTCTGTGCCGCCCATGTGCTCGACCGAGCTGCCATCGGCGGCGAGGCGCAGCAGGTCGCCGGTTTCGGTGCCGCACCAGATCGAGCCGTCGCGATGGATGGCCACGCCTTCCGGATGGGCGACGCGCGGGCTGGTGAAGATGCCGTCGAAGAAGACCTTCGCGGCCGACATTTCGAGCAACGGCTTTGCCATGCGCCACCCCTCTTCAGCCTGTTGCGGTATGCGACCGCTGCACGGCAATACAGCGCTCGACCATCAGCCGGTCGGCCGCCAGGATCTCGGCGATAAGCGCGCCACGCTCCTTGGCGCTGACGAATTCGAGACGCCGCAGGCCAAGCGGGTCGATGCGGTTTCGCAGGATGTCGAGCGTCTCGTTCGAGGGCAGCGGAACCTCGCGGCAATCGGCATCGAATGTCAGGGCGAAGCCGGTGGCATCCTGGACCTGCTGGCGCGTCACGCCCGGCATGGTCTCGACGATGACCAATTGCCGGCTCTCCCGGTCGAGCCGAAAGATGCAAAGATCGGTGAACACCAGCGCCGCGCCGGTCCGATAGCCCATCGGCTCGCGTTCGGCCTCTGTCAGCAAGCCGCGCGCCGAGCTGGCGATCTCGACGGTGTCGACCAGCGACTGCGGGGAGTGGCGCGGGACGTAGAGCAGATAATCGCGATGCATGTTGGCGACATCAGCCATGCCGCCCTGCCCGGGCAGCCGGATGAGGCTGCCGTCGCGCTTGCGCAGCGCAATGGTGTTGACGCGCCCGCGTCGGTCGACCTGGGCGGCACCGACGATCTCATGCGTCACGGCGCCGGCCTGGTAATAGGTCGAATAGGTGTCGTCGCCGCCGGCATGGGCCACCGCTGTCTCGCAATCGAGGCTCTCGATCAACGACAGGATCATCGGGCTCGGCGCTATGTCGAGATGACCGCAACTCATCGTCGCGATGATCATGTCCGGCGCGTGCGTCGCCTTGGCCAGCCGGTAGGCGACATTGGCGAGCGGCGACACCGCGCCGGCGCTGGCAAAGCTCTCATTGTCGAGCTCGGCGGCGATGCGGGCAGCGATGATCTCGTCGATGGATGCCTTCTTTTCGCCGTGCACGAGCCCGGGCATTGCGAGGACTGTTTCAGCGCGGACTTTCGCAGCGTCTTGAACCCGCTCCGGCACACCTTCCGAAGGCACGCTCAGGCTGTCCGCCAAAGGTATCTCCTTGGCCGCCAACGCTCCCGCCAACGCTTGATAATCCGTCACATAGAATGGCAGGCAGGAGGCGGGATAGGCGCCGCCTGGCGCCAGCGCTATGGCCGACACCTGGTTGCGGGTCAAAATGTTTTGGCGACCAGCATGGCGCAGCGCTCCGACAGGGACGATCTCCTCGACCGTGACCAGCACCTGGCGCGCCGCGCCGGCCATGGCGAAGTCCAGCGCCCGTGGTCCGATGATCTGGACATTGCCGCTCTGGTCGGCACGCTGAGCATGGACGACGAACGTATCGAGCCGCAAGGCCGGGATGACCCCGGTCGTGATTCCGTCGACCGGATCGGGCGCGGCGATCGCGCCGGGCACGCGAGCCAGCATATCCGAACCCTGCGGAAGCTGAAACGGCATTGACGGCAGGTTCTGCTGCGCTGCCCGCAACGCCTGGATCATGGCCAGCGCGGTCCAGTCGCGAATCGGCACGGCATTCGTCTCGGCAGCCGCGCGGAAGCGGGGCGGCAGGCCGAAAATATCGAGGCTGGAAAAGCAGAGGTCGATTTCCGCCACGGCATTCGGTTCGAGAAGCAGTTCGAGCGGCAGGCCGCCGGCCCAGCAGACGTAGCGCAAATCCCGTACGCCCAACCGCGCGATGGCGCGCAGCAGGGCGATCGGCAGCCGGGCAAAATGATGGCCGCCGACGCCGAAGACGTCGCCGCCGCCGACCATCGCGGCCAGCCCCTCGACATCGGTGAAGCGCGGCCGGTTCGGCTTGATCAGAGACGTCATTTCGCAGCCTTGGCCCGTGCCGCGCTCTTTTCAGCGAACGCCTTGACGCGGCGCTGGCCGATCTCGCTGCGGTAGAGACCACCCAGGACATCGCGTTCCATGGCAAGACCGTCGGCCAGATCGCCCGACACGGCATGCGCTGTCAGCCCTTTCAGCCCGTCGATCGCTGCGGCCGGTTCGGCGGCGATCATCTCGGCGAGTTCCAGCGCCCGCGGCATCAGCCTTTCGGCATCGACGATCTCGTTGACCAGACCGGCGCCGACGAACTCGGAAGCCGGCACGATGGCGCCGGTCATCAGCAGCAGATTGGCGCGGTTGCGGCCGAGCTTCTGGACGCTGCGCTGGGTGCCGCCGCCGCCGGGCACCAGCCCGAGCTTGATCTCGGGCAGGCCGAGCTTCGCGAACTGGTTGGCGATGACGATGTCGCAGCACAGCACCAGCTCCATGCCGCCGCCGAGCGCAAAGCCGTTGACCGCCGCGATGACCGGCTGGCGGTTGTTCTCGACCGCCGCATACATGCGTGTGCCCGCCATCTGGAAGGCGTCGAACTCGGCAGCTGTCTGGGCGGCGTATTCCTTGATGTCGGCGCCGGCCATAAAGCCGCGCCCCTCGCCGGTCACCACGATCGCGCCGATACCGTCATCCTGCGACAGCGCCTCGAAAACCTCGGTGATCTCGCTTTGCATCAGCCGGTTCATGGCGTTGAGCTGATCGGCGCGCCGGAAGGTGACGACCGCGACGCGCCCGGATATTTCCAAGGTGAGTGTCTGGTAACCGCTCATCGTCAGGCAGCATCCACGGTCATGTCGCCGGACGCCTCAAGCGCTGCAATCTCATCGCTGGAGAGGCCGAACTCGGCCAGTATCTCGCGGCCATGCTGGCCGACCAGCGGCGCCGGCCGTTCTATGGTAGCCGGCGTCTCGCTCATCTTGACCGCCGGCGCGACCACCCTGACCTTGCCGCCGCGCGGATGATCGTAGCTGGTGATCATGCCCAGGTGCTTCACCTGCGGGTCTTCGGCTGCGCGGCGGATGTCTTTCACCTCGGCACACCAGATGTCGGCCGCCAGCAGCCGCGCCAGCAGATCCTGCGTGGCAAACTTCCTGGTTTCGGCGTTGACCTTGTCGAACACCTCGTCGCGCTTGTCGAACAGCGTCTTCAGATCGTCGTAAACAGCAAGCTGCGGCGCCTCTAGCACCTCGTACAGCGCCTTGAACGGGCTCATGGCGATCGACACATAGCCGCCGTCGTTCGCTTCGTAGATACCGAACGGCGCCTGCATGCCGGGGTGGCCGATGCCTGAATTCGGGCGCACGAAATCCTCGCCGAGATTGAGCACGGCGACATATTCCTGGTTGAGATGCGCCAGCATGCCGGCCAGCAGATTGACCTCGATCTTCTGGCCCTTGCCGGTCTTCTCGCGATAGTAGAGCGCCGACAGGATGCCGTAGACCATGTTCATGGCACCGATCTGGTCGGCGAGGCCGGCGCCGGCCGGAACAGGAGCCTGATCGCCGCGGCCGGTGTTGGAAATCAGCCCGGACAGTCCCTGGATCAGCATGTCCTGGCCGGGGCGCTCGACATAGGGGCCTTCCTCGCCATAGCCGGAGCCCGAGCAATAGATAATGGCGGGATTGACCGCCCTGAAATCCTCGTAGCCATAGCCGAGCCTGGCGAGCACGCCGGGGCGGAAATTCTGCACCACCACATCGGCCTTCTTCGCCATGTCCATGATGATGGCATGCACCTTGCGGCTCTTCAGATTGAGCGCGATGGAGCGCTTGTTGCGGTTCCAGGCGAGGAAATTCGGGCTTTCGGAGCCGCCGACCCATTTGGCGAAGAAGGTCATGCCGCGGAACATGTCGCCGGCGCCGGCACGCTCGATCTTGATGACGTCGGCGCCCATGTCGCCGAGCAGCTGCGTGGCGAACGGCCCTTGCAGCAGATGGCTGAAATCGAGAATGCGGACGCCTTCGAGGGCCTTGTTCATTTTTGTCTCGTTGGTTGTCAAAGCAGGTCGGGTACGTAGCGGGGTGCTGCGGTGAGGCCGCCGTCGACGCGCAGGTCGGTGCCGGTGGTGAAGCCGGCGGCGTCGGAGGCGAGATAGACGGCGGCTTCGGCCACTTCGGACGGTTTGCCGATGCGGCCGAGCGGATGCATCTTCACCCAGGCCTTGGCGAGGTTGCCGCCGATCTCTTTGACCAGTTTGTCGTTCATTGGCGTGTTGATGGTGCCGGGCGAGATCGAGTTGACGCGAATGTTGAGCGGGCCGAACTCGACCGCCATCTGGCGCGTCATCGCCATCACCGCACCCTTGGCGCCGGCATAGGCGGTCCAGCCGTCGAGCCCGATATGACCTTGCGCCGAGGCCATGTTGATGATCGAGCCGGATTTCTGCGCGATCATGTGCGGCAGCGCATATTTGCAGCCGCGGAACACGCTGGTCAGGTTGACCGCGATCAGCCGGTGCCACTGCTCGTCGCTCATTTCGTGAACCGGCATGCCGCCGATGGCGATGGCGGCATTGTTGACCAGAATGTCGAGATGGCCGGTCTTGGCGACGGCTGCGTCGATGAGGGCGGCGATATCGGCCTCCTCCGCCACGTCGCAATGGACGTAGTCGGCGCGGTGGCCGGCGGCGCGCAGTTCCGCCGCGAATTTTTCACCCTTCTCGTCGGCGATGTCGCCGAGGACGACGTGCGCGCCCTCACGCGCCATCGCCTCGCTGATCGCATGGCCGATGCCGTCGGCGGCGCCGGTGACGATTGCGGTTTTCCCTTTGAGACGATCCATATCAGCCTCCAATGGCACGCCGGCGCTTCGCTTCGTCGAAGGCGACGGCGGCAATGATGATCACGCCGGTGATGACCAGCTGCCACTCGGTCGGCAGGCCGAGACCGCGCAGGCCGTTGGACAGGAATTGCAGGATCAGCACGCCAAGCGCCATGCCGGTCAGGCTGCCGATGCCGCCGGCAAGGCTTACGCCGCCAAGCACGGTGGCGGCAACGACCTGGAACTCGAAATTCAGCCCGGCCGTATGTTGCGCAGAGCCGACGCGGGCGGCCAGGATGATGCCGGCAACCGTTGCTAGCAGTGCGCTGATGATGAAGCAGATGAACTTGACGCGGCGCACGTCGTAACCCGCCAGCCGTGCCACTTCCGGATTGCCGCCGACGGCATAGATCTGCCGTCCGAACGGCCGGTGCTGCATGATGTAGGCGAAGACCGCGAGCAGGACGATGGCGATGACCGCCGAATAGGGAATGACATTGAACAGGCGGCCGTCCGACAGCGCAATGAAGCTGTCGAGCGCGGCATCGTCGGGGATGGCGCGCTGGCCGGTGTAGAGATAGACGCCGCCGCGCATGATGAACATCGTGCCCAGCGTCACGATCAGCGAGTTGATGCCGGCATAGGCCGTCAGATAGCCGTTCACGACGCCGATGATCAGCCCGAACAGCAGCGCACCACTGATGCCGAGCAGCAGCGAGTTGGTTTCGTTCATGATGATGATCAGCGGCAGGGCGATGGTCGCCAGCAGCGACCCTATCGAGATGTCGACCTCGCCGGACATGAAGACGATGGCGCAGCCGATGCCGGCGGTGAGCGCCAGCGACGCCTGACCGAGCACATTGGTGATGTTGCGTACCGAGAAGAAGTTCTCTGCCGTCAGGGAAAAGAACGCAATCACCAGGATCAGGCAAAGCAGCAGGGCGAGCTCCTGCCGCGCCAGGAATCGTGCCAGCATGGATGGCCCGGCTTTGATGGACTGGGTGCCTGCAAGACTCATCGCTTGCTCCCTTTGCGAAGCGTCATCATCTTATCCGATCGCCGCATTGAGGATTTTCTCCTGCGTGGCCTCGTCGCGAGGCATGATCGCGGTGAGGCGGCCTTCGCACATCACCGCGATGCGGTCGGCAAGGCCCAGCAGCTCAGGCATTTCGGACGTCATCATGACGACCGCCAAGCCTTCGCCGGCGAGCCGGTCGATGAGCGCGAAAATCTCCGACTTGGCGCCGACGTCGATGCCGCGGGTCGGTTCGTCGACGACGATCACCTTAAGACCGCGCATCAGCCAGCGCGAGATCAGCACTTTCTGCTGATTGCCGCCGGACAGATTCTTGACCAACTGAAACAGGCTGGGCGTCCTGATGCGAAAACGGTCGACATAGTCCTCCACCGCCTTGCGTTCCCTGGCCTTGTCGACGAAGCCCATTCTGGCGAAGGCACCGAGCGAGGCGAGGCTGGCATTCTGGTAGACCGGCAGCTCGCCCATCAGCCCTTCGCTCTTGCGATCCTCGGTGAGCAGTCCGATGCCGAGCCGGACGCCGGTGTGCGTGTCGTGCGGCAGCAGCCGGCTGCCATCGACCGAAATGGCGCCGGAAGTGATCGGGTCGTAACCGACGATGGCCTTGGCGAGCTCGGTCCGGCCGGCCCCCATGAGGCCGAAGAAGCCGAGGACCTCGCCGGCATGCGCCTCGAACGATACGTCCTTCAGTTTCTTGGCGGTGCTGAGCCCTTCAACCGAAAGCGCTACCTTGCTGCCCGGCGCACTGCGCTTGCGCGGGAACAGGTTTTCGATGCGCCGGCCGATCATGTCCTGGATCAGCGTGTCGTTGGTGTGCTCGCCGATCGGCCTGGTCGAGACGTGACGGCCATCGCGCAGCACGGTCACGGTGTCGGCGATCTCGAAGACCTCGTCGAGCTTGTGGCTGACATAGAGCACCGCGATGCCGAGAGCGGCCAGCCGGCGGATGACGGTGAACAGCAGCGAGACCTCGTTCGGCGTCAGCGAGGAGGTCGGCTCGTCCATCACCACGACGCGGGCCTCATGGGCGAGCGCGCGGGCGATCTCGACCATCTGCTGCTGGCTGACCGGCAGCGATCCCGTGCGCGCTGCCGGGTCGACGTTGAAGCCGATGCGCTTGAACAGAGCGGCCGCGTCGGCGCGGATCTTCTTCCAGTCGATCGAGCCGCCTTTGCCGGTCGGATAGCCCTCGAGGAAGATGTTTTCGGCGACGCTGAATTCGGCGATCAGCGCGATCTCCTGGAACACCACCTTGATGCCCGCTTTCAGGCTGTCGCGCGGCGACTTGATGTCGGCCTCGCGGCCGCGCAGGCGGATGGTGCCGCCATCCTTGCCGTAGACCCCGGCCATGATCTTGATCAGCGTCGACTTGCCGGCGCCGTTCTCGCCCATCAAAGCGTGGATCTTGCCGGGTTCCAGGGTTAGATCGACATTGTCCAGCGCCATCACGCCGGGAAAGCGCTTGCCGATGCCGCGCATCTCCAGCGCCGGCACGCTTTTGTCGACGGCCGCGGTTTTGCCGGGATGGAGGAAGTCAACCGACATTGGCTCTGTTCCGGACGATGTCGAGATAGGTCGCCAGGATGATGACGATGCCCGGCACCACCATCTGCAGGTCCTGGTTCCAGCCGAGGATGATGATGCCGTTGTCGATGACCTTCAGCACCAGCACGCACGTGCCGAGCAGCGAGCCGCGGCCGCCAAGCAGGCTGGTGCCGCCGAGGATGACGGCGGCAATCACAGTCAGCTCGAAGCCGCGGCCGGCGGTCGGCTGGCCGGCATTCATCAGCGACGACAGGATCATGCCGGCAATGCCGACGCAAAGGCCGGTGACGACGAAGGCGAACAGTTTCAGGCGTTGCGAGCGCACGCCGGAGAGGCGAACCGCTCGCTCGTTGGCGCCGACCGCGTAAAGATAGCGGCCGAGCGTGGTGAAGCGCAGCGTTGCCGCGGCCAGCGCGAAAATCAGCGCGGCAATCACCACCGGCAGCGGGATCGCGCCGATATAGCCGGCGCCGAGATCGGTGAAGCTTGCAAGCCGGTGGTGGTTCTGCACCGCTTCGCGGGTGAACAGATAGACGCCGCCCTGCAGCATCATCATGGTGCCGATGGTGGCGATCAGCGAGTTCACCTTGAGCCTGGTGACAACCAGCCCGTTGAACAGGCCGACCGCACCGGAAAAGGCGAGCGCCGCCAGCAGGCCGAGCGTCAGGCTGTGCGTTGAATTGAGTACGGCCATGCCGATGCAGCCGACAAAGGCCAGCGACGCACCGACCGACAGGTCGACTTCCGCGGTGATGATCAGCATCGTCATGCCCGAGGCGACGATCAGCACCAGCGCGCATTGGCGCAGGATGGCGATGATGTTGGCCTCGGAATAGAATTGCGGCGCCGCAATCGAAATGGCGATGCAGAGCACGGCCAGGATCACGCCGAGCACCAGCTGGCTGCTGCCCAGCAGCTGGCCGCCGATGAAACGCCTTGGCGCGGAGGATTGCGTAAGCTCGCTCATGTCCATTTCATTTTCGGGCAGCGTCGCCGTTTGGAACTTGCCGGCCAAAACAGGGCGGTTGACCTGTTTTCCCGTCTGCATCCGGTCCGATGCCCTTCCCGCCGCGCGGGAAGGGCTACCCGGAATCCTTACTTCTTCAGGTCAGCGGAAGTTTTCATGCATTTTTCCGGTGGCTGGAGCGCATTGACGGCATCCCATTTGATCGTTCGTGTGGTGCCGTCGTAGTCGTAGAACTTCTTCCAGTCGTCGCCGTTCATCGGCGCGGTCGGGCTGACGATGTGTTCCGGCACCTCTTCGCCGTTGAAGAGCTTAACCGCTGCATCGATGGCGGTGTAGCCTTCCTTTTCCGGGAACATCGCGGCTTCGATGCGATAGGACGGCTCGTTCTGCATGGCATTGATGAAGGCGAGGCCTTCGCCGCCGGTGCCGACCGTCAACAGGCCATCCTGCGACTTGCCGGCCGCTTTCCAGGCCTGGAGGCCGCCGAGCGACGAGGAATCGTTGATGCCGTAGATGATGTTGATGTCGGCGTTCTTGGCAAGTGCCGCCGAAGAGACTTCGAGCGCGCGGTCCGGATTGCCGCCGCCGTCGAGGTCGTGGACCATGACCGCGTCGGGGACGATGGTCTTCAGGCCGTCCATGAAACCCTGCGAACGCAGCACCGTGGCGGACAGCAGCGGCAGGCCGACATTCATCACCTTGGCTTTGCCTTCGAGCTTTTCCTTGGCGTATTTGCCGGCTTCAACGCCGGCGGTGTAGCCGGTGTCGTAGTCGCAGATCGCGACCATGGTGGTCATGCCCTTGACCGGATTGCCTTCGAGCACGACCGGAACGTTGTTGGATTTCGCCTGGCGCAGTAGCGGCACGACGCCTTCCTCGTTGACGGGCGTGACAATCAGCACGTCGACGCCTTTGGCCATGAAGTCTTCGGCGGCGGAAACCTCCTTGGCGATGTCGAGATTGGCGTCCTGCACCTCGAGTTCGATGCCGAGTTCCTTGGCGCGGGCCTGCATGCCCTTGATGACGTTCTGATACCACTCATGCGTGGCGTAATTGGTGACGTAGCCGATGCGCTTCGGCATGTTTTCGGCGTGTGCCGCGGCGGCGCTCAGAGCCAGCGCGGCCGCCGAGACAAACAGCATTGATTTGGACCAGTTCATGTTTCTTCTCCCTGTATTTCTTGTCAGTTGCTGAACGGATAGTCCCGCCGTTCCGGGTCGGCACGTGGAGAGTTGGCAGCTTCGCCCGCGCCCAGCGCCGCCGATATCGTCTCGGCCGCCGCCTTAGTCCGTTCAAAGACGGTGCTGCGATCGAAGCGGGCGGCCTTTTGCGGCAGGAACGGGACAGTGAGCGCGGCAATGACCGCGCCGGTATGGTCGCGCACCGGCATCGAGATGTTGGTGCAGCCCTCGACAGCCAGCGAAGCGCGCATTTCATAGCCGAGCCTTGCGACGTCGTTCAGCCGCGCTTCGATTTCCGCCCGGCTGCCTTGGCCTTCGCCCGCAGCGACGATCCGCTCGACGATACGGTCGCGCTCGGCGCGGCTCGAATGCGCGAGCAGCACCGCGCCGGAGCTCGTCTCGAGGATCGGGAAATGCGAGCCGAGGGCAACCGAATAACGCATCGGCAAAGGCGAATCGATCTGCAGCACGACCAGCGCGCTCTCACCTTCGCGCACGACCAGATGGCAGCTCTGGTCGGCATTGGCGGCGAGGCCGCGCATCACCGGCAGCGCGCATTCGACCAGGCGGTTTACCGGCGGATGCATATGCGCCAGCTCGAATAGCTTCAGCGACAGGCGGAAGCGGTCCGATAGCGTCCGGAAAATGTAGCCGCGCTTCTCCAGCAGCAGCAGGATGCGGTAGATCTCGTGAATGGAGCGCCCCATTCCGGTGGCGATCTCTGTCTGGGTCAGCGGCTCGCCGCTGGCAGCCATGAATTCCAGGATATCGAGCGCCTTCTCCACCGCCGGCACGCGATAGCCGTTGCGGCCGCTTTCGCCTTCGTCGACGATCTGGGCAATATCGGTGGCCATTACGCGACGCTCCGTTGCGGCTGGCCATGCCTGGTCTCGCGATAGAGCCGGTTCAGCCGATCCGCGAGCTCGGCCGCCGGCAATTCGCCGGCGATGGCCGCGGCAGCATGAGGGGCGCATTGGCGGAAGAAGCTGATGAAGCCCGTATGGGTCGGGCGCAGATAGGAGGCTTCGATCGTCGCCAGCGTCGAGGCGAAGAAGCCGCCCGAGAGCGCGTTGACCTCGGCATCCTGCCACGCCGCCAGCGATCCCGGCTGTCCGCCGGATTTCACATAGTCGCCGCGCTGATAGCCGGGCGAGCACAGAAACAGCGCGTAATCGATGGCTGCCTGCTTGTGTTTCGATTGGGCGCTGACGCCGATGCCGGCGCCGCCGAGCAAGGCGCCGGCGGATCGCGGCGTCGGCACATCGGCGAAGCGCAGATACGGCCTGTCTGCCTTGAAGGCATAGTTCACATAGCCGAAGGCGAACGGCACGTAGACCACATCGTCATGCGCGATCATATGATCGTAGCAGCGGATCGGGTTCCATTTCGGCGAATCCGGATGCGACAGCGCCGCAAGCTGGCGCAATTGCCCAACGGCCTGCTCGATTTTTTCCCTGGCAATGAACTCGTCGCCGTCTTCCCGCGGTTCGCCCAGCGTCAAAAGCAGGCACATGGCGTCAGTCGGCACCAACGGCAGCCCAAGCCATTTGCCGTCCTTCAAGGCGCGCCGGCCGAGCTCCAGCACCTCGTCATGGCTGCGCGGCAGCGGCCCGTAGCGCTCCAGGAGATCGGGGCGATACGAGGCAACCTGGCAGGCAGCATCGATCGGCAACGCCCATTGGCGCCCGTCCCTTGCGTAGGATTGCCAGGATGCGCCGACCGAATCCCGTTCGAAGCCGCGGCGCTGCTCAGCCGACAAATCGAACGGCACCATCAGCCCGCCTTCGGCAATATCGCCGATGAACGGATGGTCGAACACGACAAGATCATAGGCGCCGAGCACCGGACCAAGCGCGCCCTCGCCGAACTCGTAGAGGCTGCGGCGGTCCCATTCGATCTCAAGACCGGGATTGGCGGCACAATACGGCCCGATGCTGGCGTCGAGCGGACCCCAGCAGCGTCGGTGATCCCACGCGAGACCGCGCAGTCTTGTCATGCCCGAAATTCCTCCCTGAACCGCCCAGCCGATTAGTAGCAACTATTTTCACCTAGACAAGTAGTTTTTACATACGCAACCAGTCTCGACTTCGTTTGGCAGGGAAACCGCCCCAACCGCCGCTGGTGCGCATCGCATTGTCGCCGGCCTTCAACCAAAGGCTGCGACGGGTCTGGCTTTTTGGAACTTTCGCGACGAACATACGTTCGGTTGGCGCAACCATCTTGAGCAGCATCATTGGGCAGCGTCACTGGATTCAGCGCCGAGTCGTAGGGAGCGGACGAAATGGCCCAACTGTGGGCGCGGCCATGAACCGGTTTGCCGCCTTGGCATTCGCCACGTTTCTGGCGATAACGTCGATCTGGGTACTGTTTCTGGTTTCTTAAGATTTGGCTTTGGTTGCGTGGGATTTGCCGCTGGTTTGTTAGGATTTGGAGGGGTTCTCGACAGGTTGACCGCTTAACGACATCCACGGCATGTGGTTCTGCCAGCCGGAGCCGCGTGCGTGAAGAAACTGTCGCCAGGAGCACACCGGCGCGCACATTCGGGGTTGGCAGCCACGCTGCCTGCAACGTTCCAATCGGTTTTCAGGAAACGGCGAGATCTCATGTTGCTGAGGGCGATCGTTCGAAACTGTGCCGTTCTTGGCCGCGTCGGCGCGACGACGCTACTTGCCGGGCTGCTTGCCGGCTGCCAGGGCGGCGTGCTCGACCCTCACGGGCCAGTCGGCGCGGCGCAGCGCACGATCCTGCTCAATTCGGTTGCCATCATGCTGGCCATCGTCATCCCGACGATCGTGGCGACGCTCGGCTTTGCCTGGTGGTTCCGGGAAACCAACACAAGAGCGCGGTATCTGCCGGAATGGGCCTATTCCGGACGCATCGAACTGGTGGTCTGGTCGATCCCCATCCTCGTCATCCTGTTTCTGAGCGGCATCATCTGGATCGGGTCGCATGACCTCGATCCAATGAAGCCGCTGGATTCCCAGCAACAGCCGCTTGAGGTGCAGGTCGTCTCGCTCGACTGGAAATGGCTGTTCATCTACCCCGAGCAGAATGTCGCGAGCATCAACCGGCTCGTGGTGCCGGCGGGCAGGCCGGTGCATTTCTCGCTTACCTCGGCAAGTGTCATGAATGCGTTCTTCGTGCCTCAGCTTGGCGGCATGATCTACACGATGAACGGCATGACGACGCAGCTTCACCTGCAGGCGGATCAGCAGGGCGAATTTTATGGGCGGTCGGCCCACTTCAGCGGCGACGGTTTTCCAGGCATGCAATTCGTGCTGCATGCTGTCGCGGTCGACGCCTTCGACGCGTTCGTCAATTCGGCGCGAAGCCAAGGACAGGCACTCGACAGGGCCAGCTACCAGGAACTGGCCAGACAGAGCCTGGACGTGCCGCCTTCGACCTATCGCTCGGTCGAGCCGGACCTTTTCCATGAGATCGCGACGCAGGGCGTTCCGCCCGCGCCCGGCCCCCAGGCCGGTCGCCCCGAGCCGAGCGTATCGCCCAAGACAGGAGGCTGACAATGCTCGGAAAATTGAGCTGGGACGTCATCCCGTTCGATCAGCCTCTGCCGATGATCGCCTCGGCGGTCGTCGCCCTGGCAATCCTCGGCGTGCTGGCCTGGGTCTTCCTGGCCGGCCATTTCCCCTATCTGTGGCGCGAATGGATCACAAGCGTCGATCACAAGCGGATCGGCGTCATGTACACGCTGCTGGCGCTGCTGATGCTGCTGCGCGGCTTCAGCGACGCCGTCATGATGCGGTCCCAGCAAGCCCTCGCCTTCCAGGCGCCCGGCTATCTGCCGCCCGACCACTTCAACCAGGTCTTTTCCGCCCACGGCACCATCATGATCTTTTTCGGGGCGATGCCGTTCGTCATCGGCCTGATGAACCTGGTCGTGCCGCTGCAGCTCGGCGTCCGCGACGTTGCCTTTCCGACGCTCAACTCGGTGAGTTTCTGGCTCACCGCCACCGGTGCGTTGCTGGTCAACATCTCGCTGGTGATCGGCGAATTCGCGCGTACCGGATGGCTGCCCTATCCGCCGCTCAGCGAGACCGCCTACTCGCCGGGCGTCGGCGTCGATTATTATCTGTGGGCGGTGCAGATAGCGGGCGTCGGAACGCTGCTCACCGGCATCAATTTCGTCACCACGATCCTGAAGATGCGGGCGCCTGGCATGAGCTACCTCAGCATGTCGATGTTCTGCTGGACTTCACTCGCCGCCAGCCTGCTCATCGTCGCCGCCTTCCCGATCCTCACCGCCACGCTCGCGATGCTGACGCTCGACCGCTATTTCGGCTTTCATTTCTTCACCAACGAAGCCGGCGGCAACATGCTGATGTTCGTGAACCTGATCTGGGCCTGGGGCCATCCCGAGGTCTACATCCTCGTCCTGCCGGCATTCGGCATCTTCTCGGAGGTCATCTCCACCTTCTCCAGCAAGCCGCTGTTCGGCTACCGCTCGATGGTGGCCGCGACGCTCTTCATCTGCATCGTCTCCTTCATGGTGTGGCTGCACCACTTTTTCACCATGGGCGCCGGCGCCGACGTCAACGCCGCGTTCGGCATTGCCACCAGCATCATCGCTGTCGGTACCGGCGTGAAGATCTACAACTGGATGTTCACCATGTATGGCGGCCGCATCCGCTTCGCGACGCCGATGCTGTGGTCGCTTGGCTTCATGGTGACGTTCGTCATCGGTGGCATGACGGGCGTGTTGCTGGCCGTGCCGCCAGCCGATTTCCTGCTTCACAACAGCCTGTTCCTGGTGGCGCATTTTCACAACGTCATCATCGGCGGTGTGCTGTTCGGCGCCTTCGCGGGATATACCTACTGGTTTCCCAAGGCATTCGGATTCCGGCTGCACGAGGGCTGGGGCAAGCTGGCCTTCTGGCTGACGCTGATCGGCTTCTACGCCACCTTCGTGCCGCTCTACACCGTCGGCCTGCTCGGCATGACCCGCCGCATGCAGCATTTCGACGTGCCGGCCTGGTATCCCTGGGTGCTGGTTGCCGGCGCCGGCATGTTAATCACCACCGCCGGCGTGGTCGCCCAGATCATTCAGCTCGTCGTCAGCATCCGACAGCGCGCGGCGCTTCGCGATGTCACCGGGGATCCCTGGGACGGGCGTTCGTTGGAATGGGCCACACCCTCGCCGCCGCCGGTCTTCAACTTCGCCGCGCTTCCGCATGTCGAGGGCGAAGAGCCCTACTGGAGCATCAAGCAGCGGGCACGCGAGCAAAACCGGCTGCGCGACGAGCCTGAATACGAGCCGATCGAGATGCCGCGCAACAGTCCCACCGGGTTCATCTGCGCCTTCTTTGCGACCGTGATGGGTTTCGCCCTCATCTGGCACATCTGGTGGATGGTGGCGCTCGGCGCGCTCGGTGCTTTCGCCACCTTCGTCGTATTCGCGTGGCGCGACATACCCGAATACGTCATTCCTGCCGCCGAAGTCGCCCGGATCGACCGCGCCAACCGAAGT
Source organism: Mesorhizobium sp. M0189 (assembly GCF_040322135.1). Taxonomy (NCBI): domain Bacteria; kingdom Pseudomonadati; phylum Pseudomonadota; class Alphaproteobacteria; order Hyphomicrobiales; family Phyllobacteriaceae; genus Mesorhizobium; species Mesorhizobium sp. M0189. The sequence continues at coordinate 457,887 of NZ_JAMYSW010000004.1, forward strand.
GCCCGCCGCGAGGCGCTGGCCACGTATACGGGGCCAAGGCCATGACCGCGATCGACGTTCGAGAGCGTGACCCCTACCACCTCGGCCATCGCGGGCACGGCCATGCCCCCGGCCATGGCGACGGCGGACCGGCACCGATCCGGATCGTCGTCGGCTACGGCTTCTGGATCTTCCTTCTGAGCGACATCGTGATGTTCTCGGCCTTCTTTGCGGCCTACGCTGTGCTGGCGGGCAAGACGGCGGGCGGACCAAGCGGAGCCGAGCTGTTCGACCTGCGCAACGTCGCGATCGAGACGGCGGCCCTGCTGTTGTCGAGCTTTACCTGCGGTCTCGCCAGCCTCGCCGTGACCGCGCGGCGAAGCTCCTGGTTCTATGTTGCGATGGCTCTCACTTTCGTGCTCGGCGCCAGCTTCATCCTGCTCGAGCTCCGCGAGTTCGCGCATATGATTGCCCGCGATGCCGGACCGACGCGCAGTGCTTTCCTGTCGGCGTTCTTCACGCTGGTGGGATGCCATGGCCTGCACGTGACGGCGGGGCTGCTGTGGCTGCTCACGATGATGGCGCAGATCTTCGCCAAGGGATTCCGCGACGATATTCTTCGGCGTTTCATGTGCTTCAGCCTGTTCTGGCACGCCCTCGACATCATCTGGGTCGCCCTGTTCACGGTGGTCTATCTCCTGGGAGCAAGTCGATGAGCAATGCTGACGACCGCCATGCGCAAAGGCGCGACACCGATGGCCTGGAGCGCTACGACATCGATACGGCGCCGGGTGACGAATACCTCGGCGACGCCGAGGTCGGATCCGGGTTACGCGGCTATGTGATCGGCCTCGGGCTGGCAACGCTGTTGACCATCGCCTCGTTCTGGTTGCTCGGAACCAACCTTATATGGGCACCGGGCATCCCGGTGGCGCTGATTGTGCTGGCGATCGCGCAGATGGGCGTGCATCTCGTCTTCTTCCTGCATATCACGACGGGGCCGGACAACACCAACAACGCCCTGGCGCTTGCCTTCGGCGTGCTGATCGTCGTCCTGGTGATCGGCGGCTCGATCTGGATCATGGCCAACCTCGACCACAATTTGATGCCGACGAATGCGATCATGAACATGAACCGCTAGTGACAGTTCCGGCCGTTGGCCGCAGTTCATGCGACAGCCAGCTCGGTCTCAAGCCCGTTCGAATGTGTCGACGACCTCGGCCGCTCCCAGGGCGCGGGGCGCGGCCTCCTTGAGCACATCCATCACCCTGTCTGAGGCTCCCGCATAAAAACCATGAGCCGCCGATGTTCCGATCGCCGCAACTCGGTCAAACCGGATAGCGCGCCGTTGCCCGGAACATTCGCCGAGGAAGCGGGTTTTTCGGTTCGGACGCATCGCCGCGGAATAACGGCAATGGGCCCGGCAATGGACGAAGGGCGGCGCGACATGACCGGGCTAAGCGGCACACAATCGGGCGGAGCAAAAGGTGTTGTGGTCGCGTTCTCCGCGCCGGGCGGCGAGACCATCTATGCCCACGAATGGGAGACCGTCGCTGCCGTCGCGCGCACGATTGCGGCGTTGAAGGGATTTTCCTTCCGCCAGGGCCTGCGTGACTGGGGCGGTGACAACGGCGGGCTGTATTTCGTGCCGGACGACAGCCTGCTTGCCGCCGATGCGGTCCAACTGGGCATCAACGGGCCCGACGACCTCTTCGGCGGTGTGGTGCCCTGGCGCCTCGCAACCACCAAGGCCATAACCCACGAGCTGGTGGACGGGTCGGCGGCACGGCCAAAAGATTGGCCAACCGGCTTCGGCAGCGCCGTCGGCGCGGCCGTACTGCCAGGCTACACCGCATTTTCACGCGATGACGCGCTGCGCGCAGCGGAACGTCTGCTGCAGCTCGGGCTGGTCCGGTTCAAGCCACCGCGCGCTTCGCGGGGCCGCGACCAGCACACCGCCGCGACGGTCGCCGATATCGAAAGGCTGCTGGAACGATATCCATCCTCCGACCTAAGCGAATACGGGCTTGTTCTCGAAACGGAGCTTCGCGACATTGTCACGCTGAGCATTGGCAGAACCGCGATCGACGGAACATCGGTCAGCTATTACGGCGTGCAGCGGATGACCGCCGACAATGCCGGACAGCCCGTTTACGGCGGATCCGATCTGGTCGTCGTGCGCGGCGGATGGGAAGCGCTCGACAGGCTGCAGCTGTCTCCGGCGCTGACTTTGGCTGTGGCGCAGGCGAGGACCTACGACGCGGCGATGCTTGGCCATCCCGGATTTTTCGCCTCGAGGCGCAACTACGACATCGGCCAAGGTGTCGATTCCTCGGGCATCTGGCGATCGGGTGTGCTGGAAGCCAGCTGGCGGATCGGCGGCAGCAGCACGGCAGAGCTTGCGGCAATGGAGGCCATGACGCGTGACCCCGACGTACAGCTCGTGCATGCGTGCGCGGTCAAGCAATTCGGCAACACCGCGCAGATGCCGCTGAATGCAGAAATCCACTTCCACGGAGAGGACCCCGTGGAGGGCCAAATCACGCGTTATACCGTCGTCACGCAGGCGATCCGAGGACCGGTCAGGAAGCCAGCCGATCGTCATTTTAGGTCGAAGTGAAACACGCTTTTGGCAGGGAACATCCGCGAATGGCCCGAGTTTGTTTCAGGCAGCCAGCCAATCCCGGCCATCGAAGCGAAACTGAGCGACCACAAGGACATCGGCGTCCTGACTGACCTTACCGATTTCGAAGACATGACGGCTGGCGCCTTACGGCGCGACCTGCAGTATGGGCTGAGCAAACTCCGCGAGCTCCACCGCTTCAAACGTGCCGCCGTGATTTCCGACAAGCAGTGGATCAAGGCAGCCACGGAAATGACGGACGCGCTGTTTCCGCAACTCGAGGCGCGGGTGTTCCCGGAAGACGAAAAGGCTCAGGCCCTGAAATGGGTAGCGGCCGTACAATAGCGGCGTTGCCTGGAGGAGTGGCCATGCCCTACGACAAACGACAGGATCCGGAAGGCCTCTGGGAGGTCTATGACAGCGAGAGCGACGAAGCCGTCGTGGTCGGCGGGTTGCCGCTTTCCGGTCTCGACGAGAGCGAAGCCGGTGAAGCGATTGAAAAGCTCAATCGGGGCGAGCTGACGTCGGACAACATCCCCGAGACGGTTCGGTCAGGGTGGCCTCCGACCAAGGACGGATTGTGATGACAACCGGACGGACGTCACCGAGGACGACCGGTCGCGGATCTACGGCGAGGCCTTGACGCCTAACGCGCGGGCCTTGTCCTCGAAGTCGTCGCGAATGTCCTCGATCGTCGGCAGATGCAGGCGTCGCAGCTGGGCGTGCAACTTTTTGGCAGCGTCGGAATTCAGGTCGCGCTTGAAATTGGTCGCGACCTCCTCAGCCGAGCCGTAACGGCGATAGCGCTCGATCTCGGTCTTCGTGGCCTGCTGAACATGTTCGAGCATCTTGCGCTCGGCATCGGATTTTCCGTCGGGTTTGGCCCGCATGACCGGATTGAAGGCTTTGCTGATAACGAATTCGACGAGTTCTTGCTGGGCGTGAGCCATGCTTGTTCTCCCTCGAAGAAGGCCTGTGTGGGCTTGGAACGGTTTCGCGGAAACGCCGAACCGCTCAATCTTTTTGTTTTGACGCAATTCCGAACGGAAAATCGTTCCACGCTTTTCCTGGAATTGCTCTAACCGCGGCAGCAATTGAAGGTTCCGTAGCTTCGTTACCGCTACAGGTCACGGGCGAAGGTCACAGCCGCGCTTTGGTGGTGCGCGGCGTTGCCAGGAGCAGGCTTGTTTCGCTGCCGGTAATTCCGGGGATCAGGCGGATACGTCTCAGCACCGCATCGAACTCGCTCAGCGTCTGGGTTCCGAGTTCTATCACCAGATCCCAACGGCCATTGGTGGTGTGGATCGTCGAGACCTCGGAGAAGCCGCCCAGCGCCCGGATGACGCGATCTGCGGCATGGCCTTCGATTTCGATCATCATGATGCCACGCACCCGCTGATCGACCGCGTCGGCGCGTAGAATGACGGTGTAGCCGACGATGCCGCCTCCTCTTTCAAGTCGCTCGATCCGGGACCTTACCGTTGCCCGGGAGACACCCAGGCTAACGGCAAGGTCGGAAATGCTGCGCCGGGCGTCATGCCGCAAAGAGGTGATGATCTGCTCGTCGAGCCGGTCCATGATTGCTCACAACGGAAGTAGATGCTGCCACTATGGTAAGGCACTTCGACAAATTTACCAATTTGATATGTTCATTCTGCCAGCGATGCGGGGTTCACTAAAGGCATCGTAATTTGGTGGGGTACGAGAATGCACTGCGTGATCGTGGGAGCACCGATCCAGGCCGGCTCTGGCCGGATGGGCTGCGAGATGGGGCCGAGCGCGCTGCGCACGGCCGGTCTGGCCGGCGCGCTGACCGAGCTTGGCCATACGCTGACCGACCTCGGAACGATTGTCCCTGCCGACATGCGCCCTGTCGTACACGGCAACGCGGTGGTGAAGGCGCTGCCGGAAATCGCCGCCTGGACGGCAGCGATCAGCGAAACCGCCTATGCTGCGAGCGCCGACGCAATGCCGATCTTTCTCGGCGGCGACCACAGCATTTCGGCCGGCACGCTCGCCGGCATTGCCCGCCGGGCAGCGAATGCCGGCCGGCCGCTCTTCGTGCTGTGGCTCGACGCCCACCCCGATTTTCATACGCTCGACACGACGACCAGCGGCAATCTGCATGGCGTGCCGCTGGCCTATGCCAGCGGGCAGCCCGGCTTCGAGGGCTATTTCCCCCGCCTCGCGGCGCAGGTGGACCCGGCTCGCATATGCGCGCTGGGAATCCGCAGCGTGGACCTGGCGGAACGGGATGCGTTGCGCAGAGCCGGCGTGACGGTCCACGACATGCGTTCGATCGACGAGCACGGCATCGCGCAACTGCTTCGCGCCTTTCTCGAACGGGTGAGCGCCGCCAACGGCATGCTCCATGTCAGCCTCGATGTCGATTTTCTCGACCCGTCGATCGCGCCGGCGGTGGGCACCACCGTTCCCGGCGGCGCCACCTTCCGCGAGGCGCATCTGGCGATGGAAATGCTGCATGACAGCGGGCTCGTCACCAGTCTCGACCTGGTCGAACTCAACCCCTTTCTCGACGAGCGCGGCCGCACCGCCACGCTTTTGGTCGACCTGACCGCAAGCCTGATGGGCCGGCGGATCATGGATCGCCCGACGAGGGGGTTCTGAGCCATGACCGTCAATTTGAACATCGTTCCGTTCGTCAGCGTCGACCGCATGATGAAGCTGGTGCTTGCCATCGGCATCGAGCGCTTCCTGGTCGAGCTTGCCGCCTATATCGAAGAGGATTTCAGGCGTTGGGAGCTGTTCGACAAGACGCCGCGCGTCGCCTCGCACAGCATTGACGGCGTCATCGAGCTGATGCCGACCAGCGACGGGCAGCTTTACGGCTTCAAATACGTCAACGGGCATCCGAAGAACACGCGTGACGGCCGCCAGACCGTGACCGCTTTCGGCGTGCTTGCCGATGTCGGCAACGGCTATCCGATGCTGCTTTCGGAAATGACCATCCTGACTGCCCTGCGAACGGCGGCCAGCTCGGCGGTCGCGGCGAAATACCTCGCTCCTGGGGCCGCCAGATGCATGGCGATCATCGGCAACGGCGCGCAATCGGAATTTCAGGCTATTGCGTTCAAGGCGCTGCTTGGCGTCGACAGGCTGCGCCTCTACGATATCGACCCGGCGGCCTCGACCAAATGCATGAAGAACCTTGCCGGCATGGGTTTCGACATCAAGCTCTGCGCGTCGGCGCAGGAGGCCGTTGAAGGTGCACAGATCATCACCACGGTAACCGCCGACAAGCGATCGGCAACAATCCTGACCGACAACATGGTCGGGTCCGGCGTGCACATCAACGCGGTCGGCGGCGACTGCCCGGGCAAGACCGAGCTGCATCGCGACATTCTGCTGCGCTCGGATATTTTCGTCGAATATCCGCCGCAGACGCGCATCGAAGGCGAGAGCCAGCAGCTCGATGCGGACCATCCGATCACCGAATTGTGGCAGGTGATGACAGGAAAGGCAGCAGGCCGGACGGACGCCGGACAGATCACGCTGTTTGATTCCGTCGGCTTTGCGATCGAGGATTTTTCCGCGCTACGCTACGTCCGCGATCAGCTTCAGCGGACCGGCCTTTACGAGGAACTAGACCTTCTGGCCGATCCCGATGAGCCGCGTGACCTGTTCGGCATGCTGCTGCGCGCCGAAAAAGTGGCCGGGCTGGCGGTTGCCCGCAGCTGAGCTGCGATCCCGTCGGTCAGTCCTTCTTTTCCTGGTACAGGCGCTCGGTCGCGCGCTCGCTTTCCCTGCGCTCCGCCGGGCCGCGACGGCGCTGGGTGAGCAGGGCGTAGGCGATCAGGATTGCCAGCAGCAGTGGACCGCCTGCAACAACGAGCAACCACAAACTAGTCTCAAACATCGAACCGTCTCCTTTCCCTCACAACCGGGAAGGACCAGAACCGTTCCTCCGTCTTGTCGGAGGTCGCCCGCACCGCGTGGCGTGATTCAGGATTTTGTGCCTCGAGCAGGACGTTCCACGCCTTGTCGGCATGCAGGATGCTCTTATCTAGAGTCTTATCATTCGGTCACAGGCACTCTCTGCAAAGTGAAGGGAACCACAAGGGCTTTCCGACATTTGGTTGTTCAAGAGACAAACGTGCAGCCACACCGGCTCCGGGGCTAGGAATACCATGCGTGAGAATCAATCCGACGTCTTCGATCTGTTTTCCGAGGTTTACAAGAATGCGGCGCAGGAGGAGATAAGCCTCCAGCAATATCTGCTTGCCTGCCGCGAGGACAAGTCGATGTACGCCTCGGCGCCCGAGCGGATGGTCGAGGCGATCGGCGAGCCGACCTTTGTCGATACCAGCAAGGACGAGCGGCTCGGCCGTATTTTTTCGAACCGGACGATCAAGATCTATCCGACCTTCGCCGATTTTTACGGCATGGAGGATACGATCGAACGTATCGCCGGTTATTTCCGCTATGCCTCGCAAGGACTCGAGGAACGCAAGCAGATCCTCTATCTCCTCGGCCCGGTCGGCGGCGGCAAGTCCTCGCTTGCGGAGCAGTTGAAAAGGCTGATGGAGCAGCGTCCGATCTATACGCTGAAGGTCGGCGGCCAGGTCAGCCCGGTCTTCGAATCGCCGCTCGGGCTGTTCGACCCCGACCGCATGGGCGACCTTTTGGAGGACAAATACGGCATCGCCCGGCGGCGGCTGAACGGCCTGATCTCGCCCTGGGCGGCCAAGCGCCTCGACGAATTGTCCGGCGACATCTCCAAATTCAGCGTCGTCAAGCTGATGCCGTCCAGGCTTCGCCAGATCGGCATCGCCAAGACCGAGCCGGGCGACGAGAACAACCAGGACGTTTCGGCCCTGGTCGGCAAGGTCGACATCAGGCAGCTGGAAAACTTCAGCCAGTCCGATCCGGACGCCTATTCCTATAGCGGCGGCCTGAACCGGACGACGCAAGGACTGCTCGAATTCGTCGAGATGTTCAAGGCGCCGATCAAGGTGCTGCATCCGCTGCTGACCGCGACCCAGGAAGGCAGCTACAACGGCACCGAGAATTTCGGCGCTTTCCCCTATCAGGGCATCATCGTTGCCCATTCCAACGAATCGGAATGGCTGCAGTTCAAGAACAACAAGAACAACGAGGCGTTCCTCGACCGCATCCTGGTGGTCAAGGTGCCGTATTGCCTGCGCGTCACCGAAGAGCGGCAGATCTACGAGAAGCTGTTGCGCGAAAGCGAATTGGCCTCCAGCCCCTGCGCTCCGGAAGTGCTCGATATCCTCAGCCGGTTCACCGTTTCGACCCGCCTGGCCGAACACGACAATTCGCCGCTCTACACCAAGATGCGCGTCTATGACGGCGAGAACCTCAAGGAAACCGATCCCAAGGCGAAGTCGGTCCAGGAGTACCGAAACGCGGCCGGTGTCGATGAAGGCATGACCGGCGTCAGCACCCGCTTTGCCTTCAAAATCCTGTCGCAGACCTTCAACTACGACACCGAAGAGGTCGCCGCCGATCCGGTGCATCTGATGTACATCCTGGAAGAGGCGATCAAGCGCGAGCAGTTCCCGAAGGAAACCGAGGCGGACTATCTCGATTTCATAAAGTCGGAGCTCGCCACCCGTTATGCCGAGTTCATCGGCCACGAGATCCAGAAGGCCTATCTGGAATCCTACAGCGAATACGGCCAGAACCTGTTCGACCGCTACATCGCCTATGCCGATGCCTGGATCGAGGATCAGGACTTCAAGGATACCGATACCGGCCAGATCCTCAATCGCGAGGTTTTGGACAACGAACTGTCGCAGGTCGAAAAGCCGGCCGGCATCGCCAATCCCAAGGACTTCCGCAACGAAGTGGTGAAGTTCACGCTGCGCGCGCGGGCCAGAAACCACGGCCGTAACCCGTCATGGACAAGCTATGAAAAGCTGCGCGAAGTCATCGAGAAGCGGATGTTCGGGCAGGTCGAAGATCTGCTGCCGGTGATCAGCTTCGGCTCCAAGCAGGACAGCGTGACGGAGAAGCGGCATACCGAATTCGTGCAGCGGATGATCCAGCGCGGTTACACCGAGCGCCAGGTCCGCCGGCTGGTGGACTGGTACATGCGGGTGAACAAGGCGGGTTGAAGCCAGCCCGGGGTAACATATGCCGATCTTCATCGATCGCCGACTGAACCCGAAGGACAAAAGCCTCGGCAACCGGCAGCGTTTCCTGCGGCGGGCGCGCGAAGAGTTGAAGCGCACCATCCGCGATCAGATCCGCACCGGCAAGATCGCCGACGTGGACGCCGAGCATGCCGTTTCGATGCCGGCGCGAGGCACCGGCGAGCCGAGCTTCAACGATGCCCGGAACAGCGGCAGCCGCCAGCACGTCCTGCCCGGCAACAAGCATTTTGCCCCAGGCGACCGGCTGCCCAAGCCGGGCCAGGGCGGCGGCATGGGATCCGCCCCGGGGAGAACCGAATCGGAGGACGATTTCCGTTTCGTGCTGTCGCGCGAAGAGGTGCTCGACCTCTTCTTCGAAGACCTCGAACTGCCTGATATGGTCAAGCTCAACCTCAAGGAGATCCTCGCCTTCAAGCCGCGCCGGGCCGGCTTCGCCGCGACCGGCTCGCCGACCAACATCAATGTCGGACGCACGATGCGCAACAGCCATGGCCGCCGCATAGCGCTCAGGCGTCCCAAGCAGGAGGCGGTCGACGCTGTCGCGCAGGAGATCGCGACGCTGGAGGCCAAGCCGCAAAACGCCGAGATGCGGCAGCGCATCGTGGCGCTGCAGGAAGAGCTTGAGCGGCTGGAGCGCCGCCGCAAGCGGATCGCCTTTGTCGATCCGGTCGATATCCGCTTCAACCGCTTCGACGCCCAGCCGGTGCCGAACGCCAATGCGGTGATGTTCTGCCTGATGGACGTGTCCGGTTCGATGGGCGAACGCGAGAAGGATCTGGCCAAGCGCTTCTTCGTGCTGCTGCACCTGTTCCTGAAGCGGCGCTATGACCGGACCGAGGTCGTCTTCATCCGCCACACGCACGAGGCGCAGGAGGTGGACGAGGAAACCTTCTTCTACAACACCCAGAGCGGCGGCACGGTGGTTTCCACGGCGCTCGAGGAGATGCACCGCATCGTCGAGCAACGCTATCCCAGCCGCGAATGGAACATCTATGTCGCCCAGGCCTCGGACGGCGACAATTTCGTCACCGATTCCGAGCGCTGCATCGCCCTTCTCGACGAACAGATCATGCGGCTTTGCCAGTATTTTGCCTATGTCGAGATCCTCGACGAGCGTGAGAGCCACATCTTCGGCGCTACCGACAACGGCACGTCGCTGTGGCGTGCCTACAGTGCGGTCAAGCTGAGATGGTCGAACTTCCAGATGAGCCGCATCGCCACGGCGGCCGACATCTACCCGGTTTTCCGCCAACTCTTCGCCAGACAGCCGGGTTATCAAAAGAGCGGTGAAAGAGGGGGCTGATGGCGAGCAAATCCGGGTTGCTGTTTTCCGGTTCCGACTGGGATTTCAGGACGCTGTCGCGCGCCTACGAGACCATCGAGGCGGTCGCCACCGAAGAGCTCCACCTCGACGTCTATCCGGTGCAGATGGAGATCATCTCGTCCGAACAGATGCTCGACGCCTATTCCTCTGTCGGCATGCCGCTGATGTACCGGCATTGGTCGTTCGGCAAGCACTACCTCTACCAGGAATTGCTCTACCGCAAAGGTGGGCGAGGGCTGGCCTACGAACTCGTCATCAATTCCAATCCCTGCATCGTCTATCTGATGGAGGAAAACACCATGGCCCTGCAGGCGCTGGTGACGGCGCACGCGGCGCTCGGCCATAACCATTTCTTCAAGAACAATTATCTTTTCCGGCAGTGGACGGACGCCGGCGCCATCCTCAGCTATCTCGACTTTGCCAAGGGCTATATTGCCCGCTGCGAAGAGCGGCACGGCGTCGATGCGGTGGAAGAGATCCTCGATGCCGCACATGCGCTGATGGAACAGGGCGTGTTCAGATATCACCGGCCGCCGAAGCTGTCGTCGGAAAAGCAGCGCGAGGGGATTCGCGAGCGCCTGGAATACGAGGAACGTTCCTACAACGATCTGTGGCGCACGCTGCCGCCTTCCAAGGACGGCACCAAGGTCCGCGAAACGGATACCATGACGGAGCGCAAGAAATCGCTCAAGCTGCCCGAGGAGAACCTGCTTTATTTCCTGGAGAAGAACAGCCTGATCCTGGAACCGTGGCAGCGTGAGGTCATCCGGATCGTCCGCGTGATCGCGCAGTATTTCTATCCCCAGCGGCAAACGCAGGTGATGAACGAGGGCTGCGCCACCTTCGTGCATTACACGCTGATGAACCTTTTGTTCGACCGCGGCCTGATCGGCGAAGGTGCCATGCTGGAAATCCTGCGCAACCATTCGAACGTGATCTTCCAGCCAGGGTTCGACGATCCGCGCTTTTCCGGTATCAATCCTTACGCGCTGGGTCTCGACATGATGCAGGACATCCAGCGCATCTCGACCGCGCCGACGGCTGAGGACCGCGACTGGTTTCCCGATATCGCCGGCAATGGCGACTGGCGCCAGACCTTGCTGGACGCCTGGGCCAACCATCGCGACGAGTCCTTCATCCGCCAGTATCTGAGCCCTACCCTGATACGGAAATGGCGGTTCTTTGTCCTTGCCGATGCCGCCAACGACCCGCATTACGAAGTCGCCTCGATACACAATGAGCGCGGCTACGAGAGCGTCCGCGCCGCACTCGCCCACAGCTACGACATCGGCGCCAGCCGGCCGGACATCCAGGTGGTGGACGTGGACCTGCTCGGCGACCGGCATCTGCGCCTGCAGCACAAGGTCAAGGACGGCATCGTGCTGGAAGGCGGCAGCCGTGACGCCACGCTGCGCCATATCCGCAAGCTCTGGGGCTACGAGGTCAGCATGGTCGCGGTCGACGCGCAGACCGGCGCCACACTCCACGAACGGTCGACCAGCCAGATCGGGGAATGACCGAACCGGCCTGCAGGGAAGTCGGGTGGCGTCGCCTTTACCGGATCACCAACCACGCTGTGGTCAGGGAGCAGGAACATGCGCGTATTGATGATCGCCGCCCTTCTTCTGGTCGCTGTCACGATGGCGCTGTCGCTTGCGCACGCTTTGGAGTTGCCGGGCAAGTTGCGCCTCAAGGAGGCTACCTACAAATCAGTGCAGGCGATCTACTATCCCGGCTTCACGATCGGCGGGTTTGCCGAGATCGGCGGCATCATTGCACTCGCCATCCTGCTCTACCTGACGCCTTATCCAAGCGCTCGATTCTGGTGGACCTTGGCGGCGCTTGTCTTCCTGCTGGCGGAACATGCGACCTATTGGTTGGTCACGCATCCCGTCAATAATTTCTGGGTGCAAGACGTTGCCATGCCGCAATCAGCCGCGACGTTTTTTTCAATGTTTTCTCGAAAGCAGACCGGCGACTGGAGAGATTTGCGCAACGTCTGGGAGACTTCGCATGTCGCCAGGGCAGGCCTGGCGATGCTGAGCCTCGTCTCAATTGCTGTCGCCGCGACATTTTTTGCTGAATAGCGCCGAGGGGATCAAGACGGCGCCCTCGTCCGCCAATTTGCGGCCACGAACGCTGCATCCGTCAGATCGGGGAACGGGAACCGGCGCCATACTGTCTTAACGTTAAGCGATCCCGCCGTTTCAGCGGTCGGCGCGATGCTTGTTGTGGGCGCTTTCCTGGTGCTCGCCGCGGATGATGTTGCGGTCGTCGGGATCGGCAATGTCCTTGGGGTCCGATCTGAGCTCGGCACCGCGCCGGAACGCCTCGCGCTCTTGCCTGGTCTTTTTCAAATCCGCTTCCGCGTCGAAATCCTTGCCAGCGTTTTTCGTGTTCTCGCGCTCTTCGATGATGCGCAATTGCTGCTCATGAGTCTTCTTTCCGGCCATTGGTGACGTCCTTCTTTCGATTTTCCGCTTCCCCCAGGGTCCAAATTCGCTACAGCCCGAAAGGATAGGTCTCGGGAAGGCCTGTCCCCGCATGTTCCGGCCCAAGCGGCGTCACGGCACTGGTTTCATCGAACCAGACGAAAGCATCGAACTGGCGGGCGAGCGAGGCATCCGCATAGTGGCTGTGCAACTCGGTCTCCGGCCGGTAGATAACGCCGATAAAGCGTTCCAGCCGGCGCTCCAGAAGCCGTTGGCGTAGCGTGTCGTCGCGCTCGAAATCGAGCAGGAAAGGCGAGACGCCGCTGTCATGGCAAAGCCGCTCATAGCTGTCGTTGTGGGAAGGACGAACCGGTTTCACTTCCATGTCGCCGTCCCAGTCGGTGGCGGCGGCCACCGTCCCGGAATGCGTGCTGAGCCCAATCAAGGCAACCTCGTCGCCAAAACGCTGGCGGCAGAGCTGGCCGATGTTCACTTCGTCCCTGACGATCCCCATCTCGGTATAGCGGGCATCGCCGATATGGGAATTATGTGCCCACACCACCGCCTTGGCGGCCGGGCCGCGGGCCTGCAGCAGGTGCTCCAGTGTTTCGAACATGTGGGTGTCGCGCAGGTTCCAGGACTGCGCGCCGCCGTAATACATGGTGCGGTAATAGCGTTCGGCGGAGGCGACCAGGCGGGCGTTTTGGGTGGCGTCGAGGAAATCGATGCCGTCCTGCTGCGCATAGTCGAGCTCTCTGGAAAGCAGTTCCCGGCATTGCTCGAGCACGGCCTTCTCGCATTTCTGGTAGCCGGAGGTGAGTGCGACACGGCCATAGGTGGCCGGGTCGTTCTGCCACGGCGTCAGGCAGCCATAGCGCTCGCGTGCGATCCTTGCCGCCTGCGGATCGATCCGGTCGAGATATTGCAAGACCGCCGCGATCGACCCGCCCATATTGTAGATGTCGAGGCCATAGAACCCGGCCCGCCGGGAGGATATCCTGATCCGCTCATTATGCTCTCGCATCCAGTCGACGAACGCCGCGACGTCGGTGTTGCGCCACATCCAGGTGGGAAAGCGCTGGAACGGCGGATCGGCGCCCGGCCGCGGTGGCCGGTGACGGACGTAGCGGTCGATCGCCGCGGCATCGGGCCAGTCGGCCTCGACCGCGACGATGGTGAAGCCATGCTTCTCGATCAGCCTGCGAGTGATCGCGGCGCGCGCGCGGTAGAACTCCGACGTGCCGTGGCTGGCTTCGCCGAGCAAGACGACGCGGCGGTCGGCAAACCGGTCGAACAGCGCACCGAAGGCGGGATCGTCGAAATCCGGAAGCGGTTCGGCGGCGGTCGCTATCATCTGCGGCAGGCTGCTTCTGCGCTGATGCCGGTGCGGAAGATCGGCCGCTATTTGGCTGTCGCTGCCTGGCTCGCCCCAGCCTTGCTCGCCGATCAGTGGAACAAACCGCACGCCGCCGAAATCCTCCTCGGTGTAAGTTGCTGCGCCAGTCCGGGTGACTTTGAGCAGGCGCTGCGAGTCGAATTCGTCGCCGACCGGGATGATAAGCCGGCCGGCGACGTCGAGCTGTTCTTGCAGGGCGAGCGGTGCGCCGGGCCCGGCGGCCGCAACCAGGATCGCATCGAAGGGTGCCGCCTCGGGCCAGCCCTTGGTGCCGTCGCCGGTGCGGACTTCGATATTGTCGTAGCCAAGCTTTTTAAACCGCTGCCTTGCCGTTTCAGCCAACGCGGCGTGGCGCTCGATCGTGTAGACGCGTTCGACGATCCGGCTCATTACGGCAGCCGCATAGCCCGAGCCGGTGCCAACCTCGAGGACGTGGTCACCGGCTCCGATCTCCGCCATTTCGATCATCAACGCAACGATGTAGGGCTGCGATATCGTCTGACCTTCGGCGATCGGCAGCGGCCCGTCCTCATAGGCAAATTCTTCAAAACCAGGCTCGACGAAAGCCTCGCGCGGCACCTCGCGCATCGCCTGAAGGACATTGCGGTCGCGAATGCCACGGCGGCTTAAGTGAATGTCGACCATTTGGTTGCGGGCATGGGAGAGATCGAGCATTTTTCTGCTCCTCCTATGGGCCTCCGCCACAATCGCCCAAGCTGCTCAAACGGCACTTTGGCCGGTCCATGTCCCAGGGCCTCGGCAGTCCGCCTGGATTCATACAATGCGGTGCACCTTCCTAACCGTTGGCAAGCCCCGAGGTTCCCCAAAGACCGACCCGCTTTTGTCGGGCTCGCCAGGTTGCAGGATCGGCAAGCGGCGCTGGCGGCCGCCCAAACTTATTTCGAGGCAAATCCTTTCTCCGGCGCGACGCCACCCCAGATAACGACGGACGAGGGGTATTCCGGAGGCATTTCTATGAACGACGAGGCCCGCACCACTGCGCAAACAACCGGCCTTGACCAGATCGATGTGATGGACCGCTACTGGCGCGCCGCGAACTACATTTCGGTTGGCCAGATCTATCTGCTCGACAATCCGCTCTTGCGCGAGCCTTTGCTGCCCGAGCACATCAAGCCGCGGCTGCTCGGCCATTGGGGCACGACACCCGGCCTCAATTTCATCTATGTGCATCTGAACCGGATCATCCGTGAACGTGGTCTCGATGTTCTGTTCATCTGCGGTCCGGGTCACGGCGGCCCGGCAATGGTCGCGAACACCTGGCTCGAGGGGACCTACAGCGAGATCTATCCCGAGGTCGGCAAGGACGAAGACGGCTTGCGAAAGCTGTTCCGGCAGTTCTCGTTTCCCGGCGGAGTGCCGAGCCACGCGGCTCCGGAGACGCCCGGCTCGATCCACGAAGGCGGAGAGCTCGGTTATGCACTGGTCCATGCCTTCGGCGCCGCCTTCGACAATCCGAACCTTGTGGTCGCCTGCGTCGTCGGCGACGGCGAAGCCGAGACCGGTCCGCTCGCCGCGGCCTGGCATTCCAACAAGTTCCTGAACCCGGCATCCGACGGCGCCGTCCTGCCGATCCTGCATCTCAATGGCTACAAGATCGCCAGCCCGACGATCCTCGGCCGCATGGAAGACGAGGCGTTGCGCAGCCTGTTCCTCGGCTATGGCTACGAAACCTTCTTCGTCGAAGGTCATGAACCTGCTGCGATGCATCGGGAGATGGCCCGCACGCTCGATACCGTGCTCGACCGGATCCACTCCATCCAGGAGCCTGCACGAGCCGCGGGCTGGAAGGGAGAGCGGCCGCTGTGGCCGATGATCGTGCTGCGCAGCCCAAAGGGCTGGACTGGGCCGAAAGAGGTCGACGGTAAGAAGGTCGAGGATTTCTGGCGTTCGCACCAGGTACCGGTATCGAACGCACGCGGCGATGCGGCGCACCGCCAGATCCTCGAAGACTGGATGCGCAGTTACGAGCCGGAAAAACTGTTCGATAAAGGCGGCCATCTCCTGGCGGAGCTCGCGGCGCTGGCACCTACGGGGTCACGACGCATGGGCGCAATCCCCTACGCCAATGGCGGCCTGCTGAAACAGGACCTCGTGCTT
This sequence comes from Mesorhizobium sp. M0189, assembly GCF_040322135.1. Classification (NCBI taxonomy): domain Bacteria; kingdom Pseudomonadati; phylum Pseudomonadota; class Alphaproteobacteria; order Hyphomicrobiales; family Phyllobacteriaceae; genus Mesorhizobium; species Mesorhizobium sp. M0189. The sequence goes on from NZ_JAMYSW010000004.1 coordinate 473,896, forward strand.
CCCGACTGGAAAGGCCTGGCGCTCGACGTACCGCGTCCGGGCGGCACTGTGGGAGAGGCGACGCGCACGGTCGGAAGCTATCTTCGCGACGTGGTCCGCTTGAACGCCGAGGCCAGGAATTTCCGGCTGATGGGACCGGACGAGACATCCTCCAACCGCCTCGACGACGTGTTCGAGGTTACGGACCGCGTCTGGATGGAGCGGATCGAGCCCTACGACGTCCATCTTTCCCGTGACGGCCGCGTCATGGAAGTGCTCAGTGAACATCTTTGCCAAGGCTGGCTGGAGGGCTATCTGCTGACCGGCCGCCATGGCCTGTTCTCGTGCTACGAGGCGTTCGTCCACATTGTCGATTCCATGGTCAACCAGCACGCCAAATGGCTGAAGACCTCCGGCGAACTTGCCTGGCGCAAGCCGGTCGCCTCGCTCAACTACCTGCTGACCTCGCATGTCTGGCGGCAGGATCACAATGGTTTCAGCCATCAGGACCCGGGCTTTGCCGATTTCGTCGCCAACAAGAAGGCCGACACGGTCAGGCTCTATTTCCCGCCCGACGCCAACACGCTGCTGTGGATCACCGACCATTGCCTGAAAACCTTCAACCGCATCAACGTCATCGTCGCCGGCAAGCAGCCGGCGCCGCAATGGCTGTCCGCCGAAGACGCGGAAGCGCACTGCAAGGCCGGTGCCGGCATCTGGGAATGGGCCGGGACGGTTGCCAAGGGCGAAGATCCGGATGTGGTTCTCGCTTGCGCCGGCGACGTGCCGACGCTGGAGACGCTTGCCGCAGCCGACATCCTGCGCTCAGGCATTCCGGACCTGCAGATCCGCGTCGTCAATGTCGTCGACCTGATGATTTTGCAGTCGAATTCCGAGCATCCGCATGGCTTTGCCGACGACAGATTCGACGCGCTGTTCACCAAAGCCAAGCCGGTCATCTTCGCCTATCACGGCTACCCCTATCTCATTCACCGCCTGACCTACCGGCGCGCCAACCACGACAACATGCATGTGCATGGCTTTCGCGAGGAAGGCACGACGACGACGCCGTTCGATATGGTGGTGCTCAACCAGCTCGACCGCTATCATCTGGCGCTCGCCGCGATCGCGCGCGTGCCGGGGCTGGCCGAGCGGGCGAAGGATCTTGCCGCGGCGCTGCATGGGAAATTGGCTGAGCACACGGCCTATGTCCGCGAACATGGCGAGGACATGCCCGAGATCCAGAAATGGTCCTGGCCACAGGACAGCGCGACGAGGGCCGGCGATTGATGCGACGATCGATCCTTGCGTTGAATGCCGGCTCGTCGAGCATCAAGTTCCGACTTTACGATCTTGCAGCGTCCGCCGAGCTGGATCTTGCCTCGCGCGGTTCACTGGATCTGGGCGATGCGCCAAGGCTGACCGCGAAAGCCGCCGATGGGGAGCTGCAGTGCGATCGGCCACTTGCCGCAGACGCATCACGCGACATGGGCATCGGCCAGATGCTGCAATGGATCGAGAACGAACTTGGCGGAAGGAAACTGATCGCCGCCGGACATCGCATCGTCCATGGCGGACGCGAGTTCGTCGAACCTGTCCGCCTGATGCCGACAATTATCGAGGCTCTCGACAGGCTGACGCCGCTTGCGCCACTGCACCAGCCGCGCAGCCTCGCGCCGATCCGGGCGCTTGCCGCGTTGCGACCCGACCTGCCGCAGGTCGGATGCTTCGACACGGCCTTCCATCGGACCATCGAGCCTCTGGTCAGCCGTTTCGCGCTGCCGCGCCACTATGAGGCAGACGGCATCCACCGCTACGGCTTTCACGGGCTTTCCTACGAATATGTCGCCGGCCGGCTCAAGCAGATATCGCCCGATCTGGCGGCGAAAAGAACCATCGTCGCCCATCTCGGCAACGGGGCGAGCCTGTGCGCCATGCGCGACGGGCGAAGCGTCGATACGACGATGGGCTTTTCGGCGCTTGACGGCCTGGTCATGGGCACACGCTGCGGCGCCATCGATCCGGGCGTGCTTTTGTACCTGCTATTGGAAAGAGGGATTTCGGGAGAGGCGCTGCAAGACATGCTCTACGAGGAATCCGGCCTGCTCGGCGTGTCCGGCATTTCCGGCGACATGCGCACGCTGGAAGCCAGCGACGACCGCCGGGCGCGCGAAGCGGTGGAGCTTTTCGCCTTCCGCGCCGCCAGGGAGATTGCCGCCCTCGCCAACACGCTGGGCGGGTTCGAATGCCTGGTGTTCACCGGCGGCATCGGCGAGCACTCGGCTCCGGCCCGCAAAGCGATTTGCGACAGGCTTGGCTGGCTCGGCGTGGCGATCGACGAGGCAGCCAACAGCTCCCATGCCGCGCTGATGAGCCAGGCGGAGAGCAAGGTCGAAGTCCGCGTCGTGGCGACCGACGAAGAAGGTGTCATCGCCCGCCACACGCGCAAGGTAATGGAGGGGCCCGGCTGATGCGGATGGCCTCGAATGACCCCGCTTGCGGCAGCCCTGCTCGTGCGGCTACGAAGCGAGCGCGGCCGATCTGTTGAAGACGATGGTCACTCGCGTTCCTTTGCCGGGGGTCGAGTCCACCTCGAACCGGGCTTTGGCGTTCTCGGTCAGCGATTGCGCGATCAACGCTCCGAGCTTGCCGGGTTTCGGCCAGGTCTCGCCTTCGGGCAGGCCGATGCCGTCATCGGCGACAACGATGCGAAAGCCGTCGCCGTCGACAACACTGCGCAGCGTGATTGTCCCGCCTTCGCGACCCAGAAAGGCGTGTTTCAGCGCGTTCGTCAAAAGCTCGTTGACCACCAGGCCGGTTGGCATCGCCACGTTGATGGACACGGGATAGGTGTCGACCTTCATATCCAGCCGGATGCCTTGCACGGCGTGCGACGTCATCACTGCGGAAGCGATCTGGCTGAGATAGACGCCGAGGTCAACTTCGGCCTTCTGTTCGTCGGCCGACAGCGCCTGATAAAGAATTGCGAGTGCATCGACGCGGCCGGCGAGACGCTCGAAGCGTTTCTGATCGGGTGACGCCGCGCTGCGGGCCTCCAACCTGATGAGAGCCGTGATCATCTGGAGATTGTTTTTCATCCGATGCTGCAATTCGCGCAGCAGCATGTCCTTTTCACGGATGCGTTGTTCGAAGGCCTCGCTGTCGCTTGCCTTGTGCGCGGTGACATCGACAAGGGCGACCAGTCGAAAGGACCGTCGCCCGCGCTCGTCCTCGATCAGGTTCGAATAAACGTCGACCATGACCGGCTCTGTGCCGGCACGTTGCATCCTGAAAGTCCCCGCGCGATCGATATCCTCGACGATGGCCCGGGCCAGCGGCCGGTCCTTGTATTCGCCCAAGCCTTGTCCGCTCAGCGCAGCCCAGTTGCGGCGCTCCAGCTCTGCGACGGAAACGCCTGACAGTTTCTGGAACTCGGAATTGACGTAAACAACACGTTCATCGCCGCCCAAATCGGAAATTGCGATCGCAATCGGCAGCTGGTCGAGGAACCTTTTATAACTGTCACTGTCCAGGGCGCCCGCCAGGTCGAGGTTGTCGAGCAATTGCTGGAGCTGCTCGGTTTTTTCGGCTTCGGCGGACATTCCAGGCTTTCGATGTTTCGGGTAGGACCATGGTCAATATCAGGTCGCTCGCCAACTGCGAAGTCCGCTCGTTGCCACCGCGCGGCGAGGCGTGGCGGAAAGCCGAGATCGTGGTTGAGAAGCGGCTGAAGGCTCAGCTCGAATGGCTCTGCTCGACCAGATGGTATTTGTACCGGTCGCGAATATGCTCGTTGAAGAACCGGCCCTTCGCCGAGGCTTTGCGGAACGCGGCGTGGACTTGCGGCGGCACGTCCTCGTAATCATAGCGGCTTCCGCTCGGGACGAACCATACGGAGAGTACCCTCGTCGCCGGCTGGTAATCGATGTTTCTGATCGCAGTTGAAGGCATCCTCGACAGGTCCAATGCTCGGCAGTGCTCAATTCCATGCCGTCGTGGGAATAACCCTGCACGGAGAGCGAGGTTCCTTGCTGCCGAAGCAGCCTTGCCGCTACGGGCTGGCTTCACCAAATACGGTTGATGCCATCGCCCAAGACATCGGCTGCAGCCCGCCAGGGCGATCTCTTTGCCGCCGCCGCCGACCTGCCGGAAGGATTCCGCTACCGGCCCGAACTGATCACGCCGGACGAAGAAGCAGCGTTGGCAAGCCAGCTCGCAAGCCAGCCATTTCAGGCTTTCGACTTTCATGGCCATCTGGCAAACCGGCGGATAGTCGGCTTCGGGCTGCGCTACGACTACGACCGGCGCGCAGTCGTCGAGGCACCGCCGATACCCGGCTTTCTGCTGCCGCTCAGGGAAAAGGTTGCAGCCTTTGCCCGCCTGCCCGCCGAGACCTTCGTGCAGGTGCTGATCAACGAGTACCGGCCGGGCGCCGGTATCGGCTGGCACCGCGACAAGCCTCACTTCGAGGCGGTCGCCGGCGTTTCCCTGCTGGCCGCGTGCAGCTTTCGCCTGCGCCGGAAAAACGGCACGCGATGGAACCGCAAGACGGTCACCGTCGAGCCAAGATCGGCCTATCTGATGACGGGCGCCGCGCGCAGTGAATGGGAGCACAGCATCCCGCCGGTTGCCGAGCACCGCTATTCGATCACGTTGCGCACGCTGCGGCCGCAACGCGCTTAAAGCAGAGCGGTGAGGAAGCCCAAGCACTGCCCTTAAGAACTGGGCTGAAACAAATTCATCCGTCGCCATGCCGACTGGCAAAGTCCGCCAACATGGCGCGCTGGCCTTTCAGGATCTTATGGTTGGCTTCAGGCAGGGAGAACCAGCCCGCTCTGTCGACTTCGGCGAATTCCTTCATCGAGCCGGACCTTGGCGGCCATTCCATGACGAAGGTGTTGCTGCTGATGGCGTCGCTGTCGAAATCCGCCTCGACGCACCATGCGATGACGAGCTTGCCGCCCGGCTGCCGGTAGCTGCCAAGGTGTTCGAAACCTCCATCGATGGCGACGCCGAGTTCCTCTTCGGCCTCGCGTTTTGCCGCCGCTAGCTCGTCCTCGTTCTCGTCGATCAAGCCCTTCGGGATCGACCATGCGCCGTCGTCCTTCTTCGCCCAGAATGGGCCGCCCGGATGCACCAGCAAGACCTGGAAATGTCCTTCGCTTCGGCGAAAGATCAGCAACCCTGCGCTGCGTTTGGCCATTGCGCTATTCCCCTGACGAAAATGAAACGAACGTTCTCGTCCGGGCGGGCCTATGGAATAGCCTGCCACGGCGGAACGATTTCCGCTCGCAGCCGTTCCGTCCGTTCGGCAAATGAGTGATCGACTGAGTGATCGACATGGCGACGCCACGAGCTGCCTGGAAGGGCTTTATGAAAGTCGGATCTGTTTCCTGTGGCGTCAAGATCATCGGCGCCGTCAGCGAGGCCGAGAAAGTGCATTTCAGGATCCTGAACCGCAAGGACGGTCTTCCGGTCAAGAGCGCCTATATAGACGAGGAGACCGGCGACACGGTCGAGGCGGCCGAGCAGGTAAAGGGCTACGAGGTCGAAAAGGGCGAGTTCATCCGCATTGAGCCGGACGAAATCAAGAAACTGAAGATGGTATCGCAGCATACGCTCGAGATCGGCGAGTTCGTGCCCACCGCCGAAATCGACGCACGCTACCTCGAAAAACCCTACTATCTCGTTCCGGCCGACGCGCCCTCCACGGAGGCTTTCGCGGTGATCCGGGACGCCATGGCCAGGAAAAAGGTAGCAGCCCGCTCCTGCGTCGTACTGTACCAGCGTGGCCGAGAGGTGCTGATCCAGCCGCTGGGCAAGGGCATGGTGATGACTGAATTACGCAACCACAATGAAGTGGTCGCGGCGGACGCGGTGTTCGAAGGGCTGAAGGATCGCAAGGTCGATCCGGAGATGCAGGAAATCGCGCAATTGCTGATCGACAAGAAGCCGGCCAAATTCGACCCGTCGAAGTTCGAAGATACTTATGAACAGGCGCTGGTTGCGATGATCGAAGCCAAGCGCAAGGGCAAGAAACCGCCCAAGCCGGCACCCGAGCCGAGGACGAACGTCGTCAATCTCGCCGATGTTCTGCGCAAGAGCCTGGCGCAAGAAGGCGGCAAGGCTCCGAGCAAAGGTCCGGGAACGGCCGCGAAACGCAAATCAGCCTGAATGTCCGAAAGCAGCCCGAACGGAACCGAAAACGCTCGCGCGCATTTAGATGACGACGCAATCCGTCGGCAAGCCAAGCGGAGCGGGGGACTGGTGGACGTCGTTGAACTAAAGACTGGCGGAATCCCGCAAGTTTCCTCCGCCGATCTGATGCAGGCGTTGCCTGTGGCCGTCTACACCACCGACAGACAAGGCTACATCACCTTCTTCAACGAAGCCGCTGCCGATCTTTGGGGATATCGTCCGGTTATCGGCCAGGACCGCTGGTGCGGTTCATGGAAGCTTCGCCACCTCGACGGGGGACCGATGGCGCACGACGAATGTCCGATGGCCGTTGCCTTGCTGGAAGAGCGGGACGTTCGTGGGGGCCGGGCGATCGTCGAGCGGCCGGACGGCCAGTTCATCCCGTTCAGCGCGCACCCGGCCCTGCTTCGCGATGCGACCGGCGAGGTCGTCGGCGCCATCAACACCTTGCTCGACCTCCGCACGCAGGCGCTGGCTGACGACGTCGGCATAAGGCTCGCTGCCATCGTCGAATCCTCGATGGACGCGATCGTGTCGAAAGACCTGAACGGCATTATCACCAGCTGGAACGACGCCGCACAACGCCTGTTCGGCTACACGCCCGCCGAGGCGATCGGCCGCCCGGTGACGATCCTCATCCCGCCCGACCACCTGGATGAGGAAGCCATGATTATCAGCCGCATTCGCGCCGGCGAACGGATTCCCTCATACGAGACTATCCGGCAGCGCAAGGACGGCACCCTGGTACCGGTTTCGCTCACCATCTCGCCGATACGCGACGGCATCGGGCGTATCATCGGCGCCTCCAAGATCGCGCGCGACATCAGCCCGCATAAGGAGAGCGAACGGCGCATCCGCACACTCATGCGCGAAGTCAACCACCGCGTCAAAAACCAGTACTCGGTGATCGTCTCGATGATCCGCGAGACCAGCAAGCTGGCGGGGACGCCAGAGGCTTTCCTTTCACAGGTCCGGGAACGCATCATGGCGCTTTCGGAATCGCACGATCTGCTGGTCGATGCCGAATGGCGCGGCGCGACTATCGGCGAATTGATCCATGCCCAGACCAAGGCCTTCGCGACACAGGCCCGTCTGTCGATGAGCGGGCCGATGATCATGCTGCAGCCGAACGCCGTGCAATATCTCGGCATTGCCTTTCACGAGCTGGCCACCAATTCGGTAAAGCACGGAGCGCTGTCGCGCCATGACGGACGGGTCGAGGTCGAATGGACCGTGATGCCAGCCGCCGATGGCAGCGACGGCTTCCGCCTTGTCTGGCGGGAACTGGACGGGCCATTGGTGGATGAAAACACGCGACGCGGTTTCGGAACGGTTGTGCTCAAACGCGTCACGCCGCAGGCGCTCAGCGGCACCGGACGCCTGGAATTCGACAGGAGCGGCATCACCTGGACGCTGGAGGCGCCGCTGCACTTCGTGCAGATGTCGATGACTGGCATCGCGGCTGATTGAAGGCCGCTACACCGGCCGCGGCTTGGCGGCCGTGTGGCAACGCAATCCCTGTGGAGGCAATCAGGAGGAGCAACGATGAGTTGGCTGGGCACCTGGCGGAACCAGTACGGGTCGGTGGTCGAAATAACCGGCGAAGAAGGCGGACGGATCAGCGGAACCTTCAGGACGGCGCTGGAGGACAGCGCCTTCTTCGGCATGACGGTGCCGCTGTTCGGTGCCTGCCATGGAGACGTCATCGGATTCACCTGCGCGGCCGAAGGGCGGGTCGGAGCCGCAGCGGTGAGCTATACCGGCATACTCAGGAACGGGAAGCTGGAGATGCTGTGGCACACTGTTGCCGATGCCGCTTTGTCGGCGGAAAAGGAAGGGGCGCCGGCCCGAGCCAGGAAACTCCCCGCCTGGCGCGCCTTTGGAACCAGCCTCGACAGTTTTGAACGCGTCTCCTGACGTGTCGCGCCTGCTGCGGCGGCATTCAGCACGCAAGTGAGGGAGCAGGGCGTCCCGTTGTGCATCGGAACTCGCGCTGACTATGGCGCGTTGGTGCGCCAGGAATGCGCTGTTCGTTACGGGGTCGATCCGATGAGCGTGCTGTATCGCGCGGCAAAAATCGCCGAACAGGCCCATGCCGCACAGGCGGACAAGACTGGAAGGCCTTATATCGAACATTGCCGCCGGGTCGTCGATGCCGTCGAAACGCTCGACCAGAAAGCCATCGCCTATCTTCACGACGTCATCGAAAAAGGCGACGGCTGGAACCGCGACCGGCTTGAGGCGGCCGGGTTTGGACCGTCCATCGTATCTGCCGTCGATGCCATGACGCGGCGGCCGAACGAGGACGATGCCGCCTTCGTTCGCAGGGCCGCGGCTAACCCGCTGGCATTGCCGGTCAAGCGCGCCGATCTCGCCGACAATCTATGGCAGGCACGGCAGATCGGTGCCTCGACGGCGAAATACGAAGACGGCCTGCGCATCCTCAAGGAAGAGTTCCCGAGCTGACGGAAAGCTGGCGGCTATCGCCGATGTGGGTCTACTCGGTGACGTGCGGCGTGTGCCGCTTGTCTTCCGCGGGATCGGCCTCGATCCGCGCCCGGTCGGGATCGAACGCACCATGGCGGGCGATCGCCAATGCCGGGGTGTCGGGCGTCTCGTAGGCCCACATGAAGTCTTCTGCCGACGAACCGACCGCATGAACACGCCAATAGCTTGCCGTGCCCTTCAGCGCGCCGTGGCTCGTTGTGTTCGTCTTCTCCAACAGGTCGAAATAGATGTCCTCGAAGGGGATGTAGAAAACCGGATCATGGCCGTCTTCATAGAGCAGCTTTGCCCGCTCGCTCGACGCGATAATGGCATCGGAGAACCGAACGGTCACAGTTCCATCGAACGGGACAATCCTGAGCGGGCCTGGGCGGGGGGCGGAATCTGCGGCTAAGGACTGCATTCGACTTCTCCGTTGACTGCGCTGCCTTCCCGAAACGTGTTGTTGCCCGTCTGAGTTCCAGACCGCGGGCGCGCCGAGGCCGGTGGTGGAACGGTTTTGCAAGGTCGTCGTTGTTTCAGACCTCCGCACGCGCCATAATCGCAATGGCCGCCACTCGCCGACTCAACCGCAAATGGACCACATGCTGGATCGATCGCCTACCCTCCCAAGGTCGCTTGGCGCTGCGCTGCGAAGGGAAGTGCCGCGGTTTACGGCACCCGGCAGTGAAATTTCATGCACCACGGTCGCATCCTACAATGTGCATAAATGCGTCGGCACCGACGGCAGGTTCGATCCGGAGCGGGTCGCGGCCGTGGTCAAGGAGCTCGATGCCGATATCATTGCTTTGCAGGAGGCCGACGAAAGGACCGGAAGCAGGCAGGGATTGCTGGATCTCGCAGCACTCGAGCGCGACAGCGATCTCGTCCCCACACATGTCCCGGAAAACCGCCGCAGCCATGGCTGGCATGGAAATCTGATCCTGGCGCGACGCGGCGTGGTCGAAAGCGTGAACCAGATCCGGCTGCCCGGCCTCGAGCCGCGCGGCGCGGTTATCGCGGACCTGGAGCTGAAGGGCGTCTCGCTCAGGATCATAGCCGCGCATTTCGGCTTGCTGCGGCGCTCGCGCTCGCAGCAAGCCAACGCGCTTGTCGAAGCCACGCACCCGGTTCTGCGGCCGACAATCTTGCTCGGCGATCTCAACGAGTGGCGCGTCCGCAACAGGTCTTCGCTGCTGGCCCTGCTGCCGCATTTCGGTCCGATCGATGCGGTTCTGCCGAGCTTTCCGTCGCGCTTTCCGCTGTTTGCGCTCGACCGCATCCTGGCCAGGCCGCCGCACCTCATTTCCAGCATCGAGGTGCACAAGACGCCGCTGGCGCAGCGCGCCTCCGACCATCTGCCCATCAAGGCCCGCCTGAACCTGGACGCGATAAGGCAGCCGCGACTGCAACCAGAATGAACCTGAAGGGTTGTTAGTCAGATTTTCAGATCGTTTGCTTCGCTGACGTTCGCCGGTGCATTTCATGGATACAGCCATTTCGCGGTTTGCCCAGGACAAGATCGCGGCCGGTAATAGCGGACTGCTGCTGATCGCCGACAATTATGACGCGTTTGCCGCGCGAATCCTTGCCGCGCGCAGTGCTACCAGCAGCCTCGACCTGATGTACTATCTCTGGCACGACGACCATAGCGGCCGGCTGCTTATGCAGGAGGTCGTCAAGGCGGCGGAGCGCGGTGTCCGCGTCCGCCTGCTGCTGGACGATATCAATCCGCGCAACAGCGACGCCGCTTACCTGGCGCTCAACAGCTACAAGAACATCGAGCTGAGGCTATTCAACCCCAGCGGCATGAGGAACGGCAGCATCTTTCGCTCGCTGGAGATGGTCGCCCGGCTGTTTGCGATGACCCGCCGCATGCACAACAAGGCCTGGATCGCCGACGAGAGCCTGGCCATCGTCGGAGGAAGAAACATCGGCGATGCCTATTTCGACGCTGCGGAGACGAATTTTCGTGATCTCGACCTGTTGCTTCTCGGTCCTGCCGTAGGGCAGACGATGCAGATCTTCGAGGCGTTCTGGAATTGCGAGGCGGCAAAGCCGATCCAACTGCTCAATCCGGCTACGGCGGGCTCGCGCGCCGATTTCCTCGACAATCTCGATGCGACCGCGGACGGCCAGCTTTTGAACAGCCTGCGTGCCTGGCGCACGATCACGGAGTTCATTGTAGCGCACAGCGACGTCTGCTGGACGAAAGGCGTTCGCGTCATTTCCGATCCGCCGGAAAAGGTGCGCGGCAAGAGGCGCAGGAACTGGCTGACAAAGGAGCTGCTTCCCGCTATCGCGGCGACCAGGCAGCGCCTCGAAATTGTCTCGCCCTATTTCATCCCCAGCCGCACCGGGTTGGCCATCCTGTCGAAGCTGGTGGACCGTGGCGCCGAGGTTGCAATCCTGACCAACTCGCTCGCCGCGACGGACGTCGCCGCCGTGCACGGCGCCTATGCCAAATACCGCCGCAAGCTGCTTAAAAAGGGTATCCAGCTTTTCGAATTGCAGCCATTCGACCGCCAGGCCAACATCTCCGTTTTCGGCTCAAAGGGAGCCAGCCTCCACACCAAGGCCTTCACGGTCGACGACACGTTGGGGTTTGTCGGTTCCTTCAATTTCGATCCGCGTTCGGTGTCGTTGAATGCGGAAATGGGCGTGCTTTTCCATGATACCAATCTGGTGATGGAGTTGCGCCGGCGGTTCGAGCGCGAAAAGTCGGCGCAGACGAGCTACCAGCTGGTCTTGGACAAAGGCGCCTTGCGGTGGCTCGGCATGGCGGATGGCGAGATGCGGCAATACTCGCATGAACCCGAGGCCAGTCTCTATCGGCGCATCGTTGCAGCGCTGGTTGGATGCCTGCCTATCGAATCGCAATTGTAGAGGCGACGGATTTGCCGGAACGGAACTCTTTGCTGGAACGGAACTCCGGGATGACGAGTTGTAACCGTTGTCCGGAGCATGCCGATGAAGACCACGATATACAGTTTTCTTGCCGAGCTCTTGCCATTCTGGATGGCGCATAAACGCAAAATGCGCGCCGACCGTGTCGCTGAGCGGCCGACACGATCTGCCGCAGATGACGATGTTCGGCCGTCCGGCGACCCGAATCGCGCAACACCGGCGCGACGGCGCAACGCGTCTTAGGGCGGGATGCCTTCAAATTACATCCCGCTCCAACTGTCTGGTTAGCCGCATTTCTGCGACGCCAAATGATTTCCCTGGCTGCAAAGCTCTAGCTCCTTGGCGATCACGCTATTGTCAAGTATCGCTATTCGAAATCCGGCGTTGCCAAGCATCCATTTTGCAGCACGTACGTTAATGGCACTACAGTTTGCCGCTACAGGTGAGCCCCATGAGTGATAGTGCGATAGAATTCTTGCAGGACTGGATTCACGAAAACGTTCATGTGCCGCCGCCTCCGATCAGGCTTGAAAGAGAGGCGGAAATCCTCGCCAGGGAATGCGAGGAAGAGGCGGCCGACGCCGGCGTACCCATCGAAGACATCGAGGAAGAGGTTGGCGACCTCAAGGATCTGCTCGTCGCCAAGCTTGAAGACGCAGCCGAGGACGAGGCCCGGCATCTGAATGGCGATGGCCAAAGGGCTTCCATGCCGGCGGCCGAGCAAAAGCCGTCCGTGCAAAGCCGTTCCGGAGCCGCTGTAAGGGTATGAACGAGGTGCGCCGCTTCGGCCTATTGTCCGATCAGCGTCAGCCCGAACAGGATCATCAGCCAAAGCCCGGCAGCAGCGACCGCAAGACACGGCAGGACGCCGGCGCTGGCCAGATGCATGAACAGGATGGCGATGACGGCAGCCTTGGCCGCGGCGATCGTCAGGTTGAGTGCCGAATTGAAGGCGCCAAGCGCCAGGAAGGACGAGCCGACAGTCAGGGCCAGCAAGGCCAGAAGCCCGACATAGGCAAGCGTGAGTTTGCGGAACTCGCTCATCTGTTGATCAGATAGAGGACGGGGAACAGGAAGACCCAGACGATATCGACGAAATGCCAATAGAGGCCGATTGCCTGCACGCGGCGGAACCGGCTGGCCTCGATCGTGCGCGGCCACAGAGCGAGGATGCCGCCGATGACGATTACGCCGCAAATCAGATGCAAGGCATGCAGTGAGGTCATCGCGAAATAGAGGCCGAAGAAGAATTCGGCATGGACAGGATCCGGGCCCTTATAGATGAAAGGCGCGCCGAGCACCGGCGCCAGCCCTTCGCCGAATTCCCTGGCGTACTCCGTCGCCTTGATCGCCAGGAAGACGACGCCGAGCAGCGCCGTCGCAGCCAATGCCCGGCCGGCGGCGCGCCATCGCCGCGCGGCCGTGTACATATGGGCGAGCGCCATGGCGAAACTGCTGGTGATCAGGACGACGGTATTGGCCGTGCCCAGTGGCAGCGACAGATGCTTCGCCGCGCCGGCGAAGGCGTCGCCATAACTCAACCGGGCAAACATGAAGACGAGCAGGATGGCGCCGAACAGCATCGCCTCGGAGCCGATGAACACCCACATGGCAAAGCTGGCGGCTGCCGTTTCGCGAGCCGGCCGGTCGAAGGCGATGCTTGTCATCGGTGACTTCAAACCAGATCCTCCACCGGGTCCGACCGTTTCTCGGTCAGGCCTTTCATCGGATAATCGTAGGCTGGCCTGGTGACGGTCGGCATGCGATCGAAATTATGCGCCGGAGGCGGCGAGCTTGTTTGCCATTCGAGCCCGGTGGCTTGCCATGGATTATCCGGCGCCCGCGCGCCTCGAAACAGCGACCACGCCAAATAGAGCAGCGGCATCAGATAGCCGATCGCCAGCACCACGGCGCCTGCCGACGACAGGATGTGCCAGAAAGCGAATTCCGGCGGATAGGTATGGTAGCGCCGCGGCATGCCCAAAAAGCCGAGCACATATTGCGGAAAAAAAGTCAGGTTGAAGCCGATGAAGGTCACAGCCGCGGCTATACGGCCCCAAATCTCCGAATACATGCGGCCGGTGAGCTTCGGCCACCAGAAATGCAGCCCGGCCATGTAGGCGGTCACCATGCCGCCGACCATGATGTAGTGGAAATGGGCGACGACGAAATAGGTGTCGTGAACGTGGACGTCGACGGCGAGGGCGGCAAGGAAAAGGCCGGCCAGCCCGCCAAAAGTGAATAGCGCCAGGAAGAACAGGGCATAAAGCATCGGCGTCTCGAAGCTGATTTCGCCCTTGCGCAGCGTCAGGCTCCAGTTGAACACCTTTATCGCCGATGGGATCGCGACGCAGAAGGACAGGAACGAAAACACCACGCCGGCATAGGCCGACTGCCCGCTGACGAACATGTGGTGGCCCCAGACGAGAAAGCCGAAGACGGCGATCGCCATTGAAGCCAGGGCGACGGCCTTGTAGCCAAACAGTGGCCGGCGGCTGAAGCACGGCAGCACTTCCGAGACCACCCCCATGCCCGGCAGGATCATGATGTAGACGGCGGGGTGCGAGTAGAACCAGAACAGATGCTGGAACAACAGCGGATCGCCGCCGAGGTCGGGATTGAAGATGCCGATGCCGAAGACGCGCTCCAGCACGATGAGGATCAGCGATGCTGCAAGCACCGGCGTTGCCAGCACCATCACCAGGCTGGTGGCGTACAGCGTCCAGACGAAGATCGGCAGCCGGAACCAGGTGAGGCCGGGCGCCCGCAAGGTGTGGACGGTAACGATGAAATTGATGCCGGTCATGATTGTCGAAAAGCCGACGATGAAAACGCCAAATGCCGCGGTCGAGACAAAGCCGTTGGCATAGAGCGTCGACAGCGGCGTGTAGAAGGTCCAGCCGGTGTCGACGCCGCCCAAAAGCACCGAGGCGAGCGCGAACAGGCTGCCGAACATGAAGACATACCAGCTGGCCAGGTTGAGGCGGGGAAAGGCAAGATCGCGCGCGCCGATCATCAGCGGCAACAGGAAATTGCCGAGCGTCGCCGGGATCGACGGCACCAGAAAGAACCATACCATGATGATGCCGTGCAGCGAAAACAGCCGGTTGTAGACATCGTCGGAGACCAGGTCGCCGGCCGGCGTCGCAAGCTCGATGCGCATCAGCACGGCAAACGCACCGCCGAGGAAGAAGAAGGCCGTCAGCGAGACGAGATAGAGCCACGCTACCCGTTTGTGGTCGGTTGTCAGCAGCCAGGCGCGCGGCCAGGCACCCTCACTGAGATAGTTTGCCGGCGCCAAATCGCGATTCATTGCGGCGCCTCGCTGTTTGCCGCCGGGAACGAGGGAAATTGGAACGAAAGCGACTTGAGATAGGCCATCAGCATCTGCAACTCGGCTTCATCGACCAGACCGTCGAAGCTCGGCATCACCGGCTGGTAGCCGGCGGCGATTTCCTTGTTCGGGACAAGGATCGAATCGCGCAGATAGCGTTCGTCGGCGATGACCGTCTGCCGGTTCGCCAGCGCCACCGGCCGGCCGAAAATCCCATCGAGGCCGGGCGCCCGCACCTTACTGGAATTGCCATGACAGCCGGAGCAGCCGAGCGCGCGGAACAGTTTCCCGCCGCTCGCGGCGAGGCTTTCGCCTTCATCTTGGCTGCCCAGCCACGACGCATATTGCTCCGGAGCCAGCACCGTTACCCAGCCGCCCATTTCGGAATGCTGGGTGCCGCAATATTCGGCGCAGAACAGATGGTAGCGGCCCGGTTCGGTGGCAATGAACCAGACGTTGGTGGTGCGTCCCGGCACCGCATCCTGCTTCACCCGAAAGGCCGGCACATAGAAGGAGTGGATGACGTCCTGCGATGCCAGCGACACCACCACCGCCTTGCCGACCGGCACGTGCAGCTCGTTGATCTCACGCTGGCCGCCGGAATGGCGGAACTCCCACATCCATTGCTTGCCGAGGCCGGCGATCTCGATAGCGTCCGGCGGCGGATGGTCGCGCCGCACAAACAGGACTGCGCCCCAGCCGAAGAAGATGAAGGCCATCACCAGGCTGGCAATGCTCCATGTCATCTCCAGCGGCAGGCTGCGGGCACGCGCCCCGGTACGGTCGGCGGCGGAGCCGACGCGATATTTGACGGCGTAGCCGACCACGAGAACGGTCAGGAACAGGCCGAGCGCGGCCGCGAAGGCCAGCAATGTATAGAACAACGCATCGATGCTGCTTGCGATCGACGAGGCTTCCGGCGGGAAAAACCGGATACCGAAGCTCACGCCCGCCTCCTGCGCGCCAGCTGCAGTATGGCCGTCGCCAACCCCACCACCATCACGATGCTGGCGAGCTTCAAGGCAGCCCAAATCGCCGGCGTATATTGCCCCTTAGAGGTATCGAAGCCGGCGCAGAGCAGGAAGGCATGATCGGCGATCGAGCCGAGCTTGCCGGAAGATGCCTCGACAAGGGCAAGCTTAAGATCGCGCGGCGTGAAGCTCAGCGCCGGCAGCACCTGCGCTATCCGGCCTTTCGGCGTCAGCGCGATGACGGCGATCGGATGGGCGAACTGGTCGATCCTGGCGCGTGTGTCGAAGCTGATGCCAGCCTCCGCCGCAAGGGCGGCACCGGCGCCGTCGGCACTGGTCAGGAACCGCCATGCCGACAGGTTCCTCGCGTCGGCCACAGCGGCGACGGTGGTTTGCGCATCGCTCGCATCACCGGCCGTGTCGGCGGCATCGATCGAGACGAACAAAGCGCGATAGGTTTCGGGATCGAGCGACGTCTTTTTCAAATCCGAAGCGACCGCCTGTTGGGTCACACCACAAAGGTTCGGGCATTTGTCATAGCCGAAAATCAGCAGCGCCGGCCGGCCCGCAAGCGTTTGGCCGATCGTGCGCTGCACGCCGGATGCATCACGAAACACCCGGTCGAGGCTGAGCTGTGCGCCGATCTCGGGATCGAAGGCCGGGCGTGCGACGGCTGAGGCGGGCAGCACCACGAGGAGGGAAAAAGCGGTTAGCCAAGCCTTCACGGCCGGCCTCCCTGGCCTGGCGCGGTCCGGCAGCGAGCGGCCTGTGGCGCGCGTGGTATCTCGGCCTCGACCAATCCGCAGTCGGCGCCGGCGGCCGCCGGCGGCTGCCCCCAGTTCGGCAAACCGTGGCTGACGATCGCCCACATGGCGTCCTCGATCGGAATGCGAGCAATGCCGGCGGCGCGGTCGACCCAGCCGACTTTGTTCAGTGCCTGCTCCTCCGCCTTGCGGAAGGCGGCTAGGTCGTCTTCCGGAAAGCGCTGCAAGGCGGGACTGGCTCGGTTGCCGGCCGACGATGGCCCCGGCAGCGGCCACAACGGTCTGGTGTCGAAGACGAGCCCGAGGACGATGGCTGATGCCGCCAGGAACAGCAGCAAGCCGGCCGCGAAGGCAAGCAGCGCGCCCGGCCAGATATCGCGCGTTTCGGGATGGCGGGCCGCCCTAGCCATGCGCCGGCCCCCGGCGCCAGAAGCCGATACCGTCCGGCCGGCCAAGCACGAAAAGCAGCAGCGCAAGCCAGAGGCCGCCGGCTCCTGCCAGCGCGGCAAGGTCGCACCAGAACGCTGTCACACCGCCACCGGCAAGCGGCGGTCTGATCCGCCACAGGACATCGACATAATGGCCGGCCAGCACGATGCCGCAGATCGACAGAAGGCCGGCATGGCTGCGCTTTAGATCCCGGCTGAGCAACCCGGCAAAGGGGATCGCGAATTGCAGCGCAATCAGCAGCCAGAGCAGATATTGCCAGCCATTGCTGCTGCGAATGAGGTACCAGCGGATCTCGTTCGGCAGGTCGCCGCCCCAGGTCACCAGCCATTGCATGAACGACAGGTAGGCCCATAGCAGCACGAAGCCGAACAGCATGTTGGCCAAATCCTCGCTCAGCGCGACATCCTCCTCGCCGCCCGGCATGACCTCGATCGAGCGGTTCGCACACAGCACCGTCATTGCCAGAGCGTAAGCGCCGACGACTTCGGCGGATGCTTCCAGCAGCGCATAGATCGTCGAGGAGAACTCCGGCTCGAGCGAGAGCATCCAGTCGATGGCAAAGATCGTCACCGTCAGCCCATGCGCAATCAATCCAGCGGCATAGGCCTTGCCGCGGCCGGCGCTGCCGCGGCCGCTATCGGTCGTTGTCCAGTCGAGCACGCGCCACGCCAGCACCAGCCAGATCGCAGCGCAGGCGGCAAAGCGCAACAAAAAGAACGGAACGTTCAGATAAGAGAATTTCAGGCGCACCGTCTCGGGCAATGCAGCCGCGTCGGCACTCGCCCAGGGAAAGACCAGGTCGAGCCTGGGCAGAACCGGCAGCAGCAGAAGCAGCGCCAGCGGCAGCGTCGTGACCAAGCCGCGTAGCGGCTGGCGGATTGCCTCGCCCCAGCGGCCACCGGTCAGCCCATGCACCATCAGGATGGTCAGCGCACCGAGCGGCAGGCCGAGCAGGAACAGCGCCGCAGGCAGCCAGCCGGCCAACATGGCTCTGAGGTCGAAGGCCAATCCCGCGGCGCAAAGCACAAGTCCGGCGGCGGCCACGGCAAGCGCCGGCAAAATCAAACGTTCGGTGGCAAGCCGCATCATCGATCTGGCTCCGCATTGAGCTCGGCGCGGAGGCTTTCCGGCAGTTCGGCAATTGGCGCCTCGCGCGAATATTGCAGGGCGCGGATATAGGCGACGATCGCCCAGCGGTCGGCAGGCGGGACGCGCGCCGCGTAGGAAAACATGGCGCCATAGCCGTAGCTGATGACCTCATAGAAATGCCCGTCACTCGCCTTGCGCAGCGCGTCCTGATGATAGGTGGGCGGCGCTGGAAAGCCACGCTCGACGACCATGCCGTGGCCGTCGCCGGTGCGGCCGTGGCAAGGCGAACAGAAGATGTCGAAGCGCTGCCGGCCTCGCCGCAGCAGCGTCATGGTGACCGGATAGGGAAACGTGTCCGGCACCGGCGAAAGATCGGCATCGCGTGCGACCGTGTCCTCGGCCGGCGCCCGCGCCGACATGCCGTTGGCGAACTGGTTGCTCTTTTCGAGCGGATCGTAGCGCGGCTGGTCCTCCATGTCCTGCCGGCAGCCGGCGAGCAGCAAGGCTGCCGCCAGCAGACTCGTGCGCATGTTCACGCCTCCACCTCCTCGACGGTTTCGGCGCCAAGCCGGGTCAGCTGGCCCTTGGTCACGCCCTTGCGGAACTTCGGATCGGCGGCTTCGACGAGCAGGTAGAACTTGCCGCCGCGCGCGTAGGTGAAGCTCGTGGCATTGAAGACCGGGTGGTAATATTCGGGCAGGCGATTGGCGGCCAGCCCGCCGAAGAATGCGGCCAGCGCGGCGCCAAGTATCGCCGCCTCGAAGGCAATGACGAGAAAGGCCGGCCAGGAATGCAGCGGCCGGCCGCCGACATTGAGCGGATAGTCGATCTCGACCGAATAGAGGATCAGCCCGTAGACAAACACCGCGCCAGCGACGGCGCCGCCAAGGATGGCCCACGGCAAGCGCGTCTTGCGCATGCCGAGCATCTCGGCCAACCCACGCACATGGAATGGCGAGAACGCGTCCATGCGCCGGTAGCCACGCGCCCGCATGGTGCGGACCGCCTCGGTCAGCGCTTCGGGATCGGCGAAAGCCGCGATGACGCCGTAAAGTCTCATCCTGCGCTGCCCCTTTCCTCGGCCAGCTCCTCGACCTCGAAGATGGTGATGGCCGGGAGGATGCGGATGAACAGGAAGACCAGTGCTAAGAAGGTGCCGATCGAGCCGAACAGGATGCCGAAGTCGAGCCACCTCAATGACTGCTCGCCCCAGGACGACGGCAGGTAATCGCGGCTTGGCCCGGTGACGACGATGACATAGCGCTCGATCCACATGCCGACGTTGATGATGAGTGCAATGGCGAACAGCCCCGGCATGTTGAGGCGCACCCGTCGGAACCAGAGCAATTGCAAAACTGCGCCGTTGCAGGCGAGCATGGCCCAGAACAGCGGCGCATAAGGTCCGAAGGCGCGCTGCCACATCATCGTGCGCTCGTAGATCTCGCCCGAATACCAGGCGAAGAAGGCCTCGGACGCGTAGCCATAGATGACGATCATGCCGGCGGCGATCATCAGCTTGGCGGCATTGTCCATGTGCCGCGGCGTGATCAGATCCTGGACCGAAAACGCCCAGCGCAGCGGGATGGCGATGGTGAGCACCATGGCGAAGCCGGACAGCAGCGCTCCGGCAACGAAATAGGGAGGAAAGATCGTCGAGTGGAAGCCCGGCGTGATGGCGAAGGTGAAGTCGAGCGAGACGATCGAATGCACCGAGACGACCAGCGGCGTGGCCAGTGCCGCCATCAGGAAATAGACCGTCTGATAGCGCGCCCAATGAAAGGCCGAACCGCGCCAGCCGATTGCCAGTATGCCGTAGAACAGCTGCGCCGGGCGCGATTTCGCTCGGTCGCGCAGGACGGCGAGATCGGGCAGCAGGCCCATATACCAGAACATCAGCGAAACGCTGGCATAAGTGGCGATCGCCGCGAAATCCCAGACCAGCGGACTGCGCCATTGCGGCCAGTGCATATGGGTGTTGGGCAGCGGCAGCAACCAGTAGAAGAACCACGGGCGGCCGAGATGCAGGATCGGGAAAAGCCCGGCCATTGCAACGGCAAACAGCGTCATCGCCTCGGCAAAGCGATTGATCGAGGCGCGCCATGGCTGGCGCAGAAGCAGGAGCACGGCCGAGATCAGCGTGCCGGCATGGCCGATGCCGATCCACCAGACGAAATTGCCGATCATCGTGCCCCAGACGACGGGGACGTTGATGCCGTAGGCGCCAACGCCGACCGAGATCAGATAGGTGATCGAATAGAGGAAGATGAGGACGAAGACGAAGCAGGAAAAAAAAGCTGCCCAGAAATAGCGCGGCAGCCTGCCGTCGAGGACGATCGCACTGATACGGCCGCTGATCTCCGGAAGGTCGTGCCTGCCACGCAGAACGGGCAATGCGCCCGGTTTTGCAGCAAAAGCCTCAGCCATCGGCTTTCCCGCCTGACGAGAGACGGCCATTGATATTTTTGATCTTGCCGAGATAGGTGGTGCGCGGTCGCGTATTCAGCTCCTCGAGCAAGGCGTAGTGATGCGGTGCCGCTTTTTCCTGCGCCACCCTGGCGCCCTTGCTGTTGAGATCGCCGAAGACGATCGCCTGCGTCGGGCAGGCCTGCTGGCAGGCGGTCACCACCTCGCCGTCGGCGATGGCGCGGTTTTCGATCTGAGCCTTGATGCGCTTTTCGGAAATGCGCTGGACGCAGTAGGTGCATTTCTCCATCACGCCGCGCGAACGGACGCTGACGTCTGGATTGTGCACGGCCTGTTCAGGTCCCGCGGCATCCTTGTCGAATTCCTGGAAGTCCAGGAAGTTGAAGCGCCGCACCTTGTAGGGGCAGTTCTGCGAGCAGTAGCGCGTGCCGATGCAACGGTTATAGACCTGCGCGTTGAGCCCGTCATGGGTGTGGGTGGTGGCGTTGACCGGACAGACGACCTCGCACGGCGCCTTCTCGCAATGCATGCAAGGCACCGGCTGGAAAAAGACCTCGGGATCGTCGAGCGGGCCGAAATAGTAGCGGTCGATCCGCAGCCAATGCATCTCATGGCCGAGTGCCGACTCGTCCGGCCCGACGGTGGCGATGTTGTTTTCCGCCTGGCAGGCAGAAACACAGGCCATGCAGCCGATGCATGCCGACTGATCGATCGACATGGCCCAGGCTTCCTGGCTGTATTGCCAGTCAGGATAGAGCGACTCGCTTGGCGTCGGCGGCACGCCGTCGCGCACGAAGTACGGATTTTTGCGAAAGGCATCGAGCGAGGCATGGCGAACGATCGCCCTGCCCTCCATCGCCTGGTGGTGTTGTGTGGTGATGACCCGTGCGCTGCTGTGGCGCGGCGTGATCATGGCGCCATAGACGATCCAGGGAGCCTCAGGGCTTCGCAGCCTGTACGCGTCGTGGCCGTCAGCGAGTGCTGCCACCGAACCGAGCTTCCGGCCGAAACCCAGAGCAAGCGTCACGGTGTCGTCGGGATGGCCAGGCATGATCCAGACCGGCGCATCGATGTCCATGCCGTTCGAGGCGATATTGACGACCCGGCCGTTTTCCACCTGAAGCCGCCCGGCTGTCGCCGGCGACATCAGCACTGCATTGCCCCAGACGACCTTGCTCAGCGGCCGCGGCAGCTCCTGCAGCCAGGCCGAATTGGCATTGCGTCCATCGCGCAGCCAGGGATCGGCAACGAAACGGATTTCGACGCCTTTTGCCGCTTCGATGCGCGGCTTCAGGCCGCGCAAATCCGCAGGCATCGCAACATAGACTGGAGTGCTGGCACTGCCGGATACAAAGCCGTCGCGAAGCACCTCTCGCCACGCGGCATTGTCCAATGTTTGCGCCCATGTCCGGCGGACGAGCGGCAGGGCAGAAACAGCGAACTCGCCGCCAAGCACGGCGAGGAGTTCATGCACCGTCCGCCCCTGGTAAAGCGGCCTGATCAGCGGCTGCACCATCGACGCGGTTCCGTCATAGGCGCGCAGGTCACTCCAGCTTTCGAGGTCATGCGCAGCAGGAATATGCCAGTGTGCGACGAAGGCGGTTTCGTCGCGATAGAGGCCCCAGTGGACAAGAAGCTTCAGCTGCGAAAACACGTCGTGGACATCAAGTCCCGCAGGCGCAGTGTGGAGAGGATTGGCGCCAAGTATGACAACGGTGTCGATGTCCCGCGCGGCGATCGCCTGGCAAAGACGCGCGAGGTCGCCCTCGATGGGCATCGCGACGGGCGGCTCGATCAGTTCCACTGTGTTGCCAAGCGCACCAAGCCGCGCATTCATGGCAAGAGCCGCGGCATGGACGAACGGCGTTTGATGGGCGCCCGGCACGATCAGCGCCGAGCGGCCGGCCGCCTTCAAGTCGTTCGCGGCGGCAGCCAGCCAGGTCGGGTCCAATGCCAAGGCGCTTGGCGCCGCTTCGCCGCCAAGCACGGCGCTCAGCGCCGCTGCGACGGTTTCGACCTCGCTCGGCCGCACCGGCCGGCGATGATCGGCGGCAGCGCCGGTGATAGTCGGCGTCGACTCCACCGCATAGAGCCGGCTCATCGTATCGTCCGCCCGGCGCACGCGGCGTCTTGCAGCGAAATCACGGGCGTAGGCGAGACGACCGGGGCCCTCGCCCAGGAAATCCGCGTCGAGACTGAAAATCACGTCGGCGCGATCAAACCGGCAGACCGGTGCAAGCGCCCTGCCGAAGAGGGTCTGTGTGGCTTCGGTGCCGGACGGCGTCGCCAGGGGATCGTGCCGGAACAGCCTCAGCCTGGGATAGCGCGCGCGCAGCGCCTCGAGCTGGGCCTTCATGGTGGGCGAGGTCGTTGCTTCGATCAGCAGCGCCGTGCCAGCTCCAGCGAGCCGCGAGGTGAGCTCGGCCATGTCGGCAAGGAAGTCGTCATAGGCTGCGGGTTCGCCATGCTTCAGCGGCATGCGCGAGCGATCGGGTCGAACAGCGACAGCACCGCCGCCTGCATGACAGCGTCCGTCGCGCCGCGCGAGGCCGGATGGTCGGGATTGCCTTCCACCTTGGTCGGCCGGCCCTCATGGCTTTCGACCACCGCACCGATGCCGTAGCCGTCACTCGAAAGCGTGGTCGCGTAATAAAGCGGCCGGCCGGGAACGATGTTTTCCGGCTGGCGGATATAAGGCAGGATGTCCTCGGCCCGGCTGCAGGCGGCAAGCCCTGACAGCGACAGCGATGCACCCATCAGCTTCAGCAGCGTGCGCCGGTCGAGCCGCGCCGGGATGCGTTCGGCGATCGAAGGAAATTCGGCATCGACGAAGCGGCGGAATTCCGGTGTATCGGCGAGCTCGTCGAGGCTCCGCCACAGCTCCGGACCAGGCGAAAGCCGTTCGCGCAGGCCGGCCACGTCTGGAGCCGCAATCGGCTTGTCAGCGGTGGCAGACATAGCAGTCGGTCATGGTCTCGGGGTGGATATCGAGAAGGCTGATGAGCGACCGGCGGATTTCGACGATGCCGGCCGGCGGCTTCCAATGCATCAGGAACACGTCCTGCGGCGGACGCAAATTGGGCTCGGGATCGCGATGGCATCCCAGGCACCATTCCATCGACAGCGCGTGCGCCCGCCGTATCAGCGGCATGTCGTCGACCTCGCCATGGCACGTCTCGCAGGCGACGCCTTTGGCGATATGGATCGAATGATTGAAATAGACGAAGTCGGGCACACTGTTCACCCGCTGCCACTGCAATGGCTGCCCGGAGGCAAGGCTCGCCCGTACCGGCGCCAGCATGTCCGCGTTGGTGAAGAGCTGCGAATGGCAGGTCATGCACACCTCCGTCGCCGGCAGACCAGCCGATGACGAAGTCTCGACGCCGCTATGGCAATAACGGCAATCGAGGCCGAGCTCGCCGACATGGTGCCTGTGGCTGAACGGCACTGGTTGCGCCAACGGCCGGCCAACGCCGGTGACGAAGTCCGAACGCAGGATGGCGGTACCGCCGAGAGCCGCAAAGATGGCCATGAAACACGCGCCCCACAGAGCGAAGCGTGAAATGCCGTTGGCGCTCCTTGAAAAGACCTGCGGCATCCCCTCGCCGATTTCACATCCAGCAACCGTATCCACCCCCCCAAAGCCCCTAACTGCGGCTGCGTGGGTAAGTTCCGGCCGGGGCAGCGGAGATCACAGAATGGTTACCCCGCCCTGGCCCATCGGGTCGGGCTGACCGGAAACCATCGAACACTCCATGCGTTCGGATGAGGTCACGTTTCGTTTCACCCGGACAACCATCATGACCATCCCCGACCTCCATCCCATTCGCCGCTGGGCGCGCGCGGCATGAATCTCGCCGCATCATTCGCCAGGCGTTCCGTCGAAGGCACGCTGGCCGGCTACACAAGCGAACGCCACCCGATAGGGCGACGGTGGATCACCCTCAGCGAGCGCATCCTGTCAATGGCCCGGTCGGACAATGGCATCATGCAAAGCTTCAGGAACGCGGCCTTCAGCGTCGTCGGCCATCTACCGCGGCTGCAACGGCCGCTGCTGGAGCGGTTCGCCGGGCTGAAGGAATGAAGTGGTCGCATAAACCTTTTCGCCGGACGTGCGTTGTTGGGTTTCAAGCCAGGGAGATGACCATGCAGATGAAATCGGAAATCGCCGGCGAGGCCGCCAAGCAACGGCACATCCAGCGCCGTATCGACGAGAAGGACAAGTCCAAGTCCAAGGGCAAGCCAAAAGGCGCCATGCAGGCCGGTGCCCGCAAATATCCCGAGCCGCCCTTCCCCGAACAGCACCAGCCGAAGCCGGGGCATGAATGGGCGATCGAGCCGGCGCCGCTTTACGATGCGCCATTTTATATCGGATCGAAAAAGCTCGACGGCAAAGTGGCCGTCATTACCGGCGGCGATTCAGGCATCGGCCGCGCGGTGGCCGTGCTCTATGCACGTGAAGGCGCCGATGTGGCGATCGTCTATCTGTCGGAGGACAAGGACGCCGAAGAGACCAAAAGGGCCGTCGAAACCGAAGGCCGGCGATGCATCCTGATCAAGGCCGATGTCAGCGAACGCGGCCACTGCCACAACGCGGTGGCTGAGATCGTGCAGCAGTTTGGGCGGATCGACGTGCTGGTCAACAACGCCGCTTTCCAGGTCCATTCCAGCGATTTCAGCGAGCTGACCGAGGAGCATTTCGACACCACGCTGAAGACCAACCTCTACGGCTATTTCCACATGGCGCAGGAGGCCGTTCCGCACATGAAACCCGGTTCGGCGATCATCAACACCGGTTCAGTGACCGGCATCGAGGGATCGAAGCAACTGGTCGATTACTCCATGACCAAGGGCGGCATTCATGCCTTCACCCGCGCGCTCTCGGGCAACCTTGTCGACAAGGGCATAAGGGTCAACGCCGTGGCACCAGGCCCGGTTTGGACGCCGCTCAACCCCTCGGACAAGGAAGCCGGCGATGTTTCGAAATTTGGCGCCGACACACCGATGAAACGACCGGCACAACCGGAAGAGATCGCGCCAGCGTATGTGTTCCTCGCCTCGCCGCACTGCTCGAGCTACATCACCGGCGAGATATTGCCAATCGTCGGCGGCTACTGACGACATGTATTTCATAGCCTTGGCCACGGACTACGACGGCACGCTGGCGCATGAAGGGATTGTCGCGGAAAAGACCCTTGCGGCGCTTCAACGCTTCAAGAAGAGCGGCCGCAAGCTCATTCTCGTCACCGGGCGCGAGCTGCCCGACCTGAAACGCGTCTTTCCCGAAGTCGCGATCTTCGACAAGGTGGTCGCGGAAAACGGGGCGCTGATCTACACACCGGCCAGCGAGGAGGAGCGGACGATATCTCCGCCGCCCGCCCCCGAGTTCATCGCCAAACTCAGGAAACACGGTGTCAAACCGCTTTCGGTCGGACGCTCGATCGTCGCCACCTGGGAACCGCATCAGGTTACCGCGCTCGAGGTCATCAAGAAATTGGGGCTGGAGCTGGAAATCATCTTCAACAAGGGCGCGGTGATGATCCTGCCCAGCGGCATCAACAAGGCGACCGGGCTGACAGCCGCGCTTCAGGACCTCAGATTGTCGCCGCACAACGTCGTCGGTGTCGGCGACGCCGAAAACGACCACGCCTTCCTGCGCGCCTGCGGCTTCAGCGTCGCCGTCGACAACGCACTGCCGGCAGTCAAGGATACGGCGGATCTCGTGACACGAGGCGCGCGCGGAAAAGGCGTCGAGGAACTGATCGCCAAGGTGGTCGAGCGCGATCGCGAGCTTGTGCCAAGCCGCGATGGCATTCTGCTTGGCTCGGACGATGGCAAGGAGGTGTATCTGTCGCCAACCGATACGGTGCTGATCGCCGGCAGCTCGGGCATCGGCAAATCGACCTTGGCGACCGCATTGACGGAGCGTTTTGTCGAGAGAAAGTTCCAGTTCTGCATCTTCGATCCGGAAGGCGACTACGATGGCCTCGAGGGCGCCGTCCGGCTGGGCGACGGCTCGAACCCGCCGACGAAGACGCAGTTGCTCGATCTCCTGGAGAAGCCGGACAACAATCTGGTCGTCAACGGCCTGGCGCTGCGCGTCAACGAGCGGCCGGACTTCTTTGCCGACCTGCTGCCGGGCCTTGGCGGTGTTCGCTTCCGCACCGCGCGACCACACTGGCTGATCATCGATGAGGCGCATCACCTCTTGCCGAAGCGGCGCGACGACACGCCAATGGTTCTGGCGATGGAATTGCCGGGCACGATCCTGATCACCGTTCATCCGGATGCGATCTCAACCGAAGCATTGCGGCTGGTCACCGCCGTCATCGCACTCGGCCCCAAGGCGAAAAAGGTCGTCAAGACGTTCTGTCGCGAGACCGGCACCGAACCGCCAAAGGACAAGGATCTGAGCTCTCCAAAAGACGAGCACGTGCTGTTCTGGCGGCCGCAGGCGCACAAGAAACCTGCCATGGTCGAGCCGATCGAGCCGCGGCAGTCGCTCAAGCGCCATAGCCGCAAATATGCCGAGGGCCAGCTCGACGAGAAGGGCAGCTTCTATTTCCGCGGCCCCGACCATGCGATGAACCTGCGCGCCCATAATCTGATGATTTTCGCCCAGATCGCCGAGGGCATTGACGATAAGACCTGGGAACATCATTTGCGCGCCGGCGACTATTCCAAATGGTTTCGCCACCAGATCAGGGATAAGGAGCTGGCGCGCGAAACCGCCGAAGCGGAGAAAGACGACACACTTTCGGCGCAGGAGAGCCGCAACCACGTCCTGGACGCAGTGCGCCGCCGCTATACCGCGCCCGCCACCGCGCCGAAGGAATAGATGCAAACTGCGCCTAGCCGGTCCGAAGCCGGGCTGAGTTGGAGAGGTCAGACGATCAGGTGATCGATCCTGATCGGCAGGTCGCGAATGCGCTTGCCGGTGGCGTGGTAGACCGCGCTCGCGACCGCCGCGGCGGTCCCGACATTGCCGAGTTCGCCCAAACCCTTGACGCCGGCCGGGTTCACCTCGTGGTCAATCTCCGGAACCAGTATCACTTCCAGCTGCTTCACGTCGGCGTTGACCGGCACGAGATAGTCCTGCAGGTCGCGATTGACGTAGCGCGCATGACGCTTGTCGATTTCCGTCGCCTCGTGCAAGGCTTGGCCGATGCCCCAGATCATGCCGCCCATCAGCTGGCTGCGAGCGGTGCGGGTGTTCATGATGCGCCCGGCGGCAAAGGCGCCGACGATGCGCGGGACGCGGATCTCGCGCGTATGGCTGTTGATGCGCACCTCGACGAATTCCGCGCCAAAGGCGTATTTCACCGAATCCTTGTCCTGGTCGCCGCCGTGGAACTCCGATTGCCCGGCATAGAGCTTCTTCAGCGCCTCCGGTGACGATCCCTTTGGCGCGAATTCGGCATATTCCTCGATCGCACCGATCTGCATCGTCTTGAAAACATCCGACAGCTTGGCCGATTTGCCGTTGTCCGCGACGATTTTCTCTTGGCTCATTTCAAGCTTGGCGTTGCCGGACCCGGCCAGCGGCCCGGCTTCGGCGACGGCCGCGGCGAAGAGCTTTGCGCGGACGGCATCGCAGGCCTTCAGCACCGCCGAGCACACGCTTGCCGTCGAAATCGACCCGCCGGACACCGGTGCCGGCGGCAAGGCGCTGTCGCCCATTTCGACGCTGACCTTGTCCATTTCTATCCCGAGCCGTTCGGCTGCCATCTGCGCTGCCACCGTGCGCACGCCGGTGCCGATCTCATGCGAGCCGCATTGGACGCGAACCTCGCCGTCAGTGGTCAGGCGGACGCGGGCGGCGCATGGCGCAGCCGCCGTCGGATAGATTGCGGTGGCGCAGCCCATGCCGACCAGCCAGTCGCCGTCACGCATCGAGCCAACCGCGGCCTCGCGCTTGGACCAGCCGAAGGCCTCGGCGGCCTGGTCGTAGCATTTCACGAGCGAGCGGCTGGAGAAGGGCTTGCCGCCGATCGGCTCCTTCTGCGGCTCGTTGACGCGGCGGAACTCGACCGGGTCCATGCCGAGCGCCACCGCCATCTCGTCCATGGCATTTTCCAGCGCATAGACATAGGGCGTCTCCGGCGGCGAACGCATGTAGCCAGGCGTATTGCGGTCGGCATGCACTAGCGAGACGTGGGTCAGCACCGAGCCGTAATCGTACATGCGTCCGGTGGCCGAAGTGCCACCGACGACATAGGGATCGGGCCGCGACGTGACTTCCCAGCCTTCGTGTGCAAAGGCGGTGATGCGGCCGTCCTGGTTTGCGCCGATGCGGATGCGGTGCCGGGTCTCCGCCCTGTAGGTCTGCGTGCCGTACGCCTGAATGCGGCTGACGACGCAGCGCACCGGCCGGCCGACGCGGCGGGCCGCAACGGCAACGATCGCCGTGCGGGCCGTCATCGGCCCCTTGGAGCCGAAGGCGCCGCCGACATAGGGACTGACGATCCGCACATTGGCCGGATCGATCTTCAACTGCCGGGCGAGCTCGGCCTTCCAGCCGGTGACGTTCTGGCTCGGTTCATAGACCGTGAGCTGATCGCCCTGCCAGACCGCCGTCGTCGAGAACAGCTCGATCGGGTTGTGGTGCTGGGTCGGCGTCGAATATTTCTCGTCGATCTTCACTGCGGCTGCGGCATAGGCAGCATCGAAGTCGCCGGCTTTGACGTCCTCCTTGAACAACGGACTCTTGCCGGCGGCCGGCTCCATCTCCGTTCCCCTGGAATCGAAGCCGGCGCTGGGCGTCTCTTCGGCGTAGTCGGCGCGGATCAGGGCGGCGGCTTCCTCGGCCGCCTCGAATGTTTCGGCCACCACCAGCGCGATGATCTGGCCGTCGTGGAAAATGGCCTTGTCATGGAGCGGCGCGATCGAACTTGCACCGGTGTTGCCGAATTTCGGCTTGTCGATGCCGTCCATGTCGCCGACGCTGACGATATCGAGAACGCCGGGCACCTTACGCGCCTTTTCGAGCCGGACGGCGGTGATGCTGCCCTTGGCGATGCTGCTGGTAGCAAGTGCGCCATAGGCCATATTGGCGGTTGGAAGATCGGCCGAATAGCCGGCCTGTCCGGTGACCTTCAGGCGGGCATCGATGCGCGGAACGGGATTTCCCATGTTCTCTTTCGGCGCGGGAGCAGCTTGGTTCATGGGTCAGACCTTCATGTCGCGCGTTTCGAGCAGTGCCCGCACAAGCGTGCGCTTGCCGAGCGGTATCTTGAACGCATTGTGTTCGCGCGGTTTCGCCTCGGCGAACGCGGCTTCGGCGGCAGCTTCGGCCGCCTCATCGTCGAGTGCCTTGCCGCTCAGTGCTTCCTCGGCCGCCTTGGCCCGCCATGGCACGGTTGCCACGCCGCCGAGCGCAATGCGCGCCTGGCTGACGGTGTCGCCGTCCATATCCAGAGCCACGGCCGCCGAGGCCAGCGCGAACGCATAGGACTCGCGGTCGCGGATCTTCAGGTAGCGTGAGCGGCGGCTCCAGGCGCCAAGCGGCACCTCGATGGCCGTGATCACCTCGTCGGAGGCCAGTTCGGTCTCAACGTTGGGCGTATCTCCCGGCAGGCGATGTAGCCTCGAAAACGCTATCTTGCGCATACCGCGCCTTGCCTCCACCTCGACCGTCGCGCCGAGCGCGATCAGCGCTTGGGCGAAATCGCCGTGGTAGGTGGCGATGCAGGCGTTGCTGGTGCCAAGGACCGCATGTTGCCGGTTGAAGCCTTCCATGGCCGCGCAGCCGGAGCCCGGCTCGCGCTTGTTGCATGGCCAGGAGGTCTCGCGAAAATACTCGCACCGCGTCCGCTGCAACACATTGCCGGCCAGGCTCGCCATGTTGCGGATCTGGCCGCTGGCGGCGAACTTCAGGCTTTCGGCAAGCATCGGGCAAAGGCGCTTGATCTCGCCTGTGTCAGCAGCCTCGCCCATGCGGACCAGCGCGCCGAAGCGGATGCTGTCGTCGCCGACCTCGATCTGCCGCAGGGCCCTGTCACCGAGACCATTGAGATCGACCAGCCGTTCCGGCCGGGCCACGCCAAGCTTCATGTAGTCGGCCAGATTGGTGCCGCCGGCGATGAATTGCGCGGCGGCCTCGGTCGGCGGAACACCCTCTGCGGCAAAACGGGAAGCAATGGCGGCCGCCGCGGACACGCTGGCCGGTCTCTCGTAAACGAAGGGGCGCATCTCAGGCTTTCCTTGTTTCGTCCCGGGCCTGCACGATGGCCGCGACTATGTTGGGGTAGGCAGCGCAGCGGCAGAGATTACCGCTCATATACTCGCGGATATCGTCCTCGGAGCCGGCATGGCCTTCGTTGATGCAACCGATGGCGGACATGATCTGGCCGGGCGTGCAGTACCCGCATTGGAAGGCGTCATTGTCGATGAAGGCCTGCTGCATCGGATGCAGATTGCCGTCGGCGGAAGCGAGCCCTTCCACCGTGGTGATCTCATGGCCCTTGTTCATCACGGCGAAGCTCAGGCACGACAGCACCCGCTTGCCGTCGACAAGAACGGTGCAGGCCCCGCACTGGCCGTGATCGCAGCCTTTCTTCGTGCCCGTCAGGCCGACATGGTCGCGCAGCGCGTCGAGCAGGCTGGTGCGATTGTCGAGGGCGAGATTGTAGGGCTGCTTGTTGATGCGCAGTGAAATCGCCGACAGATCGCGCGGCTCGGCCGAAGCGGCAGGTTGCGGGGCGGCGGCTTTTGCCGACGTGGCCATGAGCGGCCCTGCCGCAGCCGCCGAAACGGATCCGGTCATGAAACTGCGTCGGCTCAGGCTGGCAACGGGGGGTTCGGACATGGCTGGCTCCCGGCTGGCTGGGTCTCAAGCCGGCCGAACCAGTCACGCAAGGCAAGGTTCCTCCGCCTCACGTGGCTGTGATCCTATGTTCATCCGAACCGTGCCGGGGAACTCTCGAGCCGGCTTGCCGTTCAACCCCGATCGGACAGAACCGAAATGGCGTCTGGAGCGAGATCATGAAGTCACAGATTGTTGCCGAAAGCGCCGGCCAAAGAACATTCGTCGTTGTGCTTGATCCCGGCGAAGAGGCGTTTGCGCAGCTGGCCTCGTTTGCGGCCGACCACGGCGTTGGCAGCGCGTCGCTGACCGCGCTCGGCGCTTTCGAAAGGGCAACTGTCGGCTGGTTCGACCCTAGGGAAAGGACCTACCGGAAAATTCCCATCCGGGAACAGTGCGAGGTGCTGAGCGCGATTGGCGATGTTGCCATCGGCGACGACGGCAAGCCCAGCCTGCACGTCCATGCCGTGCTCGGATTGAGCGACGGCAGCACAAGGGGCGGCCATCTACTCGACGGTATCGTGCGGCCGACGCTCGAGGTCACGTTGGTAGAGACGCCTGGACATCTGCGCCGCAGGCACCGTCCCGAACTCGGTGTCGCGTTGATCGACCTGGAGGCTTGATCCGAGCCGATCACTTCGTTGATTTAACTGCGGTCGTTTCGGGGGCGACTTCCCAACCGAAGACGCTGCGGCCGCCGAGCAGATGCGATTGGTCGAACTCCCCGGCGACGATTTCCTTCAGGCTTGGTCCGGTGACATAGCGCTCGACCTGCCGCGACTGGTCGTCCAGCCGCCGCAATGCGCCGATCTCTTCGTCACGGCCGAGCCTGGCCTTCTGGACGGCCGACTTCAGCACGCCTATCGTCTCGTCATAGACCTTCAGCGGCACAGGGAACGGATGCCTGTCCTTGCCGCCATGCGCCAGCGAGAAACGCCCTGGATCGGAAAAACGGCACGGCGCGCCATGCACGACTTCGGCGACCAGCGCCAGCGCCCGCACCGTGCGCGCGCCGACATTGGGCACCAGGAGAAGCCCGGCGAAATCTGTTGGGCCGCGCTCGGCCGCCGCCGCGATGTTGCCGTGCAGGCGGCGCATGACGACATCGCTTTCGCGTACATCGTGGTGCGCCGGCATCACCAGATGCGGCAGCAGCTTTTGTGCCGGCTCCGGCGCTGGCGCCGAACCCCGCTCCAAAGCGGCAAGCTCCCTCACGATGCGATCCGGTCCAAGATCGTGCAGAAGGTCCAGTTGTCCCTGGCGCGACGCTTCGGCGCGGCGGTCTGTCAGGTTGACGATCTCGCCCTGGTTGGCGCCTTCGATGGCGGCATGCGGCTGGTCGACAAAGCTCTTCAGGCCCTCCGACAGCCAGTGATAGCGGCGCGCCACCTTGCTGTCGCCGTTCATGCCTTGCTGCACCACCACCCACTTGCCGTCATCGGTGACGATGAAGCCGTGCAGATAGAGATCGAAACCGTCCTGGACCGCGGCGCTGTCCACCTTGGCGACAAGCCGGCTGGCAGTCGCCAGGCCCTGCCCGTCGAGGCCGACACGCTCGCCGATCAGGGCAAGCTCGTGCGGGGTCTTGCGCGAATGCGCGCCGCGGCCGCCGCAAACGTGAATGCCGAGCTCGCTGGAAAGCGGCGACAGGCCGCGCTTCAAGGCACCGACGACGCTGGTGGTGATGCCGGAGGAGTGCCAGTCCATCCCCATCACGGCGCCAAAAGACTGGAACCAGAACGGATGCGCCAGCCGGCGCAGCAATTCATCGCGGCCGTAATGGTGGATGATCGCCTCGCACATGACCGCGCCAAGCCGCGTCATGCGGTCGCCGAGCCATTTCGGCACGCGCCCGCCGTGAAGTGGAAGGTCAGCACTTCCCGATCGCTGTGCCACGCTCTTTTGCTTGCTCCTTGAGTCCTGCCTCGACAGATAGGTATCGAAAGTGCCGCGAAGAAGCGATGGCCTGATTCAGGCCGCGATCGTTGCGAGCCGCTAGAGCTGTTCCAGGAAAAGTGTGAAACGGTTTTCCGTCCGGAATTGCGCAGAAACAAAGCGATAGAGCGGTTCGGCGTTTCCGTGAAACGATGAACCGCTCTACCGGGCAGGCTCGCTGAGGAGATCAAACTTCTGGATCTCGCAATGCTCGCCCACCGATGCCAGCAGGTCCATTGGCGGTGCGCCAGTGTCGGGCCGCCTCCAACTGATCTCGAACGAGAACACAGGGTCCTTGAGATCTGGGCGCCTCTCTATTGCGACGAGGCGTGCCTGGTAGCCAAGCGGCCCGATGAGCGCATCGAGCTCCTGTCGAGCCGCGGCCTTCCACGTCAGTGCCAACTGGGCATGGTGTTCGCGCGACATTCGAAGGTCCACCCATTTCAGGACCAGCAAAGTGGCCAGCGTCAGCGCCGTGCCGGCCGCGCCCAAGCCGTATTGGCCACCACCGAAAGCCAATCCGATCGCCGTCATCACCCACAACGTGGCCGCTGTGGTGACCCCGCTGACAAGATTGCCGCGGCGAAGAATGGCGCCACCGCCGATAAAGCCGACGCCGGTCAACACGCCCAGCGGAAAGCGCAGGACGTCCATCGATGCAAACGAATCCGGGTGCTTGCCAACGGTCTCCAGCAGAATACTGGCCTGGATCATTGTGATGGCGGCGGCCAATCCCACCAGCACGGTGGTGCGTAGCCCCGCCGCGTGCCCGCGCGCCTCCCTGTTGAGGCCTATCAAAAGGCCTGCGAGCGCGGTCAGAAGCAGCCGTGCCGCGATGTCTTGCCAAACCGGAACAACGAGGAGCATCGCGGTCACCCGTCAGGCCAAGCGCTGCTGGCCTGGATTGGCGCCAGGGTCAAAGCGAACAAGGGTAACAGCGTCTTCATCGCAAATTCTTTTCGTCGATAAGCAACAAACGATGCGCTTAGGTTTTGGTTGCGCAGCCGACGATTCACCTCGGCTATGGGCAGCGACGGAACAAAACCTTCGGCCCGGGGTTGGTGGGTTCACGCCAACGAAGGATTTTCAAACATGGTCCGCTTGCTGGTTGCCGGAGCCGTCGCTTATCTGGCCTATCGCATTACCAAGGAGATCGGCGGGTCCGACGAAGTCGATCCGCTGTCGCCTGCGCCCGACCAGACCGGCCGCAAGGTGGCGAGGCGGCAAAGCAGGGCCCAGGGGAATGGCCGACGGCGGTAGCGAATGCCTCAGCGGCGGCGCGGACCAGCCATGACCGCATTTCCGTTGCCGCTCGACCTTCGTCCGATGGAAGCCAAAGCCGCCGACGCAATTCCTGGCGGCGACGGGCTTTGGCAGTACGAACCGAAATGGGACGGGTTTCGGTGCCTCGTGTTCAAGGGTGACGATGCCGTCGATCTGCGTGCAAAATCGGGCAAGCCGCTTGGCCGCTATTTTCCCGAACTGATCGCGGTGCTGCGCGATGTGAGGTCGCGACGGTTTGTTGCCGACGGCGAGATCGTCATCGAGGTCGACGGATCGTCCTCGTTCGAGGCCCTGCAAATGCGCCTTCATCCAGCCGAAAGCAGGATCCGCAAGTTGAGCCTGGAGACGCCTGCCATGCTGGTCCTGTTCGATATGCTGGCCGAACCCGGCGGCAAGGTCATCATCGAACAACCCCTCACCAACAGGAGACGGGTGATCGAGGCCTTTGTCGCGTCGGCGGGACGGCGCGAACTGCGCCTGTCCAAATGCACGCACGATGCCGCTGCCGCCGAGCGCTGGCTGCAAGGCGCCGGCCATGGCTCGACCGACGGTGTTGTTGCAAAACTGATCGCCGAGCCATACCAGCCCGGCGAGCGCGCCATGGTCAAGGTCAAGCGGCTGCGCACTGCGGATTGCGTGGTCGGCGGCTTTCGCTATCTCGCCGGCAGCAACGAAGTCGGATCCCTGCTGCTTGGCCTCTACAATAACGAAGGCAGGTTGGACCATGTCGGATTCACCTCGACCATCGGCAAGGACGATAGGGCGGCGCTGACCAGACGGCTGGAAAAACTGCGGGCCAAACCGGGTTTCACCGGCAAGGCGCCGGGCGGACCAAGCCGCTGGAGCACGGAGCGCAGCGGACAATGGGAACCGATAAAGCCTGAACTGGTGGTCGAGGTTCGTTTCGACCATGTGACAGGCGACCGGTTCCGGCACGGAACCAAGCTGTTGCGCTGGCGGCCGGACAAGGAGCCCCGGCAATGTACGTTCGAGCAGATCGAGTAAGTCCGTCCCGAGGCACCGCTTCAAAGTTCTTGCTGCCCCGTCCTGCCGATGACGACGGAACCAATGCAGAATTCGCTGGTTCGCTGTGCTAGCCGAGCCTCGGCAATCCATTGCCGAGGCTCGGAAGCGGTCTGAAGGTCAAGCGGCTTCTTGCATTGCGCGTTCGTTGACACCGCTTTCGCCGAGCTTGGAAAGCGCTTCGTCGGTCGCGACCTCTTCCTTGAGAGTTGCCCTGAGCAGTTCGACAACGTCGCTCTTGCCGAGTTCTTCGGCCCACGCGATCAAAGTGCCGTAACGAGCGATCTCGTAATGCTCGACGGCCTGCGCCGCGCCGACAAGCCCGGCGTCGAGTGCGGGAGCACCGTTATACTCCTCGAGCACTTCCGAGCCCTCTTCGATGATGCCGTCAATCGCCGGACAGGTCTTGCCACGGGCCGGCTTGCCGAATTTCTCGAACACCTCCTCCAGGCGGTCGACATGTCCTTCGGTTTCCATGCGGTGCTTCTCGAAGGCGGCGGTCACTTCTTCCGACTCCGCGCCCTTGGCCATTTTGGGCAACGCTTTCAGTATCTTCTTCTCGGCGTAGTAGAGGTCTTTGAGCCCGTCGAGGAACAGGTCCTCGAGGCCCTTGCTTGCCGCCTTCGCGGCCTTTTTCGTAGTCGGCATGGTCGTCTCCCGGGAGTTGGTGGCAGCCTCGCAAAGTAGAGGCGTCCGATAACCCTCCGATGGGAAACAAGTTCCCTGACGGTTCAGGAGCTTTGAAAATTTTTCCGACGGCACTTGTGTCGTATCGCAAGGGGCCTCGACCTGCGGTAGCAACAGGCGAGAAAAGCACTCAGCGCTCGCCGGTATGTCCGACCAGGCGGATATATTCGGCCTCGGCCAGGCCGTAGCCGCCATCCGCTAGCGAAACGAGACCATCGCGGTCGCGGATAATGATTTCGCCGCGGCGGGACCGGATGAGCCCTCGGCCCTCAAGCAGCTGGAGCGCGACCGTGACGCCCGGACGTCTTACGCCGAGCATGATCGACAGGAATTCGTGGGTGATCGTCAGCCGGTCGCCGGCCACCCGATCGTCACACATGAGCAGCCAGCGCGCCAGCCGGTCTTCAAGCTTCGATCGCGCGTTGACCAGCGCGGTGTAGCCGGTCTGGATATGCAGACACTGCACGTAGCGCAACAAAAACAGCCGCAATGTCGGGCTTTGCGTCAGCGCTGCCTTGAATGGCTCGGCATCTATCCTGGCGGCTTCTCCCGCCAGTTGCACATAGCAATCATGGACCATGCGGTCGTCGCCCATCACCAAGGCCGAGCCGGTCATACCTTCCAAGCCAATGAGGCCAACTTCCGCATCGCTGCCATTCGGCATTTTCGCAACCACTGAACCAATGCCGTCCTCGACGAAATAGATGGCCTCGATCGGTGATCCGGATACTTCGAGCGATTGCCGCAACTCCAGCGAACAGCGCTCGATGTGCGGCTCGAGAAATGCAAAATCGCCGGCGCTCATCCGGCGCAACAGCTTGTTTTTGAATAGATTTTGATTGGAAATAGCTGGATCAGACATAGCTGGGCCCAAAACAGGGCAAGAGCTTTTTGATCTCCCAGCCGTCCGCGCCCGGTATGACCTGCTGACGATACGGCTTATATAAGCGCTGAAAGGTATGGAGCCTACTAAATAAATGAATTCGATGCACGGCAGTTTCTCCTGCCGCTTGCCTACGAAAACATCTGACTGAAAGTTAGAGTTGAAAACGTACCAAAGGTGCTTGGTACGAAATCGATAAATCAAAAATGTCGGGCGCGAAAGAGCCCGTCGCGAGGGATGCAACGGGCTCCATTCGGGCGTCGTGGGCTACGCCCAGTGATCCAAATGAGGGTGGCTTGGATCACTACAATAATGCAGGTGAAAGGCAGTCGTTCCCGATCTGTCCGCTCGGTAATTTCCGTACATTGAGTTTGGAGGCAAGCGGCGCTAATTGAATTTGAGTCATCCACACAGGCATGGCGAGTGGATGCTTGAAAGACGCTTCGCGCTTTCGCCCTTTTCAGGGAGGATGGCATGTCGATGCATGGTGCAGCAACTCCAGCCGAACTGAGCGTGCTGAGAAAAGCGCTCGACGACTGCTGCCGCGAGTTGGGTGTTGCGGACGACAGTCCGGTCCGCGAGCGGTTGGCCGCCCGTATCATGTCGCTGTTCAACGAGGGCGTGCTAAGCGCCGATCTAAAGGAAGCACTGGCCGCCGATCGCCAACACTAAAGCTGCTGCTATGGCGGGGTCCTCGGTGTCGAAGGGTCCGACGCCAGGTCGGCCTTTTTAGCCAGAGTCCTAGAGACTTTTCGTCTATTCACGACAAAACGCCCGCCGCTTATTACCCGGCGGCAGGCGTTTTGTCGTGAGCGTGACGCTAAATGCGCCCAAGCACGACCAAGATGATGACGATGAGCAGCACCAGGCCGAGGCCACCGCCACCGTAATAGCCGGTGCCGTAGAACGGTCCGCCGCCCAAGCCGCTGAAGCCGCCAAGCAAGGCAAGGACCAAGATGATGATGAGAATGGTTCCAAGGCCCATGATGTCTGCTCTCCTTGTTTGCGCTGCCGCCATTCGCATCAGCGCGTTCGCATTGTACAAAGGTATGAACTCGCAAGGAGCATTCCTGTTCCGGCGGGACAGCAAGGCGCACGCTCATGCAGCGAGGAAAACGCCGGGCTGTGCAATGGCGCGCCGGCCACCTTGAACACCTGAGAACATGCTGAATTCATAGGAAATTTGTCGGAACCTTCGCCCGCCCGAACGGTTGTTTTCGTAGTCGCAACGCGACGACCCTCGTAAAAAGGAGAAGCATCATGCTCACGAAAATTCTCGCAGCTTCGGCGCTTACGATCGGTCTGGCCACGTCAGCGATGGCCCTGAACGTCGGCGACCCCTCCGGAGCCGCTGCCGACGGCAGCGGGCGGACGGTCGTAGTCCCGGATAATGGCGGCCCTGACACCGGCACGGATTCGACCATCACCAACAGCATTCGCGATTTCTCAACGACGAATTCGAATGCCGACCGGAATTGCCCGCCGGGCCCGCAGGGGGCTCTGCCCGATGCGACCGGCAAGGCTCCGGGAACGATGGCGCCGACGGTGAACGATAACCACTGCGGCAAGTAAACGCCCTGTGATCATAGCCTGACGAGGCGGGGGGGCGGGGGCTGCGCCGCCGCGGGTGTTTTGCCTGGATAGGTGGCGTTTAACACTCTGACGCTGGCCCCGGCTCCATAAGTGGTTATAAGGGGGGGGG